>JAWLES010000300.1:0-2509 GCA_041685935.1 Desulfobacteraceae bacterium | reverse complement strand
AAAGCCTGCAATGGTCATAAACCGGATCTGAAACAGCAGATTTAAAACCTCTTTTGCGATCAATCCCTTGTCCAGGGCGGCAAGCGATTCCATGAGAAGATTGTAAAGTTCAGCCTGCTCTTTTTCCGCCTCAAGATATGAATTTAGGATTTCAATCCAGTAGCTTGCATAGCCGGTTTTCACGGCATCGGTCCGGATATCTGCAAACGGCTGTTCCAGTTGCGCGCTCATTAGAAAAGCCAGGGCATCTTTCCGGGTTTTGGAATACGTACATTCGATGTTCATCACTGAAAACGGATCAAGTGCTCCCTGGAAACGCTTTACACTTTTTTTTGCATTTTTGGCCATCACCGACACTTTGCCCATATTCTCGGTGAGGAACGTGATAATGTAATCATGATCCCCGTATTCGATTTTCCTGAGCAAAATGGCGTCTGAAGTAAATCCTGCCATATTCTCCCAATCCGCCTTAAATCCCGAGAAGTGCAGTGGCGATAAAAAAGTAGCACAGCACGCTTACAATATCCACAGAGGTTGTAACAAAAGGCCCTGTTGCCACTGCCGGGTCAATTTTCACCTTTTCAAAAAACAGCGGAATCGTGGAACCGACAAGGGCGGCCACGGACATTGAGGCGAGAACCGCCAGTCCGACAGACACGGCAAGCTGGAGAAAATAGACTTCGTTTCTGTAGGCCAGGCTGGCCACAACCCCGATAAACAGTCCGTACACGATGCCGAGAATCAGTCCGATGGCAAGCTCCTTGGACACAACCTGCCAGAAATCACGGACATTGATCTTTCCCGTGGCGATCCCGCGCACCACGATGGTGGAGGACTGTGTGCCGATATTTCCTCCCATTCCCATGATCACCGGTATAAATGCGGCAAGGCTGGTGTATTTGGTAAGGCTCTCTTCGAACCCGCCGATAATGAAAAATGCTGCGACCCCGCCCAGAAAACTTGCAAACAGCCAGGGCAGCCGGATACGGGTTCCGCGGAAGATGGTCTGGGTCTCCACGAAATCCTCTCCCACACCGGCCATCCTGAGGATATCCTCGGTGGCTGAATCATGCAGTACATCTATTACGTCATCCACGGTCACGATGCCCACCATCTTGTTGTCGTCATCCACCACCGGCAGTGCCAGATAGTCGTACTTGGAAACGAGTTTGGCCACCTCTTCCCGATCCATATACGGTTTGACGGTGACCAGGTCCGTTGCCATAAACTCTTTCAGCGGCTTTTCAGGATGGACAACCACAAGCTGCCTCAGCGAGCTGACCCCCACAAGCTTGCCGTACTCGTCAGTCACATAAATATAAAAGGGCATCTCCACATCAAGGTACTTGTTCTGAAGCGCCTCGATCACCTCCCTTGCGCCCATGTCCTCCCTCAAGGCAACAAAGTCCGGCACCATGATGCTTCCTGCCGTATCATCCCCGTAACTCATGAGGTGCTCGACGCTGGTGGAGTCCTCATTTTTCATCTTTTGGAGGATCTGATCGGACGTATCTTCATCAAGCCGGTTGAGAAGTTCCGCAGCGTCATCAGCAGGCATCTGTTCGAAGATATCCACAAGATCTTCGACCTGCATGGTCTTCACGAACTCCAGAAACGTACTCTCTTCAAGTTTTGAAAAAAGGATTCCTTTTTCTTCAGGGGACTCGATCAAATCAAACAGCTTTTGGCGGTTATCAGGGGACAGTTCACGAAAGACCCCTGACAGATCCACCATGTGGGTTTTTTTAATAATGTTCTTCAGCTGTTTTGTGGCGCCCCGCCTGAGCAGACGTTTTATGCTGGCAAGCAGCAGTTCGCTTCTGTCCTTGTTCATGGGTGCTCCCCTGTCCGGCTACAGCATGGTCTTTATGTGAGAATCTTCCTTTAAAGATTTCATCCATTTATCAAACTTCTCAGAGGCCTTTTCATCATAGAGTTTTTCGACAATCTCTTCCCGCGCATCCTCCAGGCTCTTTCCGCCGGACTCTTTTTCGGTTTCAACATAAAAAATCTGAAACCCCCTGTCGGTTTCTACAATATCCGTGTACTCGCCCGGGCTGCAGGATGTAATATGTTTTTTAATCTGGTCGGAAAATGATTCTGCCTTGAACTCCCCAAGATAGCCCTTTTCGGACGCATTGGAAGCTTCGGAAAATTTTTCTGCAGCTTTTTTGAAGTCCCCTCCTTCTTCCAGAAAGGACCGGGCCCTGTTGATCTTCTCCCTGTTTTCCGACAGGATGTTTCTCAACTCATACGTACCTACCCCTGCATACCTGTCCCTGTGCTCATTGTAATACTCTTCAACTTCGCTGTCCCTGACAACCACCTTTGAATTGACCGCCCTGCTGATCAGCTTGGGCCTCAACAGCTCCTTTCTGATTCTCTCACGGTAATGCTGAAAGGTCATCCCGTCCTGTTCAAGCCCCTTTTCAAGCTCTTCCCTGGTCATGCCGCGATTTTCCTTGAACCGCTCTATTGCCTGATCAACTTCATTTTCACTGACGTTTAT
>JAWLES010000299.1:0-2522 GCA_041685935.1 Desulfobacteraceae bacterium | reverse complement strand
TGCGGACACTGACTCCAGCAGCTCGATTTATGAATCAGTGCCTGACTCCGCCGCCCTTGAAAAGGAAAAGGTTTCCAGGTTCGTTACCATCATGCAGGGTTGTGAAAATTTCTGCACCTACTGCGTGGTGCCCTATGTCAGAGGCAGGGAGAGAAGCCGGGATGCGGCGGCAATTGTCAGGGAGATTGAGATCCTGGCCGACCAGGGGGTTGCGGAAGTGACGCTTTTGGGACAGAATGTGAACTCGTACGGGCAAAAAGAGGGAACAACCTCTTTTCCCGGTCTCCTTGAAATGATCAGCGCCATCAGCGGCATCAAAAGAATAAGGTTCGCCACCTCTCATCCCAAGGACCTGTCTGATGAGCTGATTCATGCAGTAAACGACCTGGAAAAGGTATGCCCTCATGTCCATCTTCCTGTCCAGTCGGGATCCGACCGGATTCTGAAAAAAATGAACCGGGGTTATACAACAAGGAGGTATATTGAACGGGTATCCGAACTCAGGCGCATTTGCGGCGAAATTGCCATCTCGTCGGATTTTATTGCTGGGTTTCCGTCCGAAACCATGGATGATTTTCAAAAGAGCCTTGACCTGGTAAGAGAGATCGAGTTCGACAGCATATTTGCTTTCTCCTATTCGGACCGCCCGAACGCTCCTGCTTCAAAATTCAGCGGGCATATCGACGAACAGGAGAAACTTGACAGGCTCAATGCCCTTTTGAAGCTTCAGGAATACTATACTGAAAAGAGCAACGCCCGGCTTTGCGGCATGACCAGGCAGGTGCTGGTGGAAGGGAAGAGTTCCAAAACCTCCCTTTCGGAAAAGGGAGAACCAGGGCGGGTGCAGATGACCGGAAGGACCGGTACAAACAAGATTGTTCATTTCTATTCGGAAGATACGGCTGTTCAGGGCCGGATCGTGGAAGTGGGGATTGAGAAGGCTTTTCCCCATTCCCTGTGGGGATCTGTAAAGGAATTTGCATATGATGAAAAATAAGGAAAACAGCGGAAAAATCGGGCGCAACGATCCGTGCCCCTGCAGGAGCGGGAAAAAATATAAAAAGTGCTGCATGCATGCGGATAAAAAGCAGATGGATATCCGGCAGGAGTATAAGGAAAAGCACGATATTATTATCAAAACCGCGGACCAGATAGAAGGCATAAGGGAGTGCGGCAGGCTGCTTTTATCCATTATGGACAAGGTTGAAGCAATGATCGAACCCGGAATCAAAACCGAAATGATCAACGAACTTGTCCATGAAGAGACCGTAAAGGCCGGGGCTGTGCCGGCGCCACTGAATTACAGGGGATTTCCCAAAAGCGTGTGTGTGTCCGTTAACGATGTGGTCTGCCACGGAATTCCGGGAGACCGGGTTCTCAGGGACGGAGATATTGTGAATGTGGACATTACACCGGTACTTAACGGTTACTATGCAGATGCCAGCAAGACCTTTTTTGCGGGCACCCCCACCCCGGAAGGGGAAAAGCTTGTGAATATCGTTCAGGAGGCCTTAAAACGGGCGATACATACGGTCAAGCCCGGGGCGGCCCTGGGTGATATCGGCTGGGCGATACAGAGTTTTGCCGAATCCATGGGATGTTCGGTTGTCAGGGAGTTCGTGGGCCACGGGGTGGGCATCCGGTTTCACGAACAGCCGCAGGTGCTGCATTACGGGAAAAAGGGAAAGGGGATTAAACTGGCCCCCGGGATGGTGTTTACCATCGAGCCCATGATCAATCTCGGGGCAAGGAACCTGCACGTACTGGATGACAACTGGACTGCGGTCACGGATGACGGGTCCCTGTCAGCCCAGTTCGAGCAGACCATACTGGTCACTGAAACGGGATATGAAAGTCTCACGCCTTTTGAGCTGTAGGATCTGAATTCAGGTGGTGAATTGTGGTTAACCAATTTTTGTCAGGCCTGTACCTTGTATTTATCAGCATAACCTCGATGCTTTTTTTTGTTGTGGCGCTTCTGATAAGGCTTCTGACGTTTCCGTTTGACAAAAGGCGCATTGTGCAGAGCCTTTTTTCCTCGTTCTGGGCCTCTTTCTACCTGTGGTGCATGCCTGCATGGAAGGTCAGGAAAACAGGGACCGGTAAGCTTGATTTATCTAAAAACTATGTGATTGTTTCCAATCATCAGTCCCAGCTGGACATCCTTCTGGCGTTCAACCTGTTTTATCCGTTCCGGTGGGTTTCCAAAAAAGAGGTGTTTCATATACCTGTGATCGGATGGAACATGATGCTGAACGGATATGTCAAACTCAAGAGAGGAGACAGGGAGAGCGTGAAGCAGATGATGAGCCGATGCGAGAGACTCCTTGCCGGGGGGTGCTCGATTTTCCTTTTTCCTGAGGGTACCAGATCGGCCACCGGGGAGCTGAAACGGTTCAAACCGGGTGCTTTCATCCTGGCAAAGAGAGTGAAGGCAAATATCCTGCCCCTTGTGATCGAAGGTACAAGCAGGGCGCTTCCCAAGCATGCGCTTCACCTCACCGGAAAAAAAGAGATGCACA
>JAWLES010000298.1:0-2530 GCA_041685935.1 Desulfobacteraceae bacterium | reverse complement strand
GGACCTTCTGACCCGATGCACGTCAGTGAATCCGCAGTACGGCAAAGGGTGGAATGATCTGGCAGGTTTGTATGTAGAGAGGGATTCAGTACAATCCGCCCTTGAAACCTTGAACAGGGCGATTGAGCATATGCCGGATTCAGGGGAAATCGCAGGAAATCTCGCATGGCTTCTCCTTGAGTCAGGAACCGAACTTGACCGGGCGCTTGATCTTGCCAGAAGAGCGTATGAAAAATTGCCGGAAAATGGTTCGATTGCGGACACGCTCGGCTGGGCCTATTATCATAAAAAAGCATATTCCCAGGCCGCATGGATGTTTGAAACCGCAGAGGAACTTGCACCGGATAAAGCAATTGTAAAATATCACAGGGCCATGCTGAATTATCGGCAGGGGCGTATCAGCGCTGCAAAATCCTTATTTGGAAAAGCGCTTGAATATGATCATGATCTGTCCGGAAAAACGGTGGATCATATTCACGAGATACTGGGCCGGCTGCAGGAACATGAAAACGGCAGTCAGTTTGATATTGATGATATTTTTGATACGGACGGATCAATGGATCAGCAGGAAAATCATGACGAGGATATGGAGATCCTGAAGCCGGACTGGTCCGGGTTCTATGGCAGTAAATAGAGGTTGTGTTTTTTTTCAATTCTATATACCATGTTATAAAGTCAGCCTGTTGAATGAATCACAAGTATTTAATGGAGGGGTACCATGCCTGGAAAAGAAGGGAGCCCTTTAATCGAAAAAGGCATCTGGATACAAGAGAAAAACGGCGTACTCACAATGGGAACGCTGGACCGGGATAATGGCGAAGAGGTTGTGCTTCCTGAAAAACTTTCGGAAACGATATTTGCTCTTGAGGATGAAATGATGGATGCGCTTTACGGGGAAAGCGCCGTACCTTTTGATCCTGAATTCATTGATGTGAAACTGCTTTTTGAAAAACTCATTAAAGTGTTTGAAACAAAAGATGTCAAGATAAACTGCCATTGTCCCGACGACTCGAGATTTTCAGGAAACTGGAACGAATTGTACGATCTCATGTGCGCATTTATACATCATTCCTTTGCGTATGAATTAAAAAATGTTTCCCTCAAATCTATTCACATTAATGCATCGGTTGTGGACGGGAACTTTTGCCTGATTTACAGGGATTCAGGAGATATGCAGCATACAGACGAACTCCGGGAACAGTTTGATTATATCCGGAACAATCTGAACGGGGAAGTGAGCATAAAATCCGGTTCCGGCAAAGGTTCGTATCTTGATATTCTGATTCCGGGAAAAAAGCAATCTTGAATCAAAATCAGGACCGGTCACTTGTCATTCTGGTAAACATTTAGTTCCACCCGCCGGTTCATTTTTCTTCCCCATGCAGTATCGTTGCTCTCCACAGAGTTTTCACTGCCGACTCCACGGGCATGAATCCGCCCGCCATCGATACCTTTGCCCATCAGATAACTTTTTACAATATTGGCACGGAATTCTGAAAGTTTGACATTATACTTCGGATAACCTGCTGAATCAGTATAACCGGTAACAATGATGTCAAGATCCGGATACTGTAAAAGCTTGTCTGCAAACTTGTTGATCTCTTTTTCTCCTTTTTCGCTGAATTCGTTGGAATTGTTCTTGAACCGTAGAATAAGCTTTTTCTTTTTAAGTGGGCTGATTTCTTTTAGAGGCTCCTCTGCCCCTTTACCGTCATTTTCCTTATCATCATTCACCTGATTTAATGTCAAGTAGTCGGGTTTCAGGCTCTCTGGTTCGGAGCCGGGTATTTGATAATTATCTGCGTGAAGGTCTCTTTTTCCTTTTGAAGGCTCTGTTTCAGAAAAATCGCCTGCAGTGTCGATTTCAGGGTCCGCCGTGTGCTTTATCTCACGGATTTGTTTTTCAACTGATTCCTGATGTTGTTCCGCCTGCACAGATGGACCGTTGTTGTCAAAAAAATCAAGAATCTCTTTTTCAAGCTGTGAATAATACTGGTCAGTTATCTGAATACCTTTATCATACAGTCGGGGCTGGTACAGCCCAAGGCCGGTCAGGATCAACACTGCGGATAAAATAACTGCAAATATTACTTTCATTCCGGTTTTATTTTTAACAGGTTTCTGTTGAAAATTTGTTTCAGGGGGCTGTCGGACTTCATTAAAAGAATTCAAGTCTCTTTTTTGCACTTCCTGAGGGATTTCAAGTTCCCGGGAGCATTCGGTTACGATGCTTTCATCAATAATCCTTTTGTCATTGACATATCCGGACAGCAGGCAATGGTCGCATATGATATTGATTCTCCTGGGAAAGCCGCCTGAATACAGATGAATTTTCTGCACCGCTTTTGAGGTGAAGATATCTTTGACGGCGCCGGCAATTTTGAGCCGATGGCGTATATATGTACCGGTTTCATCCGGGGTGAATGGATCAATGTTGTAATTGAGGGTGATTCGCTGCCGGACCGCGCGGTTGTTGGTTTTCAGCAAAATATGGTTAAATTCGTTTTGACCGACGAAGAAGATATTTAAA
>JAWLES010000297.1:0-2576 GCA_041685935.1 Desulfobacteraceae bacterium | reverse complement strand
CAGTCCGGGTTGATGTCATGTATTCTCCGGGCTGCCACCTCTGTCTTTTTCTCATCGAGTGTGGAGTGAAGGGCGTAAAGCTGCCTGTTAATATTGGTTGCATTCACCGTATCAAAATCCACGATCCGCAAATACCCCACCCCCAGCCGGGCCAGGGCCTCGACCGCAAAAGAGCCGACCGCCCCGAGACCGAATACCGCCACCCGGGCGTTTTGCAAAACCTGCAGCCCTTCCTTTCCGATCAGCTGTTCCGTACGTGCAAAAGCTTTCTTCATATCATTCAAAAAATCGGCAAGTCAGAAAAAACCCTGCAAAAGCAGCACCTGTGCCGAGAATCACATGTGTGAATACATTGAGCAAGGCAAACGGAAGGTCACCGTTTTTCAGCATGGCCATTGTTTCGTATCCGAAAGTTGAAAAGGTTGTAAAACTCCCGAGAACTCCCATCAAAAGAAACAATCTTGCCTGGGGGGATAAAAGCTGAAAATTGCCGGTCCAGCCGGCCAGAGCGCCGATGACAAGACAACCGCTCACATTCACGACAAACGTACCGAACGGAAATACCAGTGTTTTAAAAAGCGCCTGGGACCACCCGGCCAGAAGATATCTCAATACCGACCCGATAAAACCGCCGACCCCCACAAGAAGTATTTTCTGCACGATCATGCCGATCCCCGCCCCTGTTTCTTTTCAGAACCGCTCATTGCACCACGGAATTGGAAAACGCCTTTATCACGATCACACCGGCCAGTATCAATACAATACCTGCAATCGCGGGCATATCGAGTTTTTCCCCGAAAAGCACCCAGGCGATCACCGAAATCAGGGCCACCCCGGCCCCTGCCCATATGGCATATATCAGTCCCACTGACAGCGTCCGCAAGGCAAGGGACATAAAATAAAAAGAAAGGCCGTAGCCGACCACCACCATCACAGACGGCCAAAGCTTTGTAAAGCCGCATGCGGGTTTTAAAGCAAGGGTTCCCACCACCTCGGTGACAATGGCGATCCCAAGATGTATCCACTCCATTATATCGTTCCTTTCATCACTTCCGGCCTGAATCCGAGGCCTTTATTGTCTGGTGTCCCCTGACTTTGCCGTACAGCCTCATTCCGTTTTCAAATGCCGTTCGGGCAAACTCTTTTGTGCTTACACCCGAGATTTCCGCTGCCGTCCTTGCCACAAAAGGGAGATTGCAGGGTTCGTTAACCGTGTTCCGATCAAAGCCCGGCATGCCGGGCAGGATATCAGGACTATCGGTTTCTAGCAAGACCCTGTCCGGGGAAACCGCCTTCAGGGCCTTTTTCACTTTCTTTGCACCGGGCCTGGTCACCGCCCCTGAAAAGGAAATATAAAACCCGTACCTTTCCAGCACCTCCACCATGTCAGCCGACCCTGAATATGAATGAATCACACCCCCCGGATCAAGGGGGCCGATGCGCTTGAGGATATGGATCAGGCTATCCCACCCTTTCCTTACGTGAATGGATGCCGGAAGATGCATCTCTTTTGCCATGACCAGCTGTTCGGTGAAAATCGTCTCCTGCAGTTCCCGGTCAATATCCTTTCTCAAGAAATCGATGCCGATTTCCCCGATGGAGGCGGTACCTCTGGTCAGGTATGATTGAAGTATCTCAGCCCATCCATCCGGCGCAAGGTCGATATAAAACGGATGAACCCCGTATGCCGGAATGACTGCATCATAAGACCGGGCCAGTTCCCGGACATCCGGCCAGTCCTCAGGTGCTGTTCCGCAACAGACCATACGGCTGACACCCGCCTCCAGTGCCCTTGCCATAACCTCATCCATCCGGCTCTTCAGGCCGTGCGCCTGCAAATGGCAGTGCGAGTCAAACAATTCCATAAATCCCTGCTCCTTTGCAAAATACCTGAACTGCAAACATAACACGTTCACCTGAATTGTAAATCGGTTTGTTCCCGTGGTATGCCGGGAACAAATCCCATGAACCGAATCACCCGTAACACATCTGTACGTCTCGTATGCCGCCTCCCGGCAGCTGTAATAAACCGGACAGATCATATGTTACTGACACCGCACCTGAAGGCTGTTGTAAACACGGCGGATTATGTGCTACTATTACGGTCGTATCATGTACTGCTTACCGCCTGAAAAATAAACCAGGGAATTTTTCCTATTGAACACCCGAGAAAACGTGACCACCTCCATCAACCATGACAGATGCACAGGATGTTCTGCATGCATCCGGGTCTGCCCGTCCGACGCCATAGAGATCATTGATGAAAAAGCCCGGATTACCGGAGAAATTTCACAAGGATGCGGCCACTGCATGGCGGTGTGTCCGGAAGGGGCTGCCGCGGTCGGCTCCATCGATGAAACCCAGTGGGAATTTGCCACGTTCAAATCCTCGAAATCCTGGATGAAGCCGGGACAATTCGACATTTCATCCCTTTTCAGCCTGATGGCCTCCCGCAGGTCCTGCAGGAATTTTACCGGCCGGCACGTGGACCTTGATATCCTCAACGATCTGGTGAAGATGGGCACAACCGCCCCGTCCGGGACCAACAGCCAGATGTGGGGATTTACCATTGTACC
>JAWLES010000296.1:0-2580 GCA_041685935.1 Desulfobacteraceae bacterium | reverse complement strand
CGGAATGGCTTCCATGAAGACCTGCCCGCATGGCAAGGACGACAGGGTTGTTCTGTCAGGTACAAAGCTGAGAAAGGCCCTTTCCGAAGGCGAGCCGGTACCCGATCACTTCGGCCGTGAGGAAGTCCTTAATATTCTGCGCGAATACTATGAGGGACTTACCGAAAAGGTTGAGATTAAAATGCAGAGTCATGCTGAAGGATCCAACATGTAAGCTGACTGCGATTTAACATTATTTCAGTCTTGATGATTTATAAAGGGGGTGCTTCAGGGCGCCCCCTTTTTCAGTTTGAACATGAATATACAGAGGGCATATGCTTGTTAAAGAATGGATGGTAAAGGATATTTACACGATCGACCAGGAATCCACGATCGTGGACGCCATGAAGATCATGAAGGAAAAAGGGGTCTCCACTCTTCCGGTGACCAAGAAGGGCAAATTGATCGGAATCGTGACCAACGGGGACATCAAAAAGGCGTCTCCGTCGGATGCTACTCTGCTGGATGCCCATGAGCTTGCCTATGCGATTTCCGGCCTGAAAATCAAGAAAGTGATGTCGAAGCCCTTGGTGATCATCCCTGAGGATAAATCGATTGTGGAGGCCACTGAAATTCTTCTTCACCGGAAAGTTGCAGGTGCTCCTGTCGTTGATAAAAACAACGATATTGTCGGGATGATATCCAAGACCGAGCTTACCGAGCTGCTTCTCTCTCTTTCAGGTGCCGGCGCCTTCGGCATCGAGATGGGAATGATCGCAAAGGACGAACCCGGATCAATCAAGGAGCTTGCCGACATTATCCGGAAATACAACGGCAGGATCAGGAGCATATTGACTCTTTACGAAAATGCGCCGGAAGGATACAGGGAGATCTTTTTCAAGATATTCCAGTGCAAGAGGGAGTCTTTGGATGAAATGCTCGAGGAGCTGAGTAAAAAGGCCAAACTGAAGTATATGGTGGATCATTTACATTCCACCAGGAAATTTTTTTAATCCGGGCTTGACCCGGGTACCGGAGGGATCAGATGATCATATATGTACGTACGGATCAAAGGACCCAGATGGTGGATATCACGGACAAGGTAACGGAAAGCCTGAAAAGTCTGGGTGAGAAGAACGGGCTGGTTCATATCTTTTCCATGCATACTACGGCTGCGGTAACTGTCAATGAAAATGCGGACCCGGAAGTGGCCGGAGATATCCTCCGTGCAACCGAGAGGCTCGTGCCGTTTGAGGCCGATTACCGGCATATGGAAGGCAATTCCGCAGCCCATATCAAAACGAGCCTGTTCGGCCAGTCCGAGACCTTGGTGTTAAAGGACGGACAGCTTGTCCTGGGAACCTGGCAGGGTATTTATTTTTGCGAGTTTGACGGGCCCAGAAGCAGAAAAGTGCATCTGAAAGTTATACCGGACAGGAAATGACTGCCGGTTTCAAAGTCTACCGGTGATCTACGTCGAGTTCCTCGTTTGTGGCCCGCCATGGTGCGATTTGTATAAGGAGGAGCAATCCCGGTGTTGCCAGAAGAGCGCATATGATGTAAAAATTGATCCAGCCCATATGCTCGGCCATGTAGCCGGTCACTGACGCGGCCACTGCACCGGGGACCGCCATCAGGCTTGTCAGCAGCGCATACTGTGTGGCTGTGAACTGTTTGTTGGTTTTAACGGCCATGTAGGTGGCATAGGCTGCCTGGCCCAGGCCGGTGGCAAAAAACTCGAATCCCACCACCATGCTCAGTACGGCGTTTCTGTGGTCGGCCCAGAGCTTCGAGTCGTGATCGATCAGGATCAGGAATGCAAAGCAGGCGGTTGAAACCGCCTGGAGCACTCCGAATGTCCACAATGATTTGGCAATTCCCAGCCGGATCATGACGGCACCTCCCACAAGAACACCGCCGAAAAGACCCATCATCCCGATTCCTTTTACAATCACGAAGTATTCGGTCTTGGAGAACCCCATTTTAAGAATAAAGGGAATATTCATGGCTCCTGCCATGTTGTCCCCGATTTTGTACAGGAGTATGAAGGCCAGAACAATCAGGGCCCCGTCACGCCTGAAAAATTCAGTAAAAGGAAGAATAACCGCGTCCCGGATGTTTTTCGGGGCAGGGGCGTTTACCTTGGGCTCTGATACCAGAAGTGTGGTCACGATGCCGGTCACCATCATCAGCGACAGGACAAGGTGTATGGATGCCCAGTCCACTCCGGAATCGGCAAGAAAAAATGCAATTCCCACGGATACATACATGCCCAGCCGCCATGCGTTCATCCAGACACCCGTCCCGAATCCCAGCTCCTTATCCGTCAAATACTCTCTTCTGAAAGCGTCAAGGGCTATATCCTGGCTGGCGCCGAAGAACGCGATTGAAAGGGCCATTATTCCTATCCAGAAAAGGTGGTGTTCCGGGTTGAACCGGCCCATAACGGATATGGTGATTACAATGCCGACCTGGGCTATGAGTATCCACCCCCGTCTGCGTCCGAGGAAAGGGGGAACGTACCGGTCCATGAGCGGAGACCAGAGAAATTTCAGTGTATAGGGCATGGTTACGGCGGAAAAAATGCCGATGGTGGTCAGA
>JAWLES010000295.1:0-2587 GCA_041685935.1 Desulfobacteraceae bacterium | reverse complement strand
GAAGGCGTCTGTCAGGTCGCGTGTTTCATATGAGTCGCAGAAGAGTCGGCCGACCTGCTCACCCCTGGCAGTTTCCTGATCAGTATTGGTCTCAATCGGGATGGATCGTCCGATAAGCCTGACTCCGGAGAGGTCCGCCAGTGTTTCCGCCGCCAGAATGCAGGTCAGTGCGCTGTCAATACCGCCGGAGAGGCCGACAATGAGGGACTTCAGCGTCGGGTAGCGGGCAAGGTAGCCGGCAAGGGATTTTTTGATGTTGTGAATCATCAAGTCATAATCGGTACTGATATTAAGCATTCCTGTCTCCTGTTATATGAAAGTCCGAGCTATCTTCCCGGCAGCAGGCGATCCGGTATAACCTTCCGCTCATTCTCAAACCCCATCCTGGGGTTCTCCGAGGGAAATGCCGGAACCGGTCACGTCGTGTGACCGGTGACCGACCGGCATTTGAATCCGCTTCCAGGTTATACCGGATCGCCTGCTGCCTCTATCCGGGAACTTTCCATTTATTTCGCCTGAAAGAGCGTGCGTGTTATCTAATTCGAACATGCCGCTTCTTCCGCTTCGCTGATGCAGTACATCAGGTGTCCGGGGGATTTGGCGTCCCCGATGAAATCTATCCGTGCATTTGAATTCTTTGCCGGTTCAGCCGCATCCCTAATGGAACTCATTTTCTCCGATATTACCACTGTATCATAATTATCAAGATTATGTGCCGTGCCGTCAACTTCAAATTCAACACCGGAATTGAAAAAATTTTTGATTTTAGCATTTTTGTAGAGGAGAACGCTGTTCATTTTCAGCCGCTCCCTGAGATAGTACCGGTCATTGCTGGACATCTCCTCGGCAAAGCGGTTTTTACGGTTCAGCACCACGACTTCGTATCCTTTGTCCCCCAGAAAATCTGCAGACAGAAGTGCGGTCATGCCGCCGCCGAGCACTATAACCCTGTTCCCTTTGACAGGCGGCTGCTGTGCTTCAAAAAGCTCCACGCAGGTGACAAGCTCCATTCCGGTCTGGAAAAGGCCTTTTATGATGGGCATGTCCGGAAGGGACCCTGTGGCGATGATCACCCGGTCCGGTTCGATTTCCCAGAGAAGGTCGGCGGAAAGCGGGGTGTTGAACCGGATGGGAACGGAAAGTCTTTTAAGCTCGTTCAGAAAGAAATCCAGGATGTCGTTGAGTTCGGATCGGCCGGGAGCCTTGGAAGCAAGGGAAAGAAGGCCGCCTGCGGTTTCCCCTTTTTCGCATACTGTCACGGAATTGCCCTTCTGGGCAAAACTTCTGGCACAGGCGAGTCCGGCAGGGCCTGCACCGGCCACAAGGACTTTGCGTCGGCTGGAAGAAGGGGCGGTTTTCCGGGTCTGGTACTCGCGCCCGACCTGCGGATTGACCACGCAGGAGCCGGGTTCCCGCTGCAGTACTGCGTGAATGCAGCCGAGACAGCACCCGAGGCACGGACGGATACGGGAAAGCTCTCCTTTCAGGGCTTTTTCAGGAAGGTCCGGGTCAGCCAGGAGAGGGCGTCCCATTGCAACGATGTCTGCATCCTTATCCGCCAGTATCCGATCGGCCATTTTCGGATCCTTGATCCTGCCGACCGCGATCACCGGGATGGAGACTTTCTCTTTGATCTTCTTTGCCAGATGAACAAAACATCCCTGCTTGACGTACATGGACGGTATGGTCAGTTCCGTGGAGCCGTATACCCCGGCGGACACGTGGAGATAGGCAGCTCCCGTTTTCTCCAGCATCGGGGCGAGCCTGAGTGTGTCTTCGAGGGTCCATCCGTCACGGATATAGTCGTTACCGTTGACCCGCACGCCCACGGGAAAGTCGGCGCCCGCTTTTTCCTTCACGTTTTCCATGATTTCAAACAGAAACCGGGTCCGGTTTTCAAAGGAGCCGCCGTATTCGTCCTCCCTGATGTTGGAATTTTTTGCCATGAACTGGTTGATCAGGTAGCCGTGGGCCGCGTGAAGCTCGATGAAATCAAGCCCGGCATCCCTGCACCGCCTGGCGGCATCTCCGAAGCAGTTGACAATCTCGGTGATTTCCTCTTGAGTGAGTGCCCGGACCTCTCCTTTGACTACGGCAGGAGCGGGAATGGCGGAAGGAGCCACTTTCTGCGGGAGATAGCATTGTCTTCCCCCGTGCATGAGCTGCATGCCGATCCGGGTGTCAAAAGGCCTGATCCTTTGAACCAGGCGTTCAAGGCCGTTGATGCAGCCGTCCTCCCATAGTCTCGGCAGATCAGGCAGTTCCATGCCGTCCGGGTGGATGTTGCCGCCGCCCGCCAAAATCATCCCGGCCCCGCCTTCGGCCCGCCTGGCAAGGTATTCGATCAGCTGATCCTCCACATACCCGTTTTGATCCACCCCGAAGTTGATGCTCATGGCTGACATCAAAATGCGGTTCTTCGCCCGGATGCCCCCGAAAGAAACCGGCTGGAAAAGGTTGGGAAGAGTTTTTGGCTCCTGATTGTTATAGCTGGTAGTTTCTATTTTCGTGCCTCCCGATGTAAAGGGGTTTCTTTCTTCAACGCATACATACCACAGAAAGAAAATCTGTCCAATATCTTAAAATT
>JAWLES010000294.1:0-2591 GCA_041685935.1 Desulfobacteraceae bacterium | reverse complement strand
ATTCAGAAGCCAAAAACCACCTCCCTTTGTTCACTGATAAACAATGATTCTAGTCATAAACACGTATCATTCTTTTTGAAAGGTTACAAGCTAATTTTCTCCTCCTTTTAACCGTTCCGCAAGCATCCGCGCCCCGAGATTAATCCGGTTGCCTGCAAGGGTTGGATTCAGGGCATAAAGGATCACGAGCATTCAGCACCATTGACTTCGATGTCCCGGTCTGGTAAATTCAAACCTGACAGGAACCGAAGAGAGAAAGCAATGAAAGAGCCAGTAAAAAGAGATCTGTTTGATTTTGAAGTCGGGTATTTGACAAAAAGCCCCTGTATTGAATGCGAATATCAGAAATATATGCCGGAATGCCGGGAAAACTGCCGGATACTTGATGAAATCAGGACTCTTCTGGCAAGGGGCATCTCCACACAGGCTTCCACATTTAATAAATGAGCGATCAGCCCCGAATCCCCCATACCGGCTCCCTTCTGGAAAAACACCTTACACCGGAATTATTTGAAAAACTCAAATCCAGGAAGACCGTCAACGGATTCACCCTGTATGACGCAATCCGGTCCGGGCGGGAAAACCCTGACAGTTCCGTGGGCATTTACGCAGGGGATGCGGAAACCTACCAGGTATTCACGGAAATTTTTAACCCGATGATCAACGAGTACCACCGGTTTTCAAACGACAGACGGCATGTGTCCGACCTTTCTACTGCCGCACTCGAGGATCCGGACCCGGAAAACCGGTACATCGTATCCACCCGCGTAAGAGCGGCCAGAAATCTTGAAGGATTCGCGTTCACCCCGTTTATTTCCCTTTCCGCCAGACGAAAAGTGGAGCGGCTCTTTTTGCATGCCCTCTCCGGACACCCGGTCCTGGAAAACAGCAGATATATATCCTATGGGGATCTTTCAAAAAACGATTTTCAAAAGCTTTGCAGGAAATTTCCAATGTTCGGAAAAGGGGACAGGTTTCAGGAATCCGCGGGAATAAACCGGGATTTTCCAGAAGCAAGGGGAGTATTTTTATCCTCTGACCTCAAACTGGTCATATGGCTCCATGAAGAGGATCATCTCAGAATCATATCCATGGAAGAGGGATCCAACCTTTCCGGCGTGTTCAACCGCCTTGCTGACATTCTCTCTTTCCTGGAAACCGGAATCGCTTTTGCCAAAGATTCAAGATACGGCTACCTCTCAGCCTGTCCTTCCAATATCGGAACCGCCATGAGGGCAGGTGTCCATATCCGGCTTCCCATGCTTGACCGGCAGCGGGAAAAGCTGTACCGGACAGCTGAACAGGCCGGTCTTCAGGTCAGAGGAACCGGGGGTGAAAAGACAGATGTCCGTGATTCGGTCTTTGATATCAGCAACAAAAAACGGCTCGGAATCACTGAAACAGACTGTATTCAAACCCTTTACCACGGTGTGAGAAACCTGATCAGGATGGAAAAAGAGCTATCCTCCTTCCTGTAATTTTCCATTATATTCTTATGCTGCAGAATACCACTGCATTGATGCGGAATGCCACAATCGCCGGAGCTCTTTCAGTGCAAACGATTTCGCCGGATAGAAGAGTTATTTTTCCGTCAATGCTGCAAAAAGCCTCACATTTCGTATTTTTTCAACCCCCCGCCTGAATGGAGTCCATACGCCAAACCCTTGTCTTTCAGGAGAGATGATTGATTTTGTTTACTCTATCCGGGCTGGTACGGTTCATGTAATGGATAATAATAAAAGGCTTATTAACCGTAACCCGAACCCCATGGAGGTGTATCATGAAAAACAAGGCCGAAGATACCTCATCCGGATTAAAACCGGTGGTATTCGACATGACGTCTAATCAGTGCGTATGGGCGAAAGCCGGAGTAATCAGTCCGAGAGTCTGCATCAATGCGTTTAATTGTTTAAACTGTCCGATTGATAAAAAAATGCAGGAAACAGCAGTGCGCAAAGATTATGCATACGGCCCTGCATGCCATCTTCACGTGCCTGTGGACAAACGGACGGTCACCCCGGCATCCGAGCGCAAGTGCAGGCATATGCTCAGCGGACGGGTGTCGTCCAAATACTGCACCAACAATTATGACTGTGCCTCCTGTTCCTATCATCAGATGATGGAGCAGGCCGATTACAGCGATTCAGGCAGCAGGACAGGCAAAGAGTATGCAGGGGGGTTCAGTCTTGCCCGGAACTACTACTATCACAGGGGCCATGTCTGGGCCAGGATAGAGTACGGCGGCCGTGTCAGAATCGGGCTGGATGACTTTGCAACAAGGCTTGTCGGAAAACTTGACGATTTCATTTTACCTGAACTCGGGTCCACAGTTGTCCAGGGAGAGCCGGGGTGCGCCTTTTCCAGAGAGGGTTTCAGGGCGGAGTGTCTAAGCCCGGTGGAAGGGATCGTGGTGGCATTGAACCCCGAAATTACAAAAAACCCCGAACCTGCCAACACAGATCCTTACGGTACAGGATGGCTGATTCTGGTTGAGCCGACCCGGCTTAAGAAGAGCCTGAAAAACCTCTTGTTTGATATGGAATCCCTGGCCTGGATGGAAGATGAAAGCAGCAGGCTTGCCTCGCTTGTAC
>JAWLES010000293.1:0-2617 GCA_041685935.1 Desulfobacteraceae bacterium | reverse complement strand
AACATTTTTCGGCTTCGGCGGACAGCCCTTCACAGCGATCATTTTCTGGATATCGGGATGATCCTTGTTTTTCTGGTACATGCACTGGCCGAGCAGGATAGTGGCCTTCATGCCCGGGGTGGGCTCCATTGACTTTCCGGTGAGCACTTCCACGTTGTCCCACGGCTCGCCTTTCCATGCATACCTGATGGCGGTGAGAACCAGCCCGTTTAAACCGGAGCAGTAAGTACACATGGTGTCGTCGAACTTCCGGTAAAACAGGCCGTCGATTCCCTGCTTGGCAAGCGGCACCGGCATTTCCCTGGTTTCTTCCATGCAGTAGGACACATCGTTTTGATGGTATGAAGCCACATCCTCTATGCTTTCTCCGACAACCTCAACATCGGAAAGGTCAACCGGCCTGCCGCGGTTTTGAGCAGCGTATCCCAGGTGCGGCACCTGCGATGGATCATGTCCCAGCAGTCGGGTCCCCGCAAGATCAGCGGATAAAATGTCAGGGGATGCCACCAGCAGGTTGCTTCTGTGCATTTTCCCGTCAAATGCCGGGCCCCGCTCCAGTGTATAGATTCCGTCGATGAGGGTGAGCATGGGCGGCATTTTATCTGCAAGCTTTGCCACGTGAAAATTCAAGTCTTTTTCAGGATCAGCGCTGTGGCACTTCTTTCGCGAAGGGATGTCTATTGTTCCTTTCAGGTTCTTTATTCCCAGGCTGACAATGGTCTGATTGTGGGTTTTCATGGGAGGAAGATCCACCACGAAGTCGCTGTTTAAAATATCAGTGTTGAACTTCAGTGTTATCCCGTCGCCCAAATCCACTTCCTCAAAGGGCCGCTCCATTATGGCCAGGCTTTTCACCCCGTATTTTTCCCCCAGCTTTTTGTATCCGAGTGTTTCAAATGCGTGGGCCGGTGTTTCCTTGTCTTTGGGATCCGAAACAATGCCTTCGCCTATGGTTATATCGTTGATTCCGCGCTCTTTTAAAAGAATCACAATGTCTTCAATCACACGTGACGTGGTTATAACGCCCCACTTGGGAAATTCGCAGGCCATGGTCCAGAACACTATATTGGGCTTGATAAACACCTTTGCGTTTGCAGGCAGGTGATCAAGTCCTCCGCAGAGTTCCACCGCCTTTTTAACCGACTCGTAAGGCTTTTCATACCTGACTATTGACACCCGGTTGTTTCCCATTCCTTAAATCCTTTCCTATTTGTTTCGCAAAAATTATATTGTGCCGGTATTTTATCAAATCAGTGGCATTTGATTAAACCCTGTATATTAACCGGCATAATAATTTAAAAAAAGAATTTTTTTAATGTCAATAAAAATAACGAGCGCTCGTTCTTTTTTTGTTGACCTGAACGACATACTTCAAATATATAATTGTCCGTAAAGAAAAAAGCCGGCAGCGGGCTGAATTGACAGCCCGGGCTTTTCATGCAATACGTATCAGAAATACGGTGTTTTGCATGATTAACAACAACCCTGATTATTTACGGAGGAATTATGTCGGAACAGATAAAGGCACCCCTGGCGGGTAAGGTGATATCAGTACTTGTCAATCAAGGCGATACAGTGGAAGAAGACGATGAAATCATTGTCCTGGAAGCCATGAAAATGGAAACCTCTGTCTATTGCTCTGCGGACGGCAGTGTAAGCGAAATAAGGGTCAAGCCCGGCGACTCCGTGGAAGAAGACGATATTTTGATGGTCCTTGAATAAAACAAAACTCCGGGCAATTAAAGGGTGAGGTCAGGACATGCACAAATATTTTAAAAACATGGACGTCCTTGGAAAGGCTCTCAAGGACAAGGCAAAAGACAAAACCCGTGAAAGTGCTGATGAACTCAGGCAGCAAGAGGCACAAATTCGCGCGGAAAAGGATAAGATAAAACAATTCGGCCTGCCGGAGGAAAAGCTCAATTCCAGGGGACAGCTCACGGTCTGGCAGCGACTGGAAGTCCTGGTGGACAGCGGAACCTGGAGACCGCTGCACATGCTCTATAACCCGGCTGACAACGATGACTGCACCACCAACGTGGTAGACGGCCTGGCAAGGATAAACGGCCGCTGGGCCGTGGTGATAGGCTTTGACAACAAGTACCTTGCAGGCGCCTGGGTGCCGGGACAGCCTGAAAACATCCTGCGGGTCACCGACCTTGCAAAGCGGCTCAACATTCCTCTTGTCTGGATTGTAAACTGCAGCGGGGTCAAGCTGCCGGAGCAGGAAAAGTTCTATGCCGGCCGGAGGTGTTCGGGCACAACCTTTTTCAGGCATGCCGAACTCGAACAGATGGGCATCCCCGTACTTGCGGGCATATACGGCACCAACCCGGCAGGCGGAGGATACCAGGGCATAAGCCCCGCCGTGCTTTTTGCACACCAGAACTGCAACATAGCAGTGGGAGGGGCCGGCATTGTAAGCGGCATGAGCCCAAAAGGATATTTTGACACCGAGTCCGCGCGGGAACTAATCGAGGCGGCCAAAAAAAACCAGGCCACCCCTCCCGGAACGGTTGACATCCACCATGATGAAACCGGGTTTTTCAGGTTCGTGTTTGAAAAGGAAGAAGACGTGCTTTATGCCATGCGCGAATACATGAAAAAACTGCCCGCC
>JAWLES010000292.1:0-2621 GCA_041685935.1 Desulfobacteraceae bacterium | reverse complement strand
TTCCAAGCAAAGGAGTTTCAATATGCCGATATATGAATTCAAATGCACCAAATGTGAAGAATTTTTCGAGGTAATCGCCAAAAACTCATCCGACGAAAGTGAAGTCAAGTGCCCCAAGTGCGCATCGGAACAGTTTGAAAGGGTGGTGAGCACAACGAACTACAAAATGGGCGGAGCCAAAGGCTCCAAGGGTGCCGCTCCCTCCAAGCAGGAGAGAAACTGCTCCCAGGGATCCTGCACCACCTACACGGTTCCGGGGGAAGCGTAACAATTAATCGGGGAAAAATGCGCCATGACCGATCATGCCGTTTTAACCATTCAGGGAAAAGAGTACAGGCTGCCGATCATCGAAAGCTCCACAGGAGACAAAGCCATTGATATCAGGCAGCTCAGACAGGAGACCGGGTGTATCACATTCGATCCCGGGTACGGAAACACCGGAAGCTGCAGAAGCGCCATCACCTTCATGGACGGGGAAAAAGGAATCCTCAGATACAGGGGAATTCCGATTGAAGAGCTGGCAGAGCACTCCACTTTTGTTGAGACCGCGTTTCTGCTGATCACGGGCAAACTGCCCACGCGTAAAGAGCTCACCCAAACCAGGGTGATGCTCAACGATTTCTCCCTTCTCCACGAAAACATGAAATACTTTTACCAGAATTTCCCTGCCGGAGCCCACCCCATGGGTATCCTTTCGGCAATGGTCAATGCCATGAGAAGTTTCCATCCCGAACTTGTGGACAGGGAAGAGGATATGCAGGAGACTTTTCTCAGACTGATATCCAAGGTCCGCACCATGGCGGCAATGGCCTACAAGTTTTCAAGGGGAGAGCATCCTGTCTACCCCAACCCCAAGTACTCCTACTGCGCCAACTTTCTTCACATGATGTTCGACAATCCGGTGATCCCGTACCGTATTGACAAAGATATCGTCCGGGCTCTCAATGTGTTCTGGATACTTCATGCAGACCATGAACAGAACTGTTCCACCACTGCGGTCCGGGTGGTTGGCAGCGGGAAGGTGAACCTGTACGCAGCCATCTCGTCAGGTATCGCAGCCCTCTGGGGCCCGCTGCACGGCGGAGCCAACCAGGCGGTGATTGAAATGCTCGAGCAGATCCACAACCGCGGCCTGAGTACATCCGAGGTCATTGAAAAGGCCAAAAACCGGGAAGATCCTTTCAGACTTATGGGCTTCGGACACCGGGTCTACAAAACCTACGACCCGAGGGGCAAAATCATGAAGGAGATGTGCCACAAGGTTCTCAAAAAGCTGAAACGCAAGGACCCTATGCTGGACATAGCCATGGAGCTTGAAGAGGCCGCTCTCACGGATGACTATTTCAGGGAAAAAAACCTCTATCCCAATGTGGACTTTTATTCAGGAATCGTCTTGCGCGCCATAGGCATCCCCACCAACATGTTCACGGTTATGTTCGCCATCGGGCGGCTTCCCGGCTGGATCGCCCAGTGGAGGGAGGATTTTATCGACCCCGAAATGAAGATAAGCCGGCCCAGACAGGTTTACACAGGCATCCCGAAAGCATCTTACACCCCTATTGATGAAAGATAAATATTCCGCAGGAGTGAAGATCATAGCCCACCGGGGCGCTCGCAGCATCGCCCCGGAAAACACCCTTTCCGCCGCCGGAAAAGCATTTGAAGCAGGTGCGGATTTATGGGAAACAGATGTATCCGTGACCCGGGACGGTCATTTGGTACTGTTCCATGATCAAACACTTGAAAGAACAACCGATGCAAAAACCGTATTTCCGGAATCCCCTACCTATCGCCTGGCTGATTTTACCCTTGCCCGGCTTTCCGAACTCAATACAGGCCTGCCGTTCATAAAAGCCGATCCCTTCGGCACAATTCGAAAGGGACTTATAACCAGGGCCGACATCGAATCCTACGCAGACGAAAAGATTCCCACGCTGGAACAGGCGCTTCTTTTTACCAAAAAATGGGGCCGGGGCGTGAACCTTGAAATCAAGGAAACCATTTACACTGAACCTGCGTTTCCAATCACTGAAAAGGTTCTTGCCGCAATCCGCAAAACCGGTATATCCCCGAAACTGGTGACAATTTCCTCCTTTTGCCATGAATGGCTGGAAGAAATTCAGCATTCCGCGCCGGAAATCAGGGTCCAGGCACTGATTTCCCCCGGAATGCTTGACAAGGCGTTTCACCCTTACACTCCTTTTGACACCTTTAACATCTACAAGGCTCTTATCAATAAAAAGGTCATGACAAGGCTTGCCCGATTGAACAAAAGAGTGAACGTGTATACGGTCAACAACCCAAAGCAGGCAGGCAGATTTATGGAGCTCGGGGTAAACGGCATCTTTACGGATTACCCCCAGGTACTCTGCCCTGCCCCGGGAAGATGAGCCCGGTCTCCTAAAACCGGACTGATAATTCACCTTGACACCATTCCAAAAGTAAAATATCAATAGACCTTAAGTTGAGAGCGTTTTCACGCTTGGCACTGGAGCAATGAACCACTGCTTCGGGAAACACATTTGTTTTTCCGGAACGGAACCAACAAGGACATCAGACACCAATGGCAGAAAACCGACCACAGGGAAAAACCGCCCCCCGGATTAAACAGGAAAAACAGC
>JAWLES010000291.1:0-2632 GCA_041685935.1 Desulfobacteraceae bacterium | reverse complement strand
CATGCAACCTTATCAGTTCAGGAGAACGGCCCGAAAGCCGGCTTGAATGGACGGAAATGATTTCGTACGATCGCCCTGGATTCCCTTATTTTTTCTGCTTTTTCTGGATTTTGGCCCAGGAGTCACGGAGGGTGGCGGTCCTGTTGAACACGGGCAGGTCATTTTTACAGGTTGTTTTTGCGTCCACGCAGAAGTAGCCGAGTCTTTCGAACTGGTATACCTGCTCAGGTTCAGCGTTTTTAAGGTTTTTTTCCAGCTTGCATGAGGTTCGCACTTTCAGGGAAGCCGGGTTGATGTTTTCGGTGAAATCCCGGCCCTTCTCTTCCGGGTTTTCAGTCATGAAAAGCCGGTCGTAAAGGTGAACCGAAGCCTCCATGCAGTCATCGGCATCCACCCAGTGGAGCGTCCCTTTCACCTTTCTGCCGTCGGGCGCGTCCCCGCCCTTGGTATCCGGATCATAGGTGCAGATCAGCTTTGTGATTTCACCGGTCTCCGGGTCTTTTTCCACGGCTCTGCAGGTGATGAAGTAAGCGAACCTGAGCCTGACTTCCCGTCCCGGCGCCAGTCTGAAGAATTTTTTGGGCGGATCTTCCATGAAGTCGTCCCGCTCTATGTAGATCCGTCCGGAAAAGGTGACTTTTCGTTGTCCCATTTCAGGCTTCTGGGGATGGTTCAGGGCGGTCAGCTCTTCTGATTCCCCCTCAGGGTAGTTTTCAATCTCCACCAGAAGCGGGTTTAAAACCCCCATCCGTCTGGGAGCTTTTTCGTTGAGGTCGTTTCTCAGGCAGTTTTCCAGAAGCCCGTAATCGATCCGGCTTACCTTTTTGCTGATGCCGATTGCGCTGCAGAAGGTTTTTATGGAGTCCGGGGTAAAACCTCTTCTTCTCATGCCCTCGAGGGTAGGGAGTCTCGGATCGTCCCAGCCGTCCACATGCCCTTCATCCACAAGGCGCTTCAGCTTTCGCTTGCTGAGCACTGTGAAGTTGATGTCCATCCTGGCGAACTCGATCTGCTGGGGATGGCACTCGGTTTCCAGTTCGTCCAGTATCCAGTCGTACAGCGGCCTGTGGTCCTCGAATTCCAGGGTGCAGAGGGAATGGGTGATGCCTTCGATGGCGTCGGACAGGCAGTGGGTGAAATCGTACATGGGGTAGATCTTCCACTTGTCTCCGGTCCGGGGATGAGGCATTTTCTTGATCCGGTAGATCACAGGGTCCCGCATGTTGATGTTCGGGGAGGCCATGTCGATTTTCGCCCTTAGACAGTGTGCTCCTTCGTCAAATTCCCCGTCTTTCATCCGGGTGAAAAGCTCGAGGTTCTCCTCAATGCTTCTGTCCCTGTAAGGGCTGTCTTTACCGGGCTCGGTGAGTGTGCCCCTGTATTCACGGATCAGGTCCGCAGGCAGGCTGCATACATAGGCCTTGCCTTTCTCGATAAGCCGGACAGCGTATCCGTACAGCCTGTCAAAATAATCAGATGCGAAAAGCGGGGTATCGTTAAAGTCGAAATCAAGCCATTTTACATTGGAGACAATGGAATCGATGTATTTCTGCTCTTCCTTTTCAGGATTGGAATCGTCAAACCGCAGGTTGCATCTGCCGTTGAACAGTTTTGCCATATTGAAGTTCAGACAGATGGATTTTGCATGGCCGATGTGAAGATAGCCGTTGGGCTCGGGAGGAAACCGTGTTATAACCCTGCCTTGATTTTTGTTGTTTTTTACATCCTCTTCAATAATGGATTGTATAAAATGCCCTTTTGTAACCTGCTCTTCCATCCGTCAACCAGTCCTGTAATTGTTTAATTGTTTGCCAAATCGAATTATAATAATTATCATATAACCTGTGATAAGCTCAAGCATTTAAACGTATGATATGAAGATGTAAAAGAAATATATGGGACTGTTTACGCTGAAATCCGGATTTACCCCCACGGGTGACCAGCCCGGAGCCATTGACTATCTTTCCGAAGGTGTGACCGGGAATGTCCCCCATCAGGTGCTGCTCGGGGTTACAGGCTCAGGCAAGACCTTTACAATGGCCAACATCATTGAACGCGTGGAAAAGCCGACATTGATCATCGCACCCAACAAAACCCTTGCAGCCCAGCTTTACAACGAGTTCAGGGAACTTTTCCCGCATAACCGGGTGGAGTATTTTGTGAGTTATTACGACTATTACCAGCCTGAAGCGTATATCCCCTCCAGTGATACGTATATCCAGAAGGATGCGTCCATCAACGACATGATCGACCGAATGCGCCATTCCGCCACAAGGGCGGTGCTGTCAAGGAAGGATGTCGTGGTTGTGGCCAGTGTTTCCTGCATATACGGTCTTGGTGCGCCTGAAGACTACCTCGGGCTCAGGGTGCACCTGGAGAGGGATATGGAGATCTCCAGGGAGCGTCTGTTGAAAAACCTTGTCAATATCCAGTATACACGAAACGACATGGATTTTCACAGGGGTACTTTCCGGGTCAGGGGGGACCGGGTGGAGATTTTTCCGGTTTACGAGGAGGAGCTGGGCCTTAGGGTGGATTTTTTCGGGGACACCATCGAGGAGATATCTGAAATCGATCCCCTGAAAGGCACGGTGGTGAATCGTATCCGGGAAACCGCGGTTTTCCCGGCCTC
>JAWLES010000290.1:0-2640 GCA_041685935.1 Desulfobacteraceae bacterium | reverse complement strand
TTTTCCATTCTGCCGGTGTATATAGATCCGGGGTTTGAAAACTCGTTTGCACATGAGCTTGAAACTTATGTCAAAGAAAACTTCGAGGATATCCGGATCGAATCCACCGGTTTCGGTGTATACGCCCATACGGAAGAAAACACGGAGAACCCGTGTTTTCTGTGTTCCCGCCTGAGAAGAAAACGCCTTTTTGAAATCGCAAAAGAGGAGGGGTGCTCCAGGATTGCACTTGGACATCACAAGGATGATATCATTGAAACTTTGTTCATGAACATCCTGTATTCAGGCAGGATCGGCACAATGAAACCCAGCCAGCCCTTTTTTCAGGACACTTTCAGGATCATACGGCCGCTTTGCTACCTTGAAAAAGAAGAAATCAGACGGTTCCATAAGGACAGACAACTGCCCGAGTTCAGGCATTCCTGCCCGAGCGAACCCTCGACAAAACGCAGAAGAGTCCGCAGACTCCTCAACGAACTGTATGAGGAGAGCAGCCATATAAAGGGTAATATTTTCAGTGCCATGGGCAATGTATCTGACCAATATCTTTTAGAGCACACACTATGATTGACATCCAAAGCCTGCCGGATGACAGGAATATCCCCATTGACAAGGTCGGTATCAAAGAGCTGAAATATCCGATAAAGGTGCTGGATAAAACAAAAGGTCTCCAGTCCACCGTTGCCAGGATCAGCATGTACGTGGACCTGCCGCACCAGCAGAAGGGCACCCACATGAGCCGGTTTATAGAGATGCTGGACATGTTCAGAAGACAGGTGTCACTTGAATCCATGACAAACATCCTGAAGGATTTGAAGCTCTCTCTGAATGCGGAATCATCCCATATAGAAATTTCATTCCCCTATTTTATCAACAAAAAAGCCCCTGTATCCGGAACCACAGGCCTGATGGACTACGACTGCACCATCACGGGATCATCAGGCCCTGATAAGCACAGGGACCTTGTTCTCAAAGTGGCTGTGCCGGTTACGTCGGTCTGCCCCTGCTCCAGGGAAATCAGCAGATACGGAGCCCACAACCAGCGCGGCGAAGTTCTGGTCAGCACCAGGTTTAAAAAACTGATATGGATAGAGGATATCGTCAGCATAGTTGAAAAATCAGCCTCGTGTGAACTCTTTTCGGTCCTCAAACGGGACGATGAAAAGTATGTCACGGAAAACGCCTATGACAACCCCATGTTTGTGGAGGATACTGTAAGAGAGGTGGCAGGCTCCCTGCTCAAGGATGACAACATCACCTGGTTTTCCGTGAGCGCGGAGAATTTCGAATCCATCCACAACCACAGCGCGTACGCCTACATCGAACGGGGAAAATATTAGTTCAGGTTTTTTACCATTTCGGCAAATTTTTGTTTTATAGCGTGATAATGCCCCCCGTTCCGGTTGACCATGATCACAAACGGGTAAAGCGTATTGTCCTTTCCTTTGAAAAACCCGGCCCTGGTTTTTACACCTGAAAGTGTCCCTGTCTTGAAATATTCGTTTCCCTCCTTTCTCATCAGCCGGTGATACTGCTTGAACTCTTTTAAAACCAAGAGCATTTCCCTGCACGAGATCCTGTTTTCCCGGGAAATTCCCGAGCCCTCAACCAGCTTGACCTGCTCCAGGCCGGGCAGGGATGTAAGATAACCTGATACAGCCCTGACTCCTTTTTCCAAAGTTGCAGGCGGCCCTGCCTCACGGGCCCCGATCGCCAGAACCAGCTGGTTTGCAGTGAAATTGTTGGAGTATTTCAAAAGTTTCCGAACAATGGTGGTAAGCGGAAATTCGGATCGGTACGTGAGATTGACGGACAGACTGTCAGGCATATTACCGGGTAAAATTTTCCTCTTCACCTGAATCCCGTTTTCCTCTAGGAAGTGCCTGATCAGAAAACCGGGGTATAGCCTGCTTTCCTCCAGGTCCAGCACGATCCTGCCTTTTTTAAGACCGGTTTGCCTGACCTTTTCCATGACAAACTCTAGAAGCGGTGTCTGGGGCTCGGCACTCACATAAGTTTGCCTTGAGGAATCCCATTTGAAATTAACAGTATTGAAGTTGGCGCATAAAGCCCCGGTTGAAGCGTCATAAGGGTTTAAAGATCCGCCTTTGCCGGGAACTGCAATTTTGCCGGCAAAAAAGGAGTTGTCCAGCACGATCCTGTCAATTCTGCCGATATTCAGATCATCAAGCTTTGCAGCAATTTTCCTGCAGAACTTACGTATTTGCTCTGAAATGAACAGAGGGTCCCCGAATCCTTTTACATACAGGGTATGAGTGGATTTCTCAAACCCGGCTTCTGTTTTGAACCTAAAATCTTCGCCAAGATAATGAAAAGCTGCAAGTGCAGTTGCAATCTTCAGAATGGATGCGGGAACCAGTTGCCGGTCGATATCCTTTTCATATAATATCGTGCCGTCACTGCGGCCAAGCAGCGCAGCAGTTCCCTGGCCGGCGGATGAAGCAGGCACCGCGAAAAATACCAAAAGAATAAAAATCCCCACCGGAAGAAATCGCCGGGAACAGTATATCCTTTTACGTGCTGAAAATTCCAGGCCAGAGGCGGCAGATGATCCGGTGTAACTTGAGGCGGGTTTAAATGCCGGTCGGTTACCGGGCACACGACGTGACCGGTTCCGGC
>JAWLES010000289.1:0-2676 GCA_041685935.1 Desulfobacteraceae bacterium | reverse complement strand
ACCGTGGCTATCTTCTCTTTGGGACTTCTCAGGACCCTGGCGGCCATCACGCCCGGCACTGCGCACCCCCCTGCAATTCCCCCTGACACGATAAAAGGCATCACTGATGAACCGTGAAGCCCGAAAACGCGCATGACCCGATCCAGCATATACGCCATCCTGGCCATATACCCGGAATCCTCAAGAAAAGATATCATGAGAAACATCAGCGCGATAAGCGGCACAAATCCGAGAACACCCCCCACACCGCCGATAATTCCGTCCACAACAAGTGATGCGGCCAGGCTTCCGGGTATGAGGGCTTCGGCTGCGGATCCTGCATGGGCGAACAGACTTTCCAGCCAACCCATTGGGATCTCACCCACTTTAAAGGTGATGAAAAATATGGCATAAATCACTCCAGCCATTATAACCGGACCCAGCAGCCTGTGGGTGAACAGTCCGTCCATCCTGTCCGACTGTCTCAAACGGCTGCCGCCTTTTGGCGCAACCGTAACACACTGGTTGCATACCGATCGGATGAAGCCGTAACGATAATCCGCAATAATCGCCTCGGGTGTTGTATCCAGAGTTTCCTTGATATGAGCTGCCGCCTTTTGTGAAACGGCTTCCAGGTATTTTGCGGTTTCACTGTTTTCAGCAACCATGTTGATGACTTCCGGATCATTCTCCAGAAACTTCAAGGCCGCCCAACGTGCCGGAAACATCGGGGCAAGCAGATCATCCCTTTCGATAAGGCGCTCCATTTTTTCAATAACCGGGTCCAGATCAGGGCCGTAGGAAATATGGAAGGCCGGTTGTTTATCTTCACATGTCCCGGCATATCCGGCTGCAGTACGGATCAGGCCGGTTTTGCCTTCAGCTTTCCTGGCAACCGTTTCCACAAAGGGGCAGCCTGTCAATTCGGAAAGTCTGGATGTATTGATTGTTTTGCCCTGTTTCCGCACCTCGTCCATCATATTGAGCGCCACTACCACGGGGGCATTCAACTCCAGAAGCTGGACCGTGAGATAAAGATTTCTCTCAAGGCTGGTGGCATCTACTATATCCAGGACCACTTCCGGATGCTCGTTGATAATGAAATTCCTCGCCACAAGTTCTTCCGGGCTGTAGGCAGTAAGGGAGTAGGTTCCCGGAAGATCAACTATTTTCATTTCCGTTCCGTTGTATCCTGTAAATCCTTCAAGCCTTTCAACGGTCACTCCGGGAAAGTTTCCCACCCTCTGCCTTCCACCTGTCAGGGCGTTGAACATTGTTGTTTTTCCCGAATTGGGATTCCCGGCAAGAGCGATTGTATAATCTGTTTCCATGACGGTTCAGCCCTCTTTTTGCTCAACAAATATGTAATCCGCCTCACTGTTTCGAAGAGTGAGAGTAAAATCATTCAGCCTCAACGCCACAGGATCTTTCAACGGCGCCTTGCCCGTGACAGTGATAAGTGTTCCCGGAACAAGCCCCATATCCCTTATTTTACGGGCAAGCTCTCCTGTTCCGGAAATCCGGGTTATCTCTCCGGTTGAATTGACTGGAACCTGTCTTAAACATACGCTGTTTTTCATTTTATATTTCCTTATAAAGTTTGGGTTGCCAAAATTTATTCGAGATTTTACACACTGAATTTCAAAAGTCAACAAATTTTTTTCAAGTGAATTAATAAACTTCGGCAAACCAAATTCCCATTTGACTTTATCCGATACATGCCTTATTTTATTCTTTGCTGGGCGGCAGCAGAAGACATTGAAGATACTGTGCAGCCTTTACGGATGGGAAAGGTTTGAATATAAAAATACAACACTGCAATAAAAAGGATTGTAAACATGGCTGACAAACTGATTGTAGCGCTGATAGTTGGTGTTGCATTTACATTTGCTTTCAGGGGGATTTTCAGGATGTTCAAAGGGCAGGAGCCCGGATGCGCCGGCTGTTCATGTTCATCGTCATGCAGCAGCATACAGGAAAACACTGAATGTAAAGACCTTGTTTCAAAGTAGCCAGGGGACCGGATACCCTGCCGGAGAAAAACTCAAAATATTCCTCGGATGCGTGTCGGTATTCACCTCCGCTTTTCTGTTCTATCTTGCCACCGTTGTTGTCAAATGGTCCTCGAATGCCGGGCTTTCAATTGATCCCGCCTTTTTCGTTTTTTCACGATTTCTGGCAGGATTCATCTTTATCTGTATATACATGGGAATTTCCAGGACCCGGCCCAGGCCGGTTAACTACCACTACCTGCTCGGCAGAACCATTGCCAACTGTATGGCGGTATACTTCTTTTTCAAAGCTGTTGATCTGACCTCGGTTGCAGAAGGCAATATCCTCAATATGACCTACCCTCTCTTTATCACGCTATTCTCATGGTTCCTTTTCAAAAAGGAGCGGGACCTTTTGAGCGTTTTTATCGTGCTGATTGCATTTGCAGGTGTCTGGCTGATCCTCGCCCCCGGAGACATGGACATCAACCCGGACAGTATCTGGGGTCTGGCCTCGGGAATAAGCGCAGCCTTTGCCATCATGTATCTTAATCTCAGCAGGCGGGTACATGACACTGAAACCACACTGTTCTTTCTTTTCGGGGTTGGCGTGGTAATCATGTTTATTCTTTTCAGGCAGGAAATTTTCATTCCTGATGCCGGAACACTCAAATATCTTCTGATGTGCTCTTTTTTCTCCGTGGGC
>JAWLES010000288.1:0-2692 GCA_041685935.1 Desulfobacteraceae bacterium | reverse complement strand
TATGATCAGAGCGGCTGAAGAAGTTGTTCGAATGAAGGGCGGATTTGCAGTGGCAGTGGACGGGGAAATCGCAGCAAAGCTGCCCCTTGAAATTGCCGGGCTGATGACGGATCTTCCCATGGAAGTGGTAAACGAGAGGATGAAATCGGTCAACATGGCGGTACAGGGCCTGGGGTGCGGTTTGAACGATCCTTTCATGGCGCTCGGCTTTCTGGCGCTTCCGGTAATCCCTGAACTCAAGATAACTGACAGGGGGCTGGTTGATGTGAACCGGTTTGAAATCGTGGATCTTTTTGCGGAGGAGTAAATCAATGTCAAAACACAGCCGGGTGAACCGGCCCATATGGTTTGATGAAAATGCAGGATGCATTAAGGTTATCGACCAGAGACGGCTGCCCCACCGGTTCGAAGTGGCACAGCTTGAAACCGTTGACCACGTTATCACAGCCATCAGGGAAATGTTCGTACGCGGAGCCCCCCTGATCGGGGCGACAGGAGCGCTCGGCGTCTACACCATTCTGGCTTCTGACAGAAGCCGCGCAATGGACGACGGGCACTTCGGATCGGAATGCAGACGGCTTAAGGAGGCAAGGCCCACTGCGGTCAACCTTGCATGGGGGGTGGATGCGGTTGCTGACGCAGTACTGCCTGAAAAGACTGCTTCAGACCGAATCCGGGCCTGTCTTGACAAAGCTTTTGAAATCATTGAATCCGAGGTGGAAAACTGCAGGAGGATCGGGGAAAACGGGATGGGGCTCATTGAAAAAATCAGCAGGGAAAAAGGGAAAAACGAGCCTGTGAATATCCTCACCCACTGCAATGCTGGCCGGCTTGCCTGTATAGAATACGGTACCGCCACAGCCCCGGTTTACAAAGCATTTGAAAACGGCATCAATGTTCACGTTTGGGTGGATGAGACAAGGCCGCTGAACCAGGGGGCAAGGCTTACCGCGTGGGAGCTTTCCGGTTCAGGAGTTCCCCATACCGTAATCACGGACAATGCAGGAGGGCACCTTATGCAGCATTCAATGGTGGACCTTGTGATAGTGGGAACGGACAGGACCACCAGGGCAGGAGACGTTGCCAACAAAATCGGAACTTACCTAAAGGCACTGGCAGCCAGGGACAACAACATCCCTTTTTACGTGGCTCTGCCTTCCAGCACTTTTGACTGGCAGGTAAAAGACGGAATGGAAATCCCGATCGAGGAGCGCTCCCCTGACGAAGTGCGGTTTGTCACGGGCGTTGACCGGGATGACACAGTCACACGGGTCCTTGTACCCCCGCAGGACAGCCCTGCAGCCAACCCTGCGTTTGATGTAACACCTGCGCACCTTGTCACCGGGTTCATCACGGAACGCGGCATCTGTGATGCAAATGAACAAGCCATTGTCAGCCTTTTTCCGGAAAACCGGCGGGACGACGTATCATGACAGATCCTGAAGCATTCGAGGAGCTGTACAAGTCAGGCAACACCCCCTGGGAACTCAACCGGGTGGATTCCAACCTGGTGAACATCCTTAACAAAAGGAACATAAAAAACTGCAGCGTGCTGGATGTCGGATGCGGCGTCGGCACCTGTTCCGTCTGGCTTGCGGCAGGCGGTTACAGGGTTACCGGTGTTGATGTTTCTAAAACCGCCATCAGACAGGCCAGGGCCAATGCAAGAGAAAAAGGGGTTTCAGCAGCCTTTCATTCCTGCAATTTTCTTCGTGACACCGTTAAAGGCGGTCCGTTTGATTTTCTCTTTGACAGAGGATGCTTTCACTCGTTTGATTCTGATGAAGAACGGACCAGGTTCGCAAAAAACGCTTCCATTCATTTAAAGCAGAAAGGGCTGTGGTTCTGCATTGCCGGCAGCTCGGACGACCAAAGAGAAACCAAAGGCCCGCCGAAACTGAGTGCAGCCGAGATCGTCACCGCGGTGGAACCCTTTTTCAAAATCCAGTTCATCGCCGCAGGCCTGATGGATTCCAGCCGGAAACCTGCGCCCGGAGCCTGGATATGCCTGATGCAAAGCCGGTAAATCAGGATTTTTGCTTGACATTTCCCCTTTAACATAATTTAATGCCCACGTATGCTGACCGAACTTGAGAAAAAAGTAATAGCCTCCCTTGAAGGGGACATACCGGTAACCGAAAGGCCGTTCCTCGAACTTTCAGAGCGCATAGGCATACCAGAGGAACAATTCCTTGAAATTCTGGCGGACCTCAAGGAACGCGGCATTATCCGGAGATTCGGAGCCACCCTTAAACACCAGAATTCGGGATACAAGGCCAACGCAATGGTGGCCTGGAAGGTTCCTGAAGAACAGGCTCAGCAGGTCGGCCAAACCATGGCCTCGTTCCCCGAAGTAACGCACTGCTACCGAAGAGACCCGGCACCGGGCTGGGAATTCAACCTTTACACCATGGTACACGCCCGGGATGAAGAAACCTGCAGAACCGTCGTGGAAAAAATCTCCGACCGGACCGGGCAGAAAGAATACACAATTCTTTTCAGCAAAAGGGAGCTGAAAAAAACCTCCATGAAGTACTTTTCCTGAGACAGTCAGAGCCGGTTCCCATGAAGGCTGTGCTACTGCCTACGGATGAACAGGAAGCAGCGGTTTGAAAATAAAGAACCCGCCTCATATTCTCTGTGTCAATCCCTGGATTCACGATTTTGCTGCATTCGATTTCTGGGCCAAACC
>JAWLES010000287.1:0-2713 GCA_041685935.1 Desulfobacteraceae bacterium | reverse complement strand
GTTCTTGACATAAACTCATGGTTACGCTAATAGTGTATGCTTTGATTCAAACAAAACCCTAACGGCAAAGACCCATGGATTTGCCGCAGCTGCAGCAACAGGAGAACGGAATGGAGAAAAGGGGATATGCCCTGGTCACCGGCGGAAACAGGGGAATTGGAAAAGCGTGCGCTGTGAAACTGGCACAGTCCGGATTTGATGTGGGAATCACATTCCGGTCGGACAGGGAGCAGGCAGAGGAAGTAAAGAAGAAGATAGAAGCCCTTGAACGCAAATGCGACCTTTTGCAGTTCGACATCTCGGATTCGGAAGAATGCGCAGGTGCCCTTAAGGACCATTTCGGGAAATCCGCCCCGGATGTGCTTGTGCTGAATGCCGGGATCACCAGGGACAACCTTCTGCTTTGGATGAAAAAGCAGGAGTGGGACCAGGTTATCCGGACAAACCTGGACGGATTTTACAATATGGTCCGGCCTCTCATGTTCAACATGCTGAAAGCAAGAAAGGGCAGGATCATCGTAATCTCCTCCGTTTCCGGAGAACAGGGACAGGCGGGGCAGGTCAACTACTCGGCATCCAAAGCCGGCCTGATCGGGGCTGCCAAGGCTCTTGCACGGGAGGTCGGCAAAAAGGGAATCCTTGTGAACGTGGTTTCTCCGGGCATCATTGAAACCGATATGACCGAAGATATGCCCAAAGAGGAGATTCTTCCGCTGATTCCGCTGAACCGGATCGGCAGGCCGGAAGAGGTGGCATCGGTGGTCGGGTTCCTTGCGGCTGAAGAAGAGATGTATATCCATGGACAGGTGATCGGTGTTAACGGGGGTTTGAGGTAGCATCAGCCCGCATACTGCACATTTATATGTATTGGACTATTGATGAAAACCCCTGAAAATGATACCCGGTATGACAGCATAGTCGTCGGGGCCGGCGCAAGCGGGATGACCCTGGCGCTGCTCCTTGCCATGAACGGCCGAAAGGTCCTGCTCGTGGAAAAGAACCAGAGGATCGGAGGATCGCTGGCCCGGTTCTACAGACAGGGCATTCCCTGTGACACAGGATTCCATTTCACCGGCGGGTTTGCACGGGACGGCATTCTTTCGGACATGCTCTCCATACTCTCCATTGAAAACGAAATCCGGCCCGAATTCGTCAAGCGGGCCCGGGATAACTGTTTTATTTTTGAAACCGACGAACGTAGCTATCAGCTCCCCACCGGGCATGACAATGTCATAAAGGCACTCATATCATATTTCCCCGGAGAAAGTGAAGCCGTAAAAGCCTATTTTGCCCGGATCAGACAGGTGATCCGGGAGACCGGGGCCATGGATATCCATACGGTTACCAACGACTGGACCACTCCTTCCGAGGATGATTTCGTCAGCCTGCAGTCGGTTCTGGACTCCCTCACGGACAACCATTCTCTAAAGACCCTGCTCTCTTCCCTGTCCATGTGTTACGGAACCGAGGCCGCATCAGTCTCTTTTGCCGACCACAGCCGGGTGGTCTACAGCCTGTACCAGTCCATAGCCAGGGTCAGGGGAGGCGGCGAAGCCTTTATCAGGGCCTTTAAAGAGCGGTTCAAAAAGTACGGCGTCACGGTAAAAACTAATTCATACATAAAATCCATGGAAGATGTCACGAACCGGTCGGTCGGCACGTTCGTACTTAATGACGGCACACGGCTCAGCGCGGATGAATGCATATTTACCATCCATCCCAGGGAAACCCTGAAAACCCTGCCGGACGAGCATGTAACCCGGGCCTTCACAAAACGGGTCAATGACTTTGAACGCTCCATAGGCTTTTTCTCCGTGTTCTTTAAAGTCCGCAGCCAAACAGGAGAACCGTTTTCACCCGCCCTGATCTCCCTTCTTCCGTCCAGTACGATCGATGACATGTTCGACACGCAGCTCGAGGGGGATTTCCCGCTGGTCATGATCAAAAGCAGTGAGAGTGTCAGGGGAAAAACCGTCAACCTTATCAACGCATTCGAGATGTGCCATTTTGAACATGTGGAAAAGTGGGCCGACACTTGTGTGGGGAACCGCCCTCAGTCATACCATGAGTATAAAAAGGAAAAGACCGGGCGGATCATGGAACGGATCACACGCTTTTTCCCTGAGCTTGAAAACGGAATGGAAGTACTGGATGCCGCATCCATGCTGACCTTCAGGGATTACCTGAACACCCCTTTCGGCTGCGCCTACGGCATCAAACAGAAAATCGGCCAGTTCAACCTCTTTGGAAGGCTGCCCTTCCGCAACCTGTACGCAGCAGGCCAGAATGCACTCCTGCCGGGGGTGGTAGGAACCATGATGTCCTCATTCATCCTCTGCCGCACCCTTGTGGGCAGAAAGGAATACACCCGTTTCATCAACGACTCGCTGGAGAAAAAGAAATGAGCCGTGTAGTGATAACAGGCACAGGTGCTATTACCGGGATGGGCAACGGAATCGGCTCCCTGATGGAGGGCATTGAAAAAGCAAGGTGCGCCACTGTGCGAATGCCGGGCTGGGAAAAATACACCGGCCTGAGAAGCCTTGTGGGCGTTCCTGTGGACCTGCCGGATGCCGGGCATATCCCGCGAAAGGTTCGCCGCTCGATGGGCAGGCTCAGCCTGCTGGCCGTGTTTGCCGCCGAAGAGGCGATATCATCTGCAGCAATCGACAGAGAGATTCTGCAGGGTCGCGGGTGCGGATGTGTTGTTGGC
>JAWLES010000286.1:0-2719 GCA_041685935.1 Desulfobacteraceae bacterium | reverse complement strand
TTGGAAAGTACGGTCCGCCAGGGAAACAGGGTGTACTTCTGGAATACCACACAGCGATCCGGGCCCGGCTTTCTGATTGTCCGCCCGTTGAGGCGGATACTGCCGGAAGATACGGTTTCAAGCCCGGCGATCATCCGCAGCGTGGTGGTCTTTCCGCATCCCGACCGACCCACGATGCACACGAACTCTTCGGGATGTACTGTCAGGTTCAGCCGGTCCACAGCCCTGACCGATTCTTTTTTGCCGTTTTTGAAATTTTTGGAGACATCCTGCAGGCAAAGCATACTCTTTTCCTTTTGTGTTAATGAGGTCCCGTTTTGAAGACCAACATTCAAACGGTTTTTATCGGTCAGGCCTGATTGTTCCGGCTGACTTTTTGTTCAGCCAGCCGGAATCCCGTGTCCATAAGAAATCCAACAATACCTATCACAACCATGCCGGCAACGATGATGTCCGCCCGGAGAAGTTCATAGGCATACCAGATCAGGTATCCCAGGCCGCAGTTGCTTCCCGGCATCATCTCAGCGGCCACAAGGCACATCCAGCCGATCCCCAGACCGATACGCAGACCTGTGACCACCATGGGCAGTACGGCCGGGACAATCACTTTCAAAAGAAGAGAGGTGTTACAGGCTCCAAGTGTCCGGGCTGATTCAAGGTATTCCGCAGGGATGTGCTTCACCCCCTGGACCGTGTTGATCAGGATCGGGAAAAATGCCCCGATAAAAATGATCACCACCGTGGAAAACTGGATTCCGGCCGGAATCGGATGAACCGCAAGAGACGGGAAAAGGTCCGCTACCCCTGTGATGCCGAACCAGGCCAGAATCAGCGGAACCCATGCAAGGGGCGGGATCGGACGGAACATTTCAATCAAACTGTCCATCAGGCGTTCCACAAAAGAAAAGTATCCCATTATGATTCCCAGGGGCACTGATACAATTGATGCCAGCAAAAAGCCGAGCATGACACGGGTCAGGCTGATCACCGTGTTTTCCATGAGACTGCCTGTGATCAGGATTTTTTGTCCCGGATGGGCCAGGATGCGGGCCACAGCAGGCGGTTCCGGCAGCAGTGCAGGGTTGTCAAGCATCCCTGCGGCAGCCTGCCAGACAAGAATGAGACAGACCGGTACGATAAAACGGGGAAGCTGATGCCGAACTTTTTCAGTCATGGATTATACCGAAAAGCCTCTTTTTTTCAGGTTCGCTTGGGCCCTTTCCATGACTGAAAAATCGAAAGCCGCAGGATCGACTTCCTTGCCGCGCTTTTCGGCAAGCGTTCCGTTGAACATGCTCATCCGGTCCATGGTGGCGGCATACGTATACACGCTTTGTTTCCATTCCGCAGCAGGGTTGGTGGTATAATCAAGGGATGCCATGGCCGTGGTCTCCACAGAACGGTCCACACCGAGCCATGTGGAACACGACTTTGCAGTCAGCTCCTTGTCTTCCTGGGTGAGATGAACACCTGCCGCCAAAAGCTCGGCCAGTTTTTGTGAAACCTCCGGCCTTTGTTTCAGGAACCGGCCGGAGGCCTCCATTGAACAGCAGGCATGCCCCTGCCATCTCCCGGCCGGGGGAACATCCTGGAGGTTCAGTATCAGCTTGCCGATTCCCTGGTGGATGGTTAAAGCGGGATAGGGCTGGGCCCCGATAATACCCTGTGTGATGTTATTGTTCAACGCAGCCACAAGATTGCCGTGCCCTTTCATATTGATGAACACGATATCCGCACTTTTGTCGACCGCATCCTCTGTATACGAGATTCCCTCGTGATCCAGCGCGGAGCGGAAGATGATTGCGGCAACCGTATGGGGACCTGGTATTCCTATTTTCATCTTCCTGCCCGACCCTTTTACATGCTTTACAAATTCCTTCCAAGTTTTTACCTGCAGGTTCTTCTTGAGAACAAACACGTTGCCTGCGGTCTGGACCGGGGAGATGATTTTTGTATCCACACCCCTGTCCACGGACATTAAGATCGCCTGGGTGCCGCTGATTGCCATGTCCACACTTCCCCGTGCCATCAGTTTTTCCACGTCCGGCCCTTTCTTGGTGGGTACCATTTTCACCCTGCAGATACTGGAGCCTTCGTGGTAAAAGTCATAGAGCCGGCCATCTGTCAAAGGCTTCAAGTACATGTTGAATTTTTCCTCAAACAGCACAGGATTTTGTGCAATCACCATCATGGGGGCGTGATGATCCGACAGAATGTAGGCGAAATTAACCGTATCCACACCGGCAAAGGATTGTTTAGCCGGCAAAAGCAGAGGCGATGCACCTGCGGCAATTACAGCGGAGACCACGCTTTTACCGGCATTTTTCAAAAATATTCGCCTTGTGGTTGATTCAAGTGATGTCTTCATGTCTACTCCTTATTTTCAAGTATTTATCCAGAGGTGTTCGCGTTCTGTGGGTTATTGGCCGAGAAGTTCGATAAAAGCCTCTATACGGACGCCGAGCTGGCCTGTATCAGAGGTGGAATAATCGGTGGCAAGGTGTATGTAGGGGATTCTAAGCTCTTTGGTTACAGATTTTTCCAAGGATTCGGCCTCGATCTGGTAGGTAAGGCAGCACTGCCAGGACAAATCCACCACCCCTTGAATGTCGAATTTCCTGACCAGGTCCTGAATCAGCCGAATCCGGCCTGCATTCGGGGTCATGCAGGAACACGGGGTTTCCAGATATCGTTTGGCAAGAGCCTTTACCGGATCGTC
>JAWLES010000285.1:0-2740 GCA_041685935.1 Desulfobacteraceae bacterium | reverse complement strand
CCAAGAAGGCTATATCCCGGTAGCCGGCGGTAAAATATGGTATAAAGCAGTGGGAAAGAACCAACAGGGGGTCCCGCTCCTGGTGCTGCACGGGGGACCGGGGGCATCACACGATTACCTTGAATCAATCGAAGGGCTTGCCCATGACCGCCCGGTTGTTTTTTATGATCAACTTGGCTGCGGCAATTCCGATAAACCCGAAGACACCTCCCTGTGGACCATAGAACGGTATGTTGACGAACTCCATCAGCTCCGCCTGGCTCTGGGACTAAAGAAAGTTCATCTCCTGGGACAATCCTGGGGAACCTCGCTGGCGGTGGATTATGTCCTAAGGCACCCTCAAGGAATCGCGAGTCTGGTGCTTTCCGGGGCTCTGCTCAGCACTTCCCGCTGGATCGAGGATCAGAACGCCTATATCGCTGAACTTCCGGCAGACCTTCGGGAAACCATTCGGAACTGCGAACATGCCGGCGCGTTCGACTCTGTCCCGTATCAGGATGCCATGACGGCCTATTACAAAATCCACGTTTGCCGTCTCGATCCCTGGCCTGAGTGCCTGAACAGGTCTTTTGAAAAATTGAATTTTTCCATTTACGAATACATGTGGGGTCCCAGTGAATTCACCGTAACCGGAGCGCTTAAACATTATGAACGGGCGGACCGGCTCAAAGAGATTACCGTTCCCGTTCTATTCACCTGCGGGGTTTATGATGAAGCCTCTCCTTCGACGACCCGATATTACCAAAAGAGCCTTCCCGGATCTGATGTTCATATTTTTGAGGACGCTTCACACGAGCATCATCTTGAAAAACCGCAGGAATATTTACAGGTAGTCCGTGACTTTCTTTATGATGCAGAAAGAGGATGAGAAAAAGTGGAGATACTGCGAACACCCGATGATCGCCAAATGTTATTGGCTTTGCTCGATCGACTGGACCTCTGGAATATTCGACTGGTCTGCCAGGACTGGGAAGGGCTGTTGGGGTTAACCCTGCCCATGAGCAGGCCGGATCGTTTTTCAGGGTTGCCGGCCATGAATACGGCACTGGGCACCGGTGATGTCCCCTTGGGGGACGGTTTCCTGGCCGGGCGGTCTTATGTCCGGGAACATCCTGACTTTGATATTGCTGCCTTGATGCAGCGAAGTACACCGGGGCTCAGCCCGGAAGAGGCTTCTGCCTATGCAGCGCATTTTCCCATCTCAGCTTCGGGCCATCTTCGGCCGGCGCGTGAACTCCTTGTCAGCGCAGGAAACCGTCTGGTATTCTGCGCTGTCCCGGACGGAAACGAAGCGGCCACATCCGCTGTCCAGCAACTGGGCTTCACCCCGGTTCGTCCCTTAACCCGTATGCGTCTGGGGCCCTCTGTTGTGAGAAACGATGCCCAGGCCCAGTTTGCCATTGCAGATCTTTCGACTGGATAAGCCTGTTAATAAGAAGAAACGTTATATATCAAAATAACAACGGGATCCCCGTTCCCATTTAATGGCACAAAGCTTTTTTTTGCAGGCCGCGCAATTGACCGTAATCATGGGTTATTCAAAAAGATCCTTGAATTTCCGCATCTTTTCCGGGCCCCACTGGGTGCAGAACGCAGGCTTGCCTTTCATCACAAGCTGCTGGCAAATGTCTTCGCATTCCGGATCGCAGTGAATGATTTCATCTTCCCGGTTTTCCCGGACTTTTTTCGGCCACTCGGGATCTGCAAACAAAACACGGGCCAGTCCTACGAGATCGGCTTTGCCGGAAGCAAGGATGTCTTCTGCGGTGCGGCCTGAAGAAATCCTTCCGGCAGTAATCACCGGCACGTCCACATGCTTTTTGATTTCTGCGGCCAGATCGGCCATGTATCCTTCGGACTTGGACTGTGCGATGATTTCCGGTTTTATAAAGGACTCATAGGTTCCGCCCATCACAGAGAGGTAGGCCACGCCCGCATCTGACAGAGCATTGGAAAATTCGGCAGACTCGCCGAGCTGCAGGCCGTCATCCAGGTATTCATCTGCCAGAAACCGGTAGCCCACCGGAAAATTCCCCACTGTCTCCTTGATTGCCGCCAGCACTTCCAAGGGAAATTTCATCCGGTTTTCCAGGCTGCCTCCGTAGGCATCGATTCTTTTATTGGTATGCGGGGACACAAACTGGGCCAGCAGGTACCCGGTGCCGCCGTGGAGTTCCACCATGTCAAAACCGCTATTTTTGGCACGCTTTGCTGCATCGCAGAACTTGTCGCGGATCTTTTGGATCTCATCAATGGTCAGAGCGCGGGGGGTTTTGCCGAATGTATCGACCTCTGAAGGGGCCACGGGCTGCTTGGTTGCGGCAAACCTGCCGGCGTGATTGATCTGAATGCAGGCAAGAGCTCCCTGATTTTTGATTTCTTTGGCCAGTTTTTCCAGGCCTTCCATGTTTTTGTCCGTATCAATCCGGATAGTGCGGTTGCTGCCGTTTGCCACCGGATGATCCACGGTGGCATTTTCCACGGTAATCATTGCCGCCCCGCTTTGGGCCATCAACCGGTAATGTTCCAACAGAAGTGCGGAGACAGCGCCCCCCTCTGCTGCATAGCCCAGATACAAAGGTGCCATGGTGACCCGGTTGCCCAGTCGGATGCCTCCGATTTCAATGGGTGAGAACAGATTTGGATACATTGTTGTCTCCTTTGTCATGGTAATGGTGATAAGAAGCCGCTTTTCGAAGTTTCAGTATAGCGGAAACGAGGTCAAGGGCCAAGAAAAATG
>JAWLES010000284.1:0-2808 GCA_041685935.1 Desulfobacteraceae bacterium | reverse complement strand
ACCGTCACTCCTGGAACTGTGCTCGTGCACAGCCCTGGCCACAAGCTCCTTGCCTGTTCCCGATTCCCCGTATATGGCCACATCCGCATCAGCAGCAGCAGCTTTCAGGATAAACTCGTAAACTTCCTGCATGACCCCGGACCGGCCTATAAGCCGGCCCAGCCGGTACCTGTCGCTCAGCGAGGATCGCAGCGCCCTGTTCTCCCGGTGCAGCAAATCAGCCTTGCTCTGTGCCGCCAGCTGCTGCTCCTTAATCTCGGTTATATCCTTGAATGTAGAGAGCAGTGCAGCCTTGCCCTGCAAGGTTATCGGGCTGTGGCAAGCCTGAACCCAGACAACCCTTCCCTGCCGGGAGAGCTGATAGACATCCTCCTTTCTTGCCTGCGGAGGGTCGGGACCAATATTTTTATAAATTTCCATAAGCTCATCAGCGGCTCCAGGCACCGGAGCGTCCACACAGCTTCCGATCAGGGCCCCGGAGTCGATGATCTGGAAGATATGGCAAAATTCAGGGTTGAGGTAACAAAACCGGCCGTTCTGGACAAGGGCCACTCCCTCCGTGACCTGTTCCGTCAATGTGCGGTAACGCTCTTCACTCTCTTTGAGGGCACGTTCCGAACGTTTAAGCCACAGCACCTTGCTCAGCCGCTCCGCTATGGCCCAGAGCAGGCGCTCCTCCTCTTTGAGAAACGGATTACAGGAATTTTCAGGCGGGCATTTCAGATAGCACACCTCTACTTCTCCGACCTCTTCTCCGTTAAGGACGATTTTCGTTCTTTGTGAGCATTGCGCGGCTTTAAATTTCCTGGAGGTGTACTCCCTGCCCTCGATCTTTATCCGCGCGCATGCATTTTCAGGATACTGCCAGGCAGCTGGAATCAGCTCAACGGTCCGCTGCATGATCCATTCAAGGGAGACATCCTGGTTTTCAAACAGGTTGGAGATGCCGTACAGGCAATTGAGTTCCTTTACACGCTCGGCAAGCTGGCTGTGATGGGGGCATGCGGCAGAAGAGTTATCAGACCCGCCGCTTTCTTCAGCAGGCTTTCCTGGATAAGGTGATTCATTCTGATATTGAAGAGTCATTCCAAGGCCTTGAATTATGTTTTTGACTCACCAGTCAAAAGATCCGGGAAATCCGGTCTTCTTATTGATGAATATCAAACATAGAACCGCATGTAAAGCAATCCTACCATTCAAGCGGGCTAAGAGCATGAACAAAGGGATCGCAATACCAGATACGACACCTGAAAAGGCCTTATAACAGGCCCTTTCAATGTTCATACAATCCTATTTCCATGGCCCCGGCGCAATACATTTTTTAAGTGCCGAGATCCCACGTGGAAGATACAAAACAATTGGAAAAAGAAAACTTCTCAGGGTCCTCTCAGTGTCAATAATAATGAAACACCTTATAGGTTTTTCAAATAGTTTGAGATGAGAGGGTCTATCCGTTCCGCCAAATACAGGGGGAAAGAAAGAAGATCATAAGAGACCGGCTCCCCTTTTGTTGTTTTAACGTTTATTCTTTGTACGGATGGTGGGTTTAAATCCAGACGGACGGCTAGATCCAGGTTCTTGTCCGCCATGAACTGATGAAGGGATTTCATGCTTCCCGCGCTCCCGGATTTGACCTCGACAGGAACAATGCGGGCTCCCTGCTGAATGATATAGTCAATCTCCCCCTGCCTGCCGCCGGTCCGCTGCCAGTAAAAAAGGGACGGATCTGAAAAGGGAGCTTGGGCCGCCCGGATCTGCTGCCCTGCAAATTGTTCGGCAATTCCTCCTTTGTTGGCAAAAATGATATCCCTCGCCTGTGATCGGGATATGGAAGAAAGGCCCGTTTGAACCGAGACAAGGCCGGTATCGATCAGGAGCATTTTAAAAAACTTTTCATTGGATTCCGCCCCGAGCGGAAGTCCGTTTCCGCTTGTATGAAATACTTTTGAAAACACCCGGGCCTTGGAGAGAAGAGAAAGGCCTTTTTTAATACTGGAATGACCGATGGAAGGATCCACCTGACTTACAACGAACTTGCTCCCGATCTGTTTGGCCACAGAGATAAACAATTTTTGCAGCATTCCTGGATCGAATTTATCACCGTATTTATAAAAATCGTCCCGAAAGGTTGCAAGCAGGTCCTGCTGAATTTTCAAACAACCGTCCATGTCACCAGTATCCGCCCATTCCCTGAGCGGTTCCGGCATTCCCCCCACGAAACAATAATCATGATATTTTTCCAAGCATTTTTCGTGGATGGATTCAGGGATTGTGCCTCCCGGAGAAAAATCAGTCAGTTTTTTAGACAGCGCATTATTTCCAACGGCCTTTAAAAATTCCAAAAAGGAAAACGGCTCCATGAAAAAGTAGGAAACCCTTCCCACGGGCATGCTGAACTGATAATTATTCAAGGCGAATTCCAGAAGGGATCCGGCAGCAATAAGGGGCAATTCTTCCAGATCCTCCCGAAACCAACGCAGCTTGGCAAACAGATCGGGAGACGCCTGGATTTCATCCAGAAACAGCAAAGAAGAGGCTGGATCAATATCAATTTCAAACTCCGCCTCAAGGTTTGTCAATATATCTTGCGGATTATTCCCTGCAAATAAATCCGAAAGAGCCGGATTCCGTTCCAGATTCAACTCAATCAGTTCAAGGTTGTGGCGCTTGGCCAGGTCACGAACCAGCCATGTTTTTCCGACCTGCCTGGCACCCCTGATAACAAGGGGTTTCCTGTTACCGCTGTCTATCCATTTATCCAACTCAAAGGTTGCAAACCGTTCCATATTATATCACCAAACTTTAAAA
>JAWLES010000283.1:0-2812 GCA_041685935.1 Desulfobacteraceae bacterium | reverse complement strand
TGCTTCGTCCATGAAAGTCGCGCCTTTGGCGCCCTTAATCAGGATGAAAAATGTGATGGCGGCCATGGCAACGCCGCCGAACAGGGCTCCGTACCTGGGCAGGGTCCGGGTGATGTCAAAGGTGAAAACGGTCCGGGTCAGAAACTGGACCACGGCGCCTGCAATAAAGGCGATGATAATCGACATGAGAATGCCGAACACAATGGAAAGGGCTTTTGCCGTATTGATATATTCCCACAGTTCCATCCCGCCGTTCGCGTCTCCTGCGATCTTGATAATGGAGACCGCCACGGCCGCCCCGATCAATTCGAATACAATGGAAACGGTTGTGGAGGTGGGCAGGCCGTTGGAGTTGAACACATCCAGAAGCAGGATGTCGGTGAGCATGACGGTGAGGAATATGGTCAAAAGATCCGGCATGGTAAAGAACTGGGGATGGAAAATGCCTTTTCGGGCCACTTCCATCATGCCGCCGGAAAATGTGACCCCGGCCAGTATGCCGAGACTGGCCACAAGGATGATTACGTTGAACGGAGCGGCTTTCGAGCCGATGGAGGAATTGAGGAAGTTGACCGCATCGTTGCTGACCCCCACCATCAGGTCGAAGACGGCGAACATCATCAGCATTACTACGATGATGAAATAAAATTCAATGCCCATTTTGATCCCTTTGTTCGGATTTTGTTTTTACATCAAACGGGCATTTTTTATAATGTTCTGACAGGAATGGCAAGAAAAAATTTTGATGCAGGGAAATAACAGCCGGTGATGTTCAATCAGAGCGGCTGTTCCGGGGCGGAAATTTTTTTGAATTATGAGCTGGTATTCCGGTGCCGGATGATTTCCCCTTCCACAAGATGGACCACTTCCTCGGCAATATTGGTGGTATGGTCGGCGATCCGTTCCAGGTGCCTCGAGATCAGGTACATGTTGATGACCCGGTCCAGTTCCGAACCCTCTGTTTGAACGGATTTTTTCATATACTGGTATGCATCGTTGCGCATGGTGTTTACATCCTCATCCATGCCGATCACCTGGTGGGCCATGTCCACATCCTTGCCCACTATGGCGTCAAGACTGATTTTGAGCATTTTCCCAACCTTCTGGGCCATGTAGGTATAATCGTAGGCAAAGTTTCCGGAAGGACTTTTGGAGGCGGATGTCAGTCTTCTGGAAATGCTTTTTGCAAGATCGGCGATCCGCTCCAGGTCGTTGTTGATTTTGATAATGGCCACAATGAGCCGCAGATCAGTGGCCACAGGCTGGTAAAGGGCCAGAACCTTGAGGCACTCCTCTTCGATCTCGATCTCCCGCTCGTCGATCTCGTGGTCCGTATCAATGATAGACCGGGCCAGCTCCAGATTGTTGGTCTGAACCGCATACACGGCGTTTTTGAACCGGTCCTCGACAATGGTGCCGAGAGAGAGGATCTCTTTTTTGATTTTATCAAGTTCTTTTGAAATGTATCCTGCTGCCATCCTGTTATCTCCTTAACCGAATCTTCCGGTGATATAATCCTCGGTTTGCTTGAGTTCCGGGTTTGTGAAAAGGGTATCCGTGTCATTTACTTCTATCAGTTTTCCCATGTAAAAGAAAGCGGTTCTCTGGGAAACCCTTGCGGCCTGCTGCATATTGTGGGTGACGATGATGATGGTGAGTTTGCTGCAAAGTTCGCCGATCAGGTCCTCGATTTTCTGGGTGGCAATGGGGTCGAGTGCCGAGGCGGGTTCGTCCATGAGCAGGACATCCGGGTCCACGGCCAGCGCCCTTGCAATACAGAGCCGCTGCTGCTGCCCTCCGGAAAGCCCCAGTGCGGAATCGTGGAGCCGGTCCTTGACTTCATCCCAGATGGCCGCCTGTTTCAGGCTCTTTTCCACGATTTCGGTGATTTTTGATTTGTCTTTGATGCCGTTTACCTTGAGCCCGTAGGCGATGTTTTCAAATGTGGTTTTGGGAAACGGATTGGGTTTCTGAAACACCATTCCCACACGCCGTCGAAGCGTTACCACATCTATGCCCGACTGGTAAATTTCCGTATCATCCAGCTTGATTTCCCCTTTGACGGAAGTTTTGGGAATCAGGTCGTTCATCCGGTTCAGGCACCGCAGATACGTACTTTTTCCGCAGCCGGACGGCCCGATCAGGGCGGTGACCCGGTTCTCCTCGAAATCAAGGTTTATATCGTGAAGGGCCTGGAACTCGTCATAGAAAAAGTCCAGGTTTTTGGTGCGCATTTTGAATTTTTTGGTCATTTGGGGTACATCCTTATATCTTTTTTCTCATTTTCGAGCGCATGACTATTGCGGCCAGATTCATTCCGAATACCAGTACGATCAGGACGAGTGCGGTTCCGTATTGAAGGTGTCTGGTGGCTTCGATGTTGGTGCCTGCTGTGGCCAGAACGTATATATGGTAGGGCAGGGCCATGACTTCGTCCAGTACCGAGCTCGGCATCACCGGGGTGAAGAAGACGGCACCGGTGTACATGATCGGCGCGGTCTCTCCGGCAGCCCGGGAAAGTCCGAGAATGGAACCGGTGATGATACCCGGAAAAGCCGACGGAAGAACTACGTTGCGGATGGTCTGCCATTTGGTGGCGCCGATGGCCAGAGAGGCCTCCCGGTAGGTGTCCGGTACCGACCGCAGCGCCTCTTCCGACGATCCGATGATCACGGGCAGCGTCATGATCGCCAGGGTCAGCCCGCCTGCTGCTGCGGATACCCCCATGTCAAGCACGATAACGAAAAAGGCGAGCCCGAACAGTCCGAATACGATTGACGGAACCCCGGCCAGATTGTTTATGCCGAGCCGG
>JAWLES010000282.1:0-2852 GCA_041685935.1 Desulfobacteraceae bacterium | reverse complement strand
TTCATTCTGGTTCCCCCGGCAAGGATTGTTATAGATTATAATAGGAGAAACACCTTAAAAAGTCAATATGAATCAATGGGGTGCAAAAATTGTGATGTCTTATTTCATGATCGTTTTTCCGGGAAAAAAGAGGGGGAGGGGCGGAACCGGTGCTTTCGAAGGCCGGGTTCAGGTCTTTGCAGGTTGAAAAGGTGTGGAAAACATATTATAGTGTATTTCAGCAATGCCGGAAAACTATAAAAGGGACATCGTCAAATTCCTCCCTGCCAGCTGCAAGAATGTTTTCGATGCCTTTCAATCATGTAAGGAGGTTCGGCCATGTATGTTGTCGGTCTTAAGGGAAGTCCCAGGAAAAACGGAAGCACTAATTTCCTTTTAACCGGACTTTTGTCTCTTCTTGAAGAAAAAGGGGCGCAAACCCGGGTCATTGATGCATGCTCCGCGGATATCCAGCCCTGCCGGGAGTATAAGGCATGTGAAAAAAGCGGATTCTGTCCTGTTTCCGACGATATGGAAAAAGATATCTATGCTCAGCTGAGAAAAGCTGACATTATTGTTGCGGCAAGCCCGGTGTTTTTTTTCGGCATGACCGCCCAGCTAAAGGCCCTGGTGGACCGCTGCCAGGTTTTCTGGGCCAGAAAGTATCGATTGAAACTCAAAGATCCTGCTTTTTCAATACGAAAAGGCTTTCTGCTTTCAGCAGGCGGTTCACATGCACCCCGTTTGTTTGACGGTCTCCGGCTCACGGCGAGGTTTTTTTTTGACGCGGTTGACGCGGAATATACAGGCCACCTGACCTACAGCAACATCGAAAACCGGAAAGATATAGAAAATAATCCTGCAGTGGAAGCGGACCTTGCCGGAGCTGCCGAAACACTTTCCAAGGGCCTTGAGAAGCGGACTACAGTGCTGTTTGCAGGCCGGGAAAACGCATGCCGAAGCCAGATGGCTGCAGCGCTGGCAACATACCGTGCAGGCGGCAAAATCCGGGCCTTGTGTGCCGGACTGGCCCCTGCGGATAAAACAAACCTCCTGATGGTCCGGTCCATGGCGGATTCCGGCATTGATATGGCTTTTAGAAAGCCCGAGGCAGTTGAAACAGTTATTGAACATGCATATCCCGATATCGTGGTGGCCATGGACGATACCTGCAGCAATCTTTCCCTGGCCGGCGTCAGGGAAATCTGCTGGAACCTGCCGCCTGCTCCTCAAACTGAAGGTCGGGAAATTGATGAGCTGCGGGACGAAATCGGAAATCTTGTGGACGAGCTTTGCCGGACGATTGAAGAGAGTGCCTGATCCTTTGGAGCTGAATACGGAAAAAACCGTCATCAGCAGGGGGGTGCAACAGGGTCCATTCGTTCTAAACTGACGGGGAAATTATTCTGGAAACCGAAGTATTGATCATAGGCGGGGGAACCACCGGCGCCGGAATCGCACGGGATCTTTCTCTGCGGGGCATCAAGTGTATGCTTGCAGAGCAAGGTGATATCAATTCCGGGGCTTCGGGCGCCAACCACGGGCTTCTGCACAGCGGTGCAAGATACATCTGCAAGGACGGGGAAACTGCTGCCGAGTGCGTCAAGGAAAACAGCCTTTTAAAAAAGCTGGCCCCCCATTGCATTGAGGAGACGGGCGGCCTGTTTGTGGCGGTACAGGGGGATGATGAAGGGTATATCGCGGATTTTCCCGGTATGTGTGAAAAGTGCGGCATCCCGGCAGAAGAGATACCGCCGGAGCAGGCACGCCGAATGGAGCCGTGTATTTCGGAAAACGCAGTCTCGGTTTTCCGGGTTAACGATGCCACCGTGGACCCGTTCATGCTTTCGCTGGACAATATTGCAGATGCCGAAGCCAACGGAGCCGGGTTTTTACGGAACAAAAAAGTAACCGGATTCGATATTCAAAACGGGGTTGTCAGATGCGCTCATGTAACTGATATAAGAACCGGGGAGTCCTTCCGCATCAGCGCTCTTCAGTACGTGAACGCAACCGGGGCCTGGGCGGGAAATGTGGCGGCAATGGCAGGTGCGGACTTCCCCGTGATATATTCCAAAGGAACTCTTCTGATCACCCAGGACCGGATCAGCAGCCGGGTTATAAACCGCCTGCGCAAGGCTTCTGACGCGGACATACTGGCACCTGGCGGCACAATCTCCATTGCCGGCACGACTTCTGTGGAAATTGGGGATCTGAATGATATCCGTCCCACCATCAGAGAGGTGGACGAAATCATAAAGCAGGGTGCCATGATGGTTCCGGAGCTCAAAACCGCCAGGTACATCCGGGCCTATGCAGGTGTCCGCGCGCTTGTGAGCTCCAGAAACAATAAAGGCCGCAGTGTCAGCCGGAATTACACACTTCTTGAACACAAGAGGGACGGTCTTGAAAACTTTATCACCATCACCGGAGGCAAGCTGACCACCTTCAGGCTCATGGCTGAAAAGACATCCGACCTGGTGGCGGAGCGCCTGAACAACTCAAATCCGTGCATGACCGCCAGTCTTCAGCTGCCCCAAAGCGCCAAGGGAGAGTGGACCGAGCCGGGCAGAGCGCCTAAAATGCGGGTGGGTAAAGCCGAACCTGAAGATACGTTGATATGCGAATGTGAAATGGTCTCAGAATCCGTGGCGGACAGCATCATACAAACCCTGAAAGAGGAGGGGGCTTCCCCGGATCTGGAGGAAGTGGGGCACAGGAGCCGGATCGGCAAAGGGCCCTGCCAGGGAACCTTTTGTGCTTTCCGGCTGGCTGCCTTTCTGTACCGCACCGGGGAACTGGATGCGGATCAGGGAATCGAACAGGTCCGGCAGTTTGTAAACGAGCGCTGGAAAGGGTTTCAGCCGCTTGTC
>JAWLES010000281.1:0-2860 GCA_041685935.1 Desulfobacteraceae bacterium | reverse complement strand
TTTCCCAGGGGCCATGAACTGATGCCCGTATACATGGCAGCCTGATACCACGTTGCCTATGGTGAAATTAAGCATCCGTTGCCCCAGAAGTCCGGTCAAGGATATGATGGGCCTTGCAAACGTGATCGGCAGGGCTCCCCACTTCATGCGCTTGGGGAAAGGAATGCCGAGGATCTGCTCGGGCAGAGCCTTTTCAAGAATATCCGCAGTCTCGGCTCTCTCTTCTTCCTTTATAACTGCAAGATACTTTCCTTTCTTGCCGTCCTGTTCTGAAACAAAGACATCTTCAATCGGCACCCCTGCCTTCCGGGCGAACTTTTCAGCGGCAATTGTAAATTTTCCGTTTTCATCATACCCCACGGATTCAGGAGGGCCGAAAAGCGTTGATGTCTCACCCTTCTGGCGGTCAGCCACATCATACACAGCAAGGGCAAGGCGTCTCGGCGTACCGAAGTATTTTGCCTCTCCGTATTCGATCCTGGATGTTTTCATTAAAGACAGCAGGCTGTTCCTGAACGCTTCAAGGGCCGGAACTATATATCCTGCAGGAATCTCTTCGGTGCCGATTTCAATCAGTAATGTATTCATTTTCACCCCTCCGCCCCTTGTTTTTCCAGTAACGGATATCCGAGTTTCTCTCTCTGCTCCACATACGCTTTTGAACATTCCCTGGCAATATCCCGTATCCGTTTGATGTACCCGGTTCTCTCGGTAACACTGATGGCTCCCCGTGCATCAAGCAGGTTGAACGTATGCGAGCACTTGAGACAGTACTCATACGCAGGGATCACAAGTCCCTCCCCGACGATGCGGTGGGCTTCGGTTTCATATTTTTTAAAAAAATCAAACAGCATGTCCACGTCCGCAATTTCAAAATTGTACGTGGACTGCTCCACTTCCTGCTGGCGGTAAACCTCCCGGTATGTGATCCCGTGGTTCCATTTCAGATCAAATACGTTGTCCACTCCCTGAAGGTACATACAGATCCGTTCAAGTCCATAGGTCAATTCCACGGAGACAGGCGCCACCTCTATGCTGCCGGTCATCTGGAAATAGGTGAACTGCGTGATCTCCATCCCGTCAAGCCAGACTTCCCAGCCAAGCCCGGATGCGCCCAGTGTGGGGGACTCCCAGTCGTCCTCCACAAACCTGATATCATGCTCCAGAGGATTGACCCCGATGGCTTTCAAACTGTCCAGAAACTGCTGCTGGACATCATCAGGAGACGGTTTCAGGATCACCTGATACTGGTAATAATGCTGGAGCCGATTGGGGTTTTCCCCGTACCGCCCGTCCGTGGGCCTTCTGGAAGGCTGAACATAAGCCACCTTCCAAGGTTCCGGCCCGAGCGCCCTGAGCAGTGTGGTGGGATGAAACGTACCCGCGCCCACTTCCATATCATAGGACTGGATCAGCACACATCCTCTCTCGGACCAGAACTTCTGCAAGTTTAAAATCACATCCTGAAAATTCATTTTGTCGTCCTTACGTGTTTCATTGTTTTCATATGAAAGTCCTTGCTCCTTTACCGGCAACAGCCAATCCGGTATAACCTTCCGCTCATTCTCCCAGCCCGTCCGGGGCTGCTCCGAGGCAAACGCCGGAACCGGTCACGTCGTGTGACCGGTAACCGACCGGCATTTGAAGCCGCTACAGGCTACACCGGATCACCTGTATCCTCTTTCCGGGATTTTCATACTTCGGTGTGTCCAAAAGGACACGGCAGTTATATAATAAAATCATTGGCTCTCCAGCTTTATACCTTCGGAATCCACTGCCGTTTCCAGAAGTTTGCCGGTTTGCCCCTGTTCAAGGATTTTCTTCCACTCGGGTTCAAGGACTGCAACCGCACTCCTCTCTCCCAAAGCCCAGATACAACCGCCGCCGCCCGCTCCTGTAAACCGGGCGCCGACGTTCATTCGGCAGGCTCTGTCAAACAGGAGTCTGCCGGTTTCATCCAGTACATCCGGGGTCATATCCATCCTTATCCGGGTCTCTTCGTTCATGTATCGTCCTGCAAGGGAGAAATCCCCGCCGCCGACCGCCTCTGAAAACCGATCAGTCAGCCGGGCGATGGACTTGAAAGTTCCGCGGTTTTCCCCCTTGATAAAGCCTTTTACCCATCTGCCGTTGATATCACTGGATACATGGGGGTTGCCGCAGTACGCAACGATAAGGCATGAATTCAGATTTCCGATTGCCTCCGGCCCGGCCAGAAGCTTTTTTTGCCGGAAGGCAGGCCTGCCGTTATCAAGGAACCAGAACCACTGGTTGACGCCCCCGAATGCGGCTGAAAGCTGGTCCTGCATGCCGCAGGGCACTCCTGCCACACTTGACTCGATATAGTGGGCGATCCATGCTGCTTCCGCCGGGTATACCCGCTTTTTCAGTATCGAAAGAAATGCTGCGCAAAGCGCTGTCGCTGCTGAGGAAGAACCCCCAAGCGCGCTTCTCGGCGGGGATGACGACTCGATATGGATATGAACGCCTGCGGCATTGAAATAATCAGCCACAGCAAACATCAGGCCCAGGGGATGATCAAACCGCGCCCCGCCTGCTGGAAACTCACTGCTCTCAAATCCCCTGGAGGAAATTTTCACCATCCCCTCTTCCCAGGGCTGCAGCGTAACCGTGGTCCGCATGTCCAGCGCAACGTTGAAGGTTGACGGCTTACGGCCGGAAAGCGGCAGATAAAAGGTGCTGATATCGAGTGTGCCTCCGAAATCCAGGCGGCACGGCACTGAAACTTTCACTGTTGACGATTCGAGTTCGGTTTTAAAATTCATACTGAAGACCTTACCCTTTTTAAAAACACAAGGCTTTTGAAATCCCTTCCCATGTGGCAGGGGACGAACGCCTC
>JAWLES010000280.1:0-2875 GCA_041685935.1 Desulfobacteraceae bacterium | reverse complement strand
CCCCATACCGGTATGGATGCGTTTCAAACAGAAGATTCCGATACGGGTTCTGATGTGGGACCACACCAATGGAAGCGCTGTTACCGTGGACGGAAATTCAGACATAAAAGGGTTTGCCGACCTTGCCGGAAAAAAAATAGCTGTCCCGTCCTGGTATTCCATGCACAACCTGATCATGCAGCTGGGGCTCAGGGCAAAAGGGCTCACACCGGTGATCAGGTCTCGATCGGGTACGCTCGGTCCCCGGGAGGTGAATCTGTTTGTCATGGCTCCGCCGGAAATGCCGACAGCCCTCCTGGGCGGAAAGATTGACGGATTCATTGTTGCCGAGCCATTCAACGCCCTTGCCAGAATGAAGCTGAAAGCCAGGATCATGAGGTTTTCCGGGGATATCTGGAAGAATCACCCGTGTTGCGTCGTGGTCACCAGGGAGGATTTTGCCGCCAGTAACGCCAGACTTGTTCAAAAAGCGGTGAACGCCGTTGTCAGAGCCCAGATCTGGTGTGCTGACAACCCTGGAGAGGCTGCGTATCTCCTGAGCAGGGAGGGAGAGGGGTATCTTCCCATGCAGCGGAATGTCCTCAGGGAGGTGTTCAGTGATCCGGATGATTCAATGGTCAGGCACCCGGACTGGAATGTCAGGCGGATCGGGTTCCAGCCCTATCCGTATCCTTCGGCCACACGCTTCATCGTGGACAGGATGAAGGAGACACTTGTGGAGGGAAATACCGACTTTTTAAAGGGGCTTGATGCAGAAGCCGCCACAGCCGAGCTTGTGGATGATTCTTTTGTCCGGCGGGCTATTCGGGATTGTGGAGGACTTGAACGGTTTTACAAGGGGGGTGTTTCAGAAGGGCTTGACAGAGAGGAAGTGGTGGAAATTGACTGATCCGTTTTACAGCAATCAATCCGATGATACGGAAAAAACCTGGTTAACCGGCTTTTTTAACATCAAGGACCCTGGTATCAAACTTGAAACAGCAGGGTTCCTGATTTTTATTTTGCTATGGATCGGGCTGTCCGCACTGTTTTTTTCAAGGGAAGGGTATGAACATTTCAGGGGGTTCCTGCCGTTACCGGCTTTCAAGGCTCTCTGTGGAGCCCTTTCTGAACCACGGTTCTGGGTTTCTGTTTTGGCGAGTTTGCAGCGGATTGTGGCAGGGATTCTCATCGCTTCGGCTATTGGTATCCCAGTGGGAATTCTTGTCGGATTTTTTCCGGTGGTTCGAAAACTTACTTATTCTCCCATTCAGTTTATCCGGATGATCAGTCCTTTATCCTGGATGCCGGTGGCTTTGCTGGTCTTTTCCGATTTTGAATCCGCAGTGTGGTTTCTGATCGTCATGGCCACGGTCTGCCCTATTATTCTGAACATGGCCAACGGCGTGATGAGCATCAATCCCAGGTGGATCAAAATGGCCATGAATCAGGGGGCGAGCAATATCCAGCTGATTCGTACCATTGTTATTCCTTTTTCGTTTTCCTATATACTCACAAGCCTGAGGCTGGCACTGGGAATCGCTTGGATCGTGCTGGTCCCGGCGGAATTTTTGGGTGTATCAAGCGGGCTCGGGTATCTTATCAACGATGCCCGGGATACAATGGAGTATGACAGGCTTATGGCCATGATCATCGCCATCGGTGCGATCGGTTTTATTCTGGACGGAACGCTCCGGAAAATGCAGGGTTTTTTTCACTGGACATGGACCGAATGAATGGTATAAAATCCAGGAATTCTAACGATTAAGGAGTTTGCTATGGGGGTTGACCCGAATATAAAGATTGTTGTTGTTGATGATTCAGGCACCATGCGCATTATGTTCAAACAGATGTTGGCCAGGGCCGGGTTTGAAAATCTTGTCATGGCGGTTGACGGAGATGACGGCCTTAAAAAGGTTCAGGCGGAAAACCCGGATCTTGTAGTCAGCGACTGGAATATGCCGAAAAAGGACGGGCTTGAATTCCTCAAGGACTTGAGGGCAACCGAACAGTTCAGGGATCTGCCGTTTATAATGGCTACGGCCCAGGCGGACAAAGGACAGCAGAAAGCTATAATGGACGCGGGCGGGAACGGCCATGTCCCCAAGCCCTTTGACGAGGACCAGATCAGGGATGCCATTTTAAAGGCGTTCGCACCGGATGATCAGGCCGGAACGCAAGCGAGAAAGAAAAAGCGCAGGCTCATCGGCGGCCGCGTGGAGCTGAACGTCGCTCACATCCAGATTACCGACCACCTTGCACTGGGCGCCCTGAAACACCGGATCGATCAAGGGGAGATCGAGCCCCGGTACTTCGATCTTTCCACTTCTCTTATGCCGGGATGGAACCCTATCCAGGAGGGTCTTGAGAGCGGCGAAATCGACTGTGCCTTTGTTCTGGCACCAATTGCCATGGATCTTTTTGCGTATGATTCTCCGATTCAGTCAGTGCTGTTTGCCCATAAAAACGGGAGCACCTTTGTGCGGAACCGGCATTACGACCCCCGGTTCGATTCTCTGCAGAGCTTTTATAAATATAAAGTGGTTGATATACCCCATAAGATGTCGGTACACCATATGCTCGCGTACAAGTTTTTAAAGGAACTCGGTCTCAAGCCGGGCGTTCCGGGGAAAAAAGCCATTAACGTCAGGTTCGAGGTGGTGCCTCCTGTTAAAATGCCGCAGATTATGAGTGAAAATGAAGACGTGGCAGGATTTATGGTTGCAGAGCCCATTGCCACCAAAACCATCGTGGCTGAAACCGGCAAGCTTGAGTTTCTGTCAGGAGAGCGGTGGGATAATCACCCCTGCTGTATAGTGGTGATGCAGAAGGATTTTATTGATCAGTATCCTGAAGCTGTGGAGGAGTTTGTTTCTCTTCTGGTGGATACAGGTGA
>JAWLES010000279.1:0-2878 GCA_041685935.1 Desulfobacteraceae bacterium | reverse complement strand
GCGCCCGGGGCGCCTTGACCGGCAGGTGCTGGTGGACCGCCCTGATATCAACGGCCGCGAAGCGATTTTAAAAATTCATTCCAGGGATGTCGCATTGAGTCCCGATGTTGATCTGCGCAAGATTGCCGGCCGCACTCCCGGGTTTGTGGGTGCGGACCTTGCAAACATTATAAATGAAGCAGCATTGCTGGCAGCCCGGAGCGATAAGGAAACGGTGGAGCCGCCTGATTTTGATGAAGCCATCGACCGGGTGGTCGGAGGTCTTCAGAAAAAAAACCGGGTGATGAATGCAAGAGAGAAAGAAATTGTCGCATTTCACGAGGCAGGCCATGCCATTGTGGCGGAATCTGTGGAACATGCAGACCCCGTGCATAAAATCTCGGTTATTCCCAGGGGCGTTGCCGCGCTCGGATACACCCAGCAGCAGCCTGCCGAGGATCGTTACCTGATGACCCGCTCGGAGCTGATTGATCGGCTGGCAGTTCTGTTAGGCGGACGGGCGGCAGAGGAGCTTGTTTTTAAGGAAATTTCCACCGGGGCGCAGAACGATCTGCAGCAGGCCTCCGATATAGCCCGGGCCATGGTCACGGAATACGGCATGAGCGATTCCCTGGGACTTGTGAGCTATGAGCGCCAGCGCAGGGCAGTCTTTCCTGCGGAGAGCTTTTCCCAGGGAAAAAGCTACAGTGAAGTCAAGGCAGCCCAAATCGATGACGAAATATCCAGGTTTGTTGATGAAGCCCATCAGCGTGTCCGTAAAATCCTCGCGGAACGGCGGGCAGTGCTTGATGACCTGGCGCTTCTTCTTTCAACGCAGGAAAGTGTGCAGGGTGATGAGTTAAGGCGGATGCTTTCGGCTGCTAAACCGGGATGACCGGTTTTATCCGGACCCTGATCAAAAAATGTTGTCCGCTTCTTTCCTGCAGAGGACTGATTTTTCCCTTTAACCCGCATCAAGAGGTAACTATGGAACAAAACCAGAATAAACGACGCTCTGTGGCCTATTTCTCCATGGAGATAGGGATAGACGAAAGAGTATACACCTACAGCGGCGGTTTGGGGGTTCTGGCCGGAGACACGATCCGTTCGGCAGCAGACCTCGAGGTGCCGATGGTTGCAGTGACGCTCCTTTACCGCAAGGGGTATTTTCAGCAGCGGCTGGAAGCAGACGGATGGCAGCGCGAGGAGATTGCCTCCTGGGAGGTTGAACGGTTACTTCATGAAGAAGCTCCGCGAACCCGGCTCCTGCTGGAAGGACGAACCGTTCATCTGCGTGCCTGGCGGTATGATGTCAAGGGAGTTGGAGGCTATACGGTCCCGATTTACTTTCTGGACACCGACCTTCCTGAAAACTCGGAATGGGACCGCAATCTTACTCAGACGCTTTACGGGGGGGATGAACATTACCGGATTTCGCAGGAGGTGATTCTGGGGATCGGCGGTATCAGGATGCTCCGCGCTTTAGGCTATGATAACATCAGCCCGTTTCATCTCAACGAAGGGCATGCGGCCTTTCTGACCCTGGAACTTCTGGATGAGGCCGCCGAAAGGGCCGGAAGGGAATCGGTCAGTCAACAGGATGTGGAAGAGGTCCGGAGCCAATGCGTTTTTACCACGCATACCCCTGTTCCTGCAGGACATGACAGGTTTTCCCTGGAGCTTGCGCGGAAGGTGATCGGAGAGCGGGATGATTTCTTTGGGCTTGAGGGCGTTCTGTACGAAGGTAAAACCCTGAACATGACCTATCTGGCCTTGAGGCTGAGCCACTATATCAACGGGGTGGCCCAAAAGCACGGTGAGGTTTCAAGGCTTATGTACGCAGGTTATGCCATTGATGCAATCACCAACGGGGTACATGCTTCGACATGGGTTTCCGTGCCTTTTCAAGATCTTTTCAACCACTACATTCCTTTCTGGCGGCAGGACAATTTCAGCCTCCGCTATGCCTTGAGCATTCCCAGAGAGGAGCTTTGGGATGCTCACATGCTGTGCAAGAAGCGGCTGATCGACTACGTCAACCTGGAAGCGGACGCCGCCATGGATGAAAATGTCCTGACCATCGGCTTTGCCAGGCGTGCTTCAACCTACAAGCGTGCAGACCTCCTTTTCCGGGATATAGAGAGGATCAAGCGGATATCCGGTCAAGTCGGAAAGATCCAGATAATTTACAGCGGCAAGGCCCACCCCCGGGACCATGAGGGTAAGGAACTTATAAAACGAATTCTGGCGGCCGGGCGTGAACTGCGGGATCACATCAGGGTTGTGTATCTGGAAAACTACAACATGAAGTTGGGCGCGATGATCACCTCCGGGGTCGATCTCTGGCTCAATACGCCCGAACCGCCCATGGAGGCTTCCGGCACCAGCGGGATGAAGGCGGCCTTGAACGGGGTTCCGAATCTGAGCGTGCTGGACGGCTGGTGGATCGAAGGGCATATCGAGGGCCTGACGGGCTGGTCCATAGGCGAGCCCATTCACGGAAGAGGGGACAAGCGGGACCACTCCCTGGATGCCCCGTCGTTATACGACAAACTCGAGCATGAGGTTGTTCCGCTTTTTTATAACGACCGGCAACGGTTCATGGACATAATGGCCTACTCCATTGCCATTAACGGTTCTTTTTTCAATACCCAGAGGATGGTGCAGGAGTATGTACTGAATGCCTATTTCACCCGCTGAAAATATATCGCCGATCGCATTCATATCAGCATGACGTTTTAAGGAGAATTTTTATATGCCGGACAACAAACATGAACTCAAAGTGTTGATGCTTGATGCCGCCACCGGTTTTTACCGAATGCAGCGTTACCGTATCGGTGACTTTTTCGGCCCTGTGGATCTTGGGATTCATCTGGCCTTCAGGCGCAACGCCCTGACC
>JAWLES010000278.1:0-2889 GCA_041685935.1 Desulfobacteraceae bacterium | reverse complement strand
TACTTGACAGGGTCGCAGGGAAGTTTCATGCAGGAAGCGCAGCCCTTAAAAACTTCATAAAAAAGCATCCGCCCGGGGTTTTGATTTGCGGACATATCCATGAAGACCCCGGTTTTGTGGAAACGCCGCACACCCTGGTAGTCAACTGTGCAATGAACCGCAGCTCCTCCGGCGCCCTGATAGATCTTCATGAAGACCCGCCCCATTCAGTTACCCTGATGACCCGCGACAGCAGTCTGCCCTAGCGGAAAATCAACCCTTTCAATTTAAAAGATATTTTTTCATATTCACCTGATCGCGGTTGATAATTCACTGAAAAAAAAAGAAGAATTGAAAAAAAAAACAATTTGCTCTATGATCCATGATGATTTTTATTGGACAGAACTGATAATGATAAAAATGGAGTGGCGAAATGAAAAAGATCAAAACGGTGGTATTTTTACTTATTCTTGTTGCAGTCGGGCTTTTGATATACCAGAACAGAGACTATTTCTTTGCCAAAACCGCACTTTCCCTGAGCCTCGGAGTGGAATCATGGAACTGGACATTTACAGGCATCTGGAACGTCGGCTACTTCGGTATCTGTCTCGTACTCGGCCTTTTGATCACCGGGCTGAAATGCCTGAGCATTAAGATGAGATCCAAAAAGACCATCAAGGCCCTTAACTCTGATATTGAGTCGCACCTTGGCACCATTTCAAGCCTTAAAACCGAGCTTGAAAAGTATACAAGCGACCCTTACCAGAAAAAGAGTGCGGAACAGAAAGAAGAAAAAACCGAATCGGAAGAAACCGGTTCACTGCCGGAGACAACCCGGGCGGTCCCGACGGAATGAATTGAACCACAAGGCGGCTTGTCTCGATGACGGATCATAACAACACGCCCATGATGAAACAGTACCATTCCATCAAAGAGCGGTACGCTGACGCCATACTGTTTTACAGGATGGGGGATTTCTATGAAATGTTTTATGAAGACGCCAGAAAGGCTGCTCTGATTCTCGAAATCACGCTCACCTCAAGAAACAAAAATGAAGAAAATCCGGTTCCCATGTGCGGAGTCCCGGTGAAGGCTGCTGACAATTACATTGCCAGGCTTATTGAAAGCGGGCAGAAAGTTGCGGTCTGCGAACAGGTGGAGGACCCGGCCCAGGTAAAGGGCCTTGTGAAACGGGAAGTAGTCCGGGTGGTCACCCCGGGCATGATCATCAACGAATCCCTTCTTGACAGCAAATCCAACAACTATCTACTCTCTGTTTGCAAAAAAGACGGCACTGCTGGAATCGCCTATCTTGACATTTCAACCGGCGCCTTTTTTGCAACCGAACAGAACCTGGAAAAGGGCAGAATACCAGCCCCTCTCCTGGATGAAGTGCTCCGGGTCAACCCCAGCGAAATTCTCCTTCCTGAACATTTCAAAGACGATCCCGGTGCAAAGCGCCTCCTGCAGACTCTTTCCGGCAGTGAGCCGAACTTTGTGAACCGGAACTTTTTCAGCTTTTCCGGTGCTAAAGAGCGGCTTTGCGAAACATTCTCCACCAGGAGCCTTAAAGGATTCGGATGTGATGGCTTTACTTCCGGCCTGTGCGCGGCCGGGGCAGTGATCACCTATGTCAGGGAAACCCAGATGCAGGACATCAGCCACATATCCGGCATTTCCCCGTACCGGCTCGACAGCTACCTTGTAATGGACGAAAGATCCTGCAGAAACCTCGAGCTTTTGCGCAACATACAGACCCTTGACAAAAAAGGCTCTCTTCTGGACGTGATGGACAAAACCGTCACCGCCATGGGCGGACGGCTTTTGAAAACATGGCTGAGGTACCCCCTTGTGGAAAAGGACGCAGTGGAACAAAGGCTGGACGCAGTATCAGAGGCCGTGGAAAACCCGGTTACCGCCGGCCGGATTACAGATCTTCTCAAGGACGTGTACGATATCGAAAGGATCACCGGCAAAATCTCCATGAAACAGTGCAACGCAAGGGATCTTACAGCACTGAAAAATTCCCTGTTCAAACTCCCTGAACTCCTTGGCCATCTTGACTGCTTCTCCTCTCCGATCTTCACCGAACTTGACGCAAAACAGGGGAATGCCCTGCCTGCCGAACTTAACGAAACCGCACGGCTGATTCACACTGCCGTCAGGGAAGACGCGCCGCATACATTAAACGAAGGAAATCTCATTCTTCAGGGATTTAACCCGGAGCTTGACGAACTCATAAGCATTTCAACCACTGGAAAAGAGTGGATTGCAAAAGCCCAGGCAGAAGAAAAGGAAAAAACCGGGCTCTCATCTTTAAAAATCAAATACAACAAGGTATTCGGATATTTCATTGAAGTTTCCAAAACCCAGGCCCCTCAGGTGCCGGAACATTACCTGAAAAAACAGACCCTGGTCAATTCCGAACGATTCATCACCGAAGAGATGAAAGAGGTTGAGTCAAAAATCCTCAACGCACAGGAAAGAAGGGCGGCACTGGAGTATGAGATCTTCTGCGGCATCCGGGACAAAATCGGCCGCACCACCCGCTCGCTTCTTAAGGCTGCCTCTTTTCTCGCGCGGGTGGACGTGCTTCTCTCATTTGCCGGAGCAGCCAGGGAAAACAGCTACACAAGGCCCTCAATCAACACCGGCGCAGCCATCCGCATAAGGGAAGGCCGCCACCCGGTGGTGGAAAAAATGATCGAAGGAGAGCGTTATGTGCCGAACAGCATTGAAATGGACAACACCGAAAACCAGATCCTGCTGATAACAGGGCCCAACATGGCAGGCAAATCAACCGTTCTCAGACAGGTGGCGCTCACATCGGTCATGGCCCAGATGGGCTCGTTCGTTCCGGCAGGCGAGGCTTCAATCTGCATCCTGGACAGGATCTTCACCAGGGTGGGA
>JAWLES010000277.1:0-2907 GCA_041685935.1 Desulfobacteraceae bacterium | reverse complement strand
GGCAAGGCCGCAATTCCGCCTGCCAAGGCAATCAGCAATGGAACAAGTATTCTTTTCTTCATGGCTCACTCCCTGTTTGCGTTATCTGGTTTCTCTTTTTTCCTGTTATGCGGTTTTTTCATATGCCCAGTCCGCGGTACGGTTTCTGTCTTTCCTTGTACCGGTAGGTTTCGCTGTCAACATGCACAAGGTCTTTGTGACAGTCCACGCATTGTTTTTCATACCCTTCCCTGGGGTACAGAACGGTTTTGTGGGCCAGCATCGCTCCCCTGCTCCCGGGGAGGTGGAGAATGTTTCTGTGGCATTTTCTGCACTGGGCGTTTTTAAAACTTTCATACGCCTTTTTCCGGTTTTCAGCCCTGTCGTATTCCTCACCGAAAAAATGGACGAATACATCCTTGAGTCCATGTGCGGTTTTGGCGTAGAAAAAGTTGAATGTGTCCTGTGGGGCGGGCAGGTGGCAATCCATGCAGTCGGCTGTAAATCCCTGGGCATTGTTGACGTGGGTGGAGGTTTTCCAGCTGTTGTAGGCCGGCTGGATTTCGTGGCAGGAAGCGCAGAAACCCGGGGTGGATGTTCTGACCATTGTGTAGTAAGTCAGGCTGAACACGGGGAAGCTGATGCCGATTCCCAAAGCGATAAAAAACAAGGGTTTTATGAATTTTTTCATCGTTGCGCCCTTCCGTTTAAATCTGTCGTTTTCAAGCGTTTCCTCGGATTTGAAAACCGCAGGAAATGGGATTCGCATTAAACGGTCTGCAAGTGCATTCACTTCGAATGTGAGCCGCAGTCAGTGATTGTATCGCAGTCAGTAATTGTATTGCAGTAATTAATAATTACTTATCAGGAGATCAAATCCGGGTCAAGGAAAATTCCGTTCCTGGAACACTGGAATTTCAAGATAATTGAAGTTAAATTGCTCAGGCAACCTGAGAGAATTTACAGGTTTGCACTCGTGGTGATTGACAAGCCCACCCCCCTGTAGTAAACGGGAATAAAACGGAACCGATCCAATTTTGTACGGGAGTTGTGAATTGAAGATTATTATCGTGGGTGCCGGGGAGGTCGGGTACCACATTGCAAGCAGGCTTGCTTACGAAGACAAGAATGTTGTGGTCATCGACAAGAATGCCGAAGCTGTTAAAAGGGTTTCCGATAACCTGGATGTTCAGGTGCTCGCCGCATCAGGCAGCAGCCCCAAGGTACTGGAAAAGGCCGGCATAAAAGAGGCGGAAATCCTGCTTGCGGTGACCGACAGTGACGAGGCCAACCTTGTGGCATGCCTGGTGGCCAACATGCTGTCTCCAGCCACCAAAAAACTTGCCAGGCTGAGAAATTCGGATTATGACCCGTACCATCCCACTTTCAGCATAGAAGCCCCCCACATCGACACTGTCATCAATCCGGAGATAGAGGTTGTCAAAACAATTACCAGGCTTATGAAAGTTCCCGGTGCCGTGGATGTGAATGAATTCGCAGGCGGGAGGGTGAAGCTGGTTGGTATCAAGATCGACGAAAAATCACCCCTGGCAGGATTGCAGCTTTCGGATTTCGTTTCCAGATTCGGAGAGGAAAGACCGCTGATCGCTGCCGTCATCCGGAAGGGAGATCTTATTATTCCCCGGGGGAGCAATCAGGTCAAGGTCGGGGATGTGGTTTACTTTATAAGCGAGAGCGAAAAGCTTGAAAAAACCATCGGGGTTTTTGACAAGAAGGTGCGGCCGCTGAAACGTGTCATGATTGTGGGAGGAGGCAGGATCGGTTTCAGGCTGGCTCAGAGTCTTGAAAAGGAATCCGTTCACATCAAGATGGTGGAATCCGACCTTGACCGGTGCGCGGAGCTTTCTGAAAACATGCAGAAGGCTATTGTACTGCACGGGGACGGCTCGGACCAGAAGATCATGATGGAGGAGAATATAGCAGACTGTGATGCTGTGGTTGCGCTCACCAACGACGAAGAGACCAATATCCTGGTATCACTTCTGGCAAAGAGTCTCGGCGCTCATAGCACCATAACCAAGGTGAGCAAGTTCGGCTATTTTTCCCTCATGTCAACCATCGGGCTTCACAAGGTGGTCAGCCCGAGGCTTTCGGCCATCAATTCCATCCTTCAGGAAATCCGCAAGGGCAAGGTTCTGTCCGCTGCTTCGGTTTTCGGGGAGGATGCAGAGGTGATAGAGGCGGTGGCACTTGAAACCTCCAGGATAGTAGGCAGGCCCCTGAAAAAGATTTCCTTTCCAAAAGGGGCCATTCTTATCTGCATTATCACCGATGATGAGATCATTATTCCCACGGGCGAGAGTGTGGTTTCCCCCAACGACAGGGTCATCATCTTTGCAAAGCGGCAGGCGGTGAAAAAGCTTGAGAATATGTTAACAGTAAAGCTCAGGTTCTTTTAATGAGGTGGCGGTATATTATCCATCTAGTGGGGATTCTGCTGCTGTTCCTGGGATTGGCCATGCTTGTCCCCATAGTGTGCAGTCTTCTGTATCATGACCAAAGCCTTGTTCCCGTCTGCCAGGCAATGGCGATCACCGTCTGCACCGGCCTGGTTTTTATCTTCACCTCCCGCAGGCCTGATATCGACTTTATCGCACCGCGGGAAGGCATGGCGATTGTTGCCCTGGGATGGGCATCAATAGGTCTTTTCGGGGCGCTTCCCTTTTATCTGGATGGTGCGCTTGCAAGTTTCACTGATGCGTTTTTTGAGTCCGTGTCAGGATTTACCACCACGGGGTCAACAGTGCTCACGGATATCCAGAGCGTATCAGAGAGTCTTTTGTTATGGCGCAGCTTGATTCAGTGGCTGGGCGGAATGGGGATCATCGTGCTTTCCCTTGCCATTCTCCCGTTTCTGGGGGTGGGAGGCATGCAGCTTTTCAAGGCGGAAGTGCCGAGCCACTTGCC
>JAWLES010000276.1:0-2932 GCA_041685935.1 Desulfobacteraceae bacterium | reverse complement strand
TGAGCGGATTTGCAGTGAACTTGATCGGCAGGGTTTGTCTTATATCGCATACAAGGGGCCTGTGGCAGGTATGCTTGCGTATAACGACATTGCTTTGAGACAGTTCAGTGATCTGGATCTTATGGTGAGGCATCAGGAGTTTCACAGGGTTTTACGGTTTTTTGGAGAGATGGGGTTTGACATCCCGCAGGGTTCCAGGAAAAAGGTGATTGATTACACCGGAAAGTCCTGGCGGGATATCGGTGCCAGTAAAGGAAACCTGCATATTGATCTTCACCAGATGATGGCAAAGGGGCCGTGTTTTTTCCGCCCGTTTGATGAGACATGGGAGAATTGTGTCGGGGTGAAGCTGAACAGGGATACGGTTCAGACTTTTTCCATTGAAGACAGCCTGGTGGTGCATTCCATTAACAATGCCAAGGACGGGTTTTCATCCTTGAGGCAGTTCAGGGATATTGCCGGGTTGATGCAAGAGGCCGGGGATATTGACTGGGACCGGGTTGTTTTGATTGCTGAAAAAAGAAAAAGCCTCACCATACTGCTGGTGTCTGTGAAGCTTGCGCATTTGTTCTGCGGGGCTGCCCTGCCTGAAAGCATCCGGGTTTTAACCGAAAGGCGGTCTGTGGAGCGGAAGGTGAAGTTTTATGTTGACCGGCTTTTTTCAACAGGTTTTAACGTGGATATTCTGAGCTGGTATTTAACAGTTCCGGCCTGTCTTGATACTGTTTTGAGCAAATTTCGTTTTTATGCCTGGTTCGCTTCCAACCCGGCTCCCCAGGTTCATCCGGAGATGTTCCGGCTGCCGGGATTTCTTTTTTTTCTTTTTCCGGTTCTCCAGCCGTTCAATCTTCTGTTTCGTCACGGAAGAGCTGTTTTTTTGAAAGGACCAGGGGAAACACGGCATGGCTGATTTTACATCAAGAACTTTTGAAAAACTGCTGCAGTCTTTCATGAAAGCAGGGTATGCGTTTCAGACGGTGGAGTCTTTCATGGACGGACCGAAGAAGGGGATGGTGGCAATACTCCGGCATGATGTGGACAGGCTGCCGGAAAACGCTTTTGATGTGGCGCAAATGGAAAGCCGGTACGGTATACATGCATCGTTTTATTTCCGGATGGTAAAGCCTGCGTATGACGAGGCGGTGATTAAAAAGACGGCAGCACTCGGCCACGAGATCGGGTATCATTATGAAAATTTGAGCAGGTTTTCCGGCAGATATGAGCTTGCGATTCAGGATTTTGAGAAAAACCTTGGAAAACTGAGGCGGTTTTACCCTGTCCGGACCGTTTGCATGCACGGCAGTCCTTTGTGCGGATTTGATAACCGAAAGATATGGAACCGTTATGATTACAGGGATTACGGCATCATTGCGGAACCTTACTTTGATGTTGATTTCAATTCGGTTTTTTATCTTTCAGATACAGGAAGATCCTGGAACCATTTCAGTGCAAGCTTCCGGGATAAAGTGGATTCCACGTTTGATATTCCTGTAAAAAGTTCCAACGATCTGATGGATAAAATTCAAAACCGTGAACTTCCAAACAAGGTTATGATCAATACACATCCGCAAAGATGGAGTGACTGCCCGGTGCGGTGGGGGACCGAGCTTGTGGTGCAGTCGGTTAAAAATGTTGCCAAAAGAGTGGTTTTAAGATTCTGATGAACCGCAGAGTTCTTTTTTTTATATACCTCGGGCTGATCGTGTTTCTGTCTGTTTCCCCATGGCAGATAAAGATATTGTCTTTGTTTCCGGATGTGCTGTTTTCCAATTACGGTTTTCCCCAGCATGTGGCTGGATATTTTCTGCTGAGTATGTTTGCGTGTCTTACGTTCAACAATATTCATCCCTGGTGGATTCTGTCAGGGATTCTTGTGCTGGGAGTCTTGCTGGAATGTATTCAGTATGCAGTGCCGGACAGGTCGTTCAACCTTTATGATCTTCTCGGAAATGTGATGGGGGTTCTGCCTGTGGCGGTTTTTGTGTTTTATCGTAAAATCGGAAAAGAAAAAGATGCAAACTGACAAAAAGATGAACGATTCCGAATCAAAGTATGACAGAAGGTCCGGAGAAAATCACGGGAGCCTGTCGTTTAACCGGATCTTTTTTTTGGATTTTCTGCTGCTGAATGTCTCTTTTTTCTTCTGCTATTATTTGAAAAGGGGCGATTTTGATCTTTCCCGTGCCTATTTTCTTCTTCTCTGGCTGTTTTATCTCTGCTGGCTCATATCATCCTTCATGGGCAACAAGTTCAGGCTGTCTCAATACAGAACCTATGGTACCGGGATGTTCAGTTTTTTCAAATCTTCCCTGTATCTTACCTATCTTATCACGTTTTCCGTGGTGATTTTCGGTTTGACCGAATATTCAAGAATCCATATTTTCAGTACCTGTCTGATGCTGCTGGTTCTTGACGGTGCTGTGTGGTCCTTTTACAACAAGACCTTCAGGTCCAGGGCGACTGACAGGGTCAGTCTGCAAAATCTTTTAGAGCCTCTCCGCATAGAGAAAAACATCTCGTATTCATTGATTGTTGCGGATTTGGTACTGGTGCTGTTTTCCTTTTTTGCGGTGAATTATGTAAAGCTTGGGCAGCTCGCTCTTCTGGAGGATTATTACCGCCTGCTGATGATATTTGTGGGAGTCTGGTTTGTGGTATCCATGATGACCAGTAAATTTTCAGTCGGGAAGTTTAAAAGCATTCATTTCTTCTCCTGGCAGTGGATCAAAGCCGGGTTCATTATGCTGGCTGTTATGTCGCTTCTTTTTTTCGGCGCGCGGCTGTTTCATTTTTCCCGGTTCCAGGCACTGGGTTCGATTGTGATTTTAATGGTGCTGGAGCTGATCCTGGTCAATGTTTACTACAGGATCGTGCGGGTGAACGGGAAGGAATCCGATATAGAATCTGTAGATTTTGTGAAAAACGTGCTTGA
>JAWLES010000275.1:0-2939 GCA_041685935.1 Desulfobacteraceae bacterium | reverse complement strand
TTCCAGTCGTGTGTGACGCAGATACACACGGAGCTGTGTTTGTGTTCAGGCCGGTCGAGACGGCTTTTTAAAAATGCGGTGATACGCATTGCAGCTTCCTTGGGGTCCGCCATGGTATCTTCCGGGATTTCCCGGTTGAACCAGGTCCGCAGAAACCGGTCCGGGCTCATCTCTTCAACCATGGTGATGGCTTTTTCAATATGCCGGATGTAAAAAGGGGAAAGATCGGTTGAAAGGACCGGATTGGAGAGGGAAACCCGGTTTTGCGTCGTAAATCCCTTGTCGATCAGGTATGCGGTTTCAATGCATCTGCCGAAATGGCTGGAAAAAAGGGAAAGCTCGGTGTCCGGGGGTAAAGCCGCCCCGAGGTCCGCTGCAGCGGTTTTGCCGTTTTCCGTAAGCCCCATGAACGGTTCCATGGATGCATTTTCATGGTAGTTCCGTTCGGAATGGCGCATTAGGATGCAGACACCATCGACACTGCCTCTGGTAAGCCTTTTCAGCGTTTCAAGCGTCTCTCCGCTGTTGATCGCGTATTTGGGGCTCATTTGTATATATACTCCCTTGTTTCCGTGGATCTTTATATTTGAATTCATTTCATACGCTATGGTATAGTGCTTTGTCAACCGGCGAATGAGGGACGGACATTATCATAAAGCATATTGCAGGAGTGTTGAACGGAAATGGTCAAAAAGAATATCCGTATAATCGGTGTACCAATGGATTTCGGTCAGCTGCACAGGGGAGTGGATATGGGGCCTGCAGCAGTGAGATACACAAAACTTGTCACAAGCCTGCGGGAGCTGGGCCATACGGTAGACGACTTCGGCGATATCGAGGTCCCGGTCAGGGACCCGGGGGATGACGAAAAGGGAAAGGTCTATACGGAAGAAATCGCCCGGATATGTGAGGCCATATACCATGAAGGAAGAAAGGCTGTGTCCGAGGACAGGTTTCCACTGTTTCTCGGCGGAGACCATTCAATTGCCATGGGCGCGGCCGGTGGTGTTTCCCATGAGGCTAACACCGGGTTGCTGTGGATTGACGCCCACGCTGATTTCAATACTCCTGAAACCTCCCCCTCCGGTAATATTCACGGCATGCCCCTTGCCGCTCTTACAGGTGAAGGTGATCCCCGGCTGGTTAACATAGGCAGGCCCGGTGCCAAAATCGACCCTGAAAACGTGGTTATCATCGGGATCAGATCGCTGGATGAACAGGAGAAGAACCGTCTGAAAAAAAGCGGTATTACGGTTTTCACCATGCGGGATATTGATGAGCAGGGGATCAGTTCGGTGGTTAACAAGGCCCTGATGAAATTTGTTCACATGAAGCGCCTGCATATCAGCCTGGACATGGATGCACTTGACCCTGAAGAGGCTCCCGGAGTGGGAACCCCGGTTCCCGGAGGTCTTTCCTATAGAGAAGCTCATCTGCTGATGGAAATCATTTCAGATACCGGCAAACTTTCTTCTCTCGACCTGGTGGAAATCAACCCGATCCTTGATCAGAGAAACAAAACCGCCATGCTGGCGGTGGACCTTGTGGTATCCGCGCTGGGGAAGAGTATTTTGTGAGTTTGGCGGAATATATACAATCCCTTAAAGAGTACAAAGGATTTGCAGGGGACATTGTCTGCCATCGCGTTTTGCCGGAAAAAAAGCCGGAATTTTCCGGGGGAGGCGATGCTTTGCCCGGACGGATTTACAGAGTGTGCGAACGTCTGGGGATACATAAACTCTACCGTCACCAGGTCGATGCGGTCCGGCTGATACTTCAGGGGCTTCATACGGTTGTCTCCACTCCCACTGCAAGCGGGAAAAGCCTTGTGTACAATCTGCCTGTAATGGAAACCCTTATGGAGGAGCCCTGTTCAAGGGCGCTGTATCTTTTCCCCTTAAAGGCGCTTGCAAGGGATCAGCTCGAGTCGGTCAGATCCTGCCTTGAAGCTGCCGGAAAGGAGTCTTCCGGGGAAAACCGCTTTTCAGCACGGGTTTACGACGGAGATGTCAGCTCCCATCACAAAGGGCAAATCCGCAGGAATCCGCCGAACATACTCCTGACAAACCCGGAGATGCTTCATATGGCCATGCTGGCACATCACCATCTGTGGCAGGATTTTTTTGCAAACCTTAAAACCGTGGTGGTGGATGAAGTTCATACCTACCGCGGGGTTATGGGATCAAACATGGCATGGGTTTTCCGGAGGCTCAAGCGGATATGTGAACACTACGGCTCCAGCCCTGTCTTTATTTTCTGCTCCGCCACCATCGCCAATCCTGCTGAGCTTTCCAGGGATCTTACCGGGCTTCCGGTCCGGGTTGTGGATAAAAGCACCGCAGGCTCAGGCAGGAAAAACGTGATTATCATGAAGGGGCTCAACGGGGCGGCGGGAACCGCCATAGACCTTCTGCACGCAGCAGCCCACAGGGGGTTGAGAACCATTGTGTACACCCAGTCTCGAAAGATCACTGAACTCATCGCCATATGGGCGTCCAGGAGGGCCGGAAAGCTCTCGGAAAAGATAAGCGCCTATCGGGCGGGCTTTCTTCCTGAAGAGAGAAGGGAGATCGAGAAACGCCTTGCATCCGGGGAAATCCTGGTTGTGGTGTCCACAAGCGCACTTGAACTCGGGATTGATATCGGGTGCCTAGATTTGTGCATACTTGTCGGGTATCCCGGCACCATAATGTCAACATGGCAGCGGGCAGGCAGGGTCGGAAGAGGGGGGCGTGAATCCGCAACCGTATTTGTGGCCCATGAAGACGCCCTTGACCATTATTTTGTGAACAATCCCTCCAGAATGTTTGATATGCCGCCGGAAAGGGCTGTGATCAACCCGGAAAACGAGATTATCATGAAACGCCACCTTGAGTGCGCTGCCGCGGATTTGGGTATTCACAAGGATGAGCCGCTCCTGAGGGACCCGGCGGTTAAAA
>JAWLES010000274.1:0-2973 GCA_041685935.1 Desulfobacteraceae bacterium | reverse complement strand
CACTCCGACTCCATTGTTAACACAGGTTCTGATCCTGACACCAACTTTTCCGGATACAGCCGGATTGACAGACTCATTGAAGATGCACGCCTTGAGATCAACCCGGAAAAGCAGATAAACCTGTGGAAACAGGCCCAGATAAGAATTTTAAGCGACATGGCTGCTTATCCTGTGATGTACACAAGACAGGTATATGCCAGACGCTCCTGCGTGGATTACGGACACGGGCTTGTCTCCTCCATGGCTCTGTATCCGCAGTTCACCGAAACCACCAGGATCGTAGGAAACCGGGATACGGAACCGTAATGAAAACATATACCAAAATACTTATCACTACGCTGCCCCTGGTTTTCCTGCTGATATTCACCCTTGTGGGAACTACCTGCTATTTCAGTAAAAAGGCGCTTGACGACCTTGCAGAGACATGGCTTTCAGCCATGCTTTCTAAAGCAATGACCGCGGTTAAAAACCAGGAATCCGGCCTTCACCGGTACAGCCTCTATGGTATTCCCGCCAGTGTGAAAAAAGCGAAACTGGATGCAAAAGAGGAGCTTGCTTCCATCAAAGTGGGGGAGCAGGGGTATATCTTTGCAGTGAATGACAAAGGTATCATCATCATGCATCCGGACAAAAAATTAAAAGGAAGAGATGTCGGGTCTGAACCATGGTTTCAGGAGCTTTCCAAGGCCCCGGGGAAAACAGAATTTACCGCAGACAACAAAAAAAACCTTGCAGTGTATGATTACTTTGAACCCTGGAACTGGTACATCCTGGCTGCTGATCCATGGGATGATTTTTACAGTGACGCCGGCAGAATCACGCCCTTTCTTGCAATGATCGGCACCGCAGGCATGGCTGTAATCGCAGCCGCACTCATGCTGCTGACCCGGCGGCTTCTGGTACCGCTCAAATCCTTGACCCGGGGTGCGGAACAGATTGGGAGCGGAGACCTTGACACACGCCTTGATATCCGAACCAATGATGAATTCGGGCGTCTTGCAGATGTATTCAACACCATGGCTGACCAGCTCAAAAACACCCTTACCGCGCTGAAGCAAAAGGAGGAATATTTCAGGGCGCTGATTGAAAACGCCTCTGATATCATCATTGTAATGGACCGGCAAGGGACCGTGCTCTATCGAAGCCCGTCAACCTGGCGCGTCCTGGGGTATTCGGAAAACGACCTTGTCGGCGAAAACGGGCTGGAACTTATCCATCCCGAGGACAGACCCTGGATAACCGGACTCTTTCACAGGCGCGTGCTGAAGGAAGGAGTCAACCCGCTGGCGGAATTTCGAATCCGCCACAAAAACGGCTCCTGGAGAACACTTGAATCCATCAGCCAGAGCCTCCTGGATCACCCCGCAGTCCAGGGTTTTGTCATCAACGCCAGGGATATCACACAGAGAAAAGAGGTTGAGCGGAAACTGAAACTGTCCCACATGGAACTTGAAAGCCGGGTGATTGAACGTACAAGGGAGATCAAAGCCTCAAACCAGGCATTGAAAAACGAAATCGTCGTCAGAAAAGAAAAAGAGCAGGAGCTTGAAACGGCAAACAAGGCCAAAAGTGAGCTTCTGGCCAACATCAGCCATGAGATCAGAACCCCTTTAAACTCGATCATCGGATTCAGTGATCTTTTAATGATGATGACCAGGGATACTGAAATGATCAGCTACCTGAACACCATCAAATCCGCGGGGAAAAATCTTTTAAATGCAATTAACGATATCCTGGATCTGTCAAAAATCGAGGCGGGCATGCTGGAAATCCACCGCGTATCCGTGAATATATCCGCAATTTTCAAAGAAATTCACCAGATGTTCAGGATCAGGGCTGACAAAAAATCCCTCACGTTTGTTCAAACCATTGATGAGAATATTCCGCCCCGCCTTCTGCTGGACGATATCAGACTGAGGCAGGTATTGATGAATCTGGTGGGCAACGCACTGAAGTTCACCGAAAAAGGGAAAATAAGCATGAGCGCCGGGGCGGCTGATACTGACGACCACAAAGGCACGATTGACCTGGAGATCAAGGTGGAAGATACTGGCATCGGTATTCCCCATGAAAAAAATGAGATGATCTTTCAGGCGTTCCAGCAGGAATCCTCAGGCACGGCAAGACTTTTCGGCGGCACGGGTCTCGGGCTTTCCATCAGCAGACGGCTGGTTGAATTGATGGGCGGGACCATATCGGTCCAAAGCGCTCCCGGAGAGGGAAGCTCTTTTAAAATTTTCCTGCCGGGCGTGGAAATAAGCTCCCATGAACCTGCAGGTGACAATCTTGACTATATTGATCATGAAAAAATCCTGTTCTCAGGGGAAACCGTTCTGGTGGCGGATGACGAAAGCATTATCCGGCTTATGCTGAAAAAGCATCTTGAGCTTGCAAACCTTAAAGTGATGGAAGCTGTAAATGCCGAACAGGCGATCGCGGCAACCGCAAAGGGGCAACCCGCCCTTGTACTGATGGATGCATGGATGCCGGATATGACCGGAAAGGAGGCCTCGGAGAAATTGAAACAGAACCCCCGGACAAACCGGATTCCGGTTCTGCTCATGACCACGGATGTACCTGCCGGCCTGAAAGATGAGCAGGCCGGTTACGGACCTGACGGATACCTGGTCAAGCCGATCAACATCCCAACCCTTTTCAGGGAAATCATTCGGCTGATGCCGGGACACTCACTTAAAGAGTCCGTCCCTGAAACCGAAACAACGGATATCAGGGAAATTTTCGAACAAAACTGCCAGGCATTGCCCGAACTGAAAAAAAAGCTTGAAAAAGAGATTCTGCCGAAGCTCATGGAGCTTGAACACGGAATGACCTTCAAAACTGTCAGACAAATCGCCCTGGACCTTAAGGCTTCCGGTACCGAATTTCAGTCCGCCCCCCTTTTTGAATACGGAAAAGAGCTTTCCCGCCTGGCCCGGGAATTTGATATCGAAGAAATCAACAGGCACCTCAAGG
>JAWLES010000273.1:0-2976 GCA_041685935.1 Desulfobacteraceae bacterium | reverse complement strand
AATGCCGGTCGGTTACCGGGCACACGACGTGACCGGTTCCGGCATTTGCCTCGGAGCAGCCCTGGACGGGCTGCGAGGGCCGAAGGCAAGCGCCAGCTTACATGAGCGGAAGGTTATGCCGGATCGGCTGATGCCGGGAACATGGCACGGACTCTCTTAAAACTTCATGCGATTGCGCGGTATCAGTTTGCTCTTGACTTGATCCGGCAGGGGTACTACAAAAAGGAGACAGTTTCGTTTATGCCTTCTCAAACGCACCACTGGTGTGTCATGAAACAAATGTGTCCTGTTTTTTGTTCGAGACAGGGACGCGGCCTGTTGAATCGGATTATAAAAGGAAAGGAGAGCACCCATGAAATGGAAGCAGTTTTTTACACCGGTGAAATCCATGAATGCAGGCGAGGTGAAATCATTTATCAAGTCACAGCCGAGGGAAAGCTATACAATTGTTGATGTGCGCCAGCCCAGTGAGTACGAGGCCGGGCACATACCGGACGCAGTTTTGATACCGGTCTCTCAGCTTGATTCAAAAATCGGCGAGCTGGACAAAGATAAAACCGCGGTAGTTTACTGCGCTGTTGGCGGCAGGAGCCGTGTGGCAGCCCAGATGCTTGCCGGAAAGGGATTTGAAAAAGTCATCAACGTGGCAGGCGGGTACAAGGCCTGGCAGGGCAAATCCGCTTTCGGCGGAGAGGATGCCGGACTTGAATATTTCCGGGGAGACGAATCCCTGGAAGAGGTGCTTAAGGTTTCCTATTTTCTGGAAAAAGGGCTGCATGATTTTTATCAAAAAATGATGGAAAAAGTGGATCAGCAGGAGGTGGCGGATCTCTTTTCCCGTCTGTCCCAAATCGAGATCCAGCACCGGAAAAGAGTTCTTTCAGAATACGGCCGTGTGACCGGAAAGACTCCGGATCCTGAATCCTTTGAAACAAAGACCGGGCCTGAAGTGGTGGAGGGCGGTCTTACAACCCAACAGTATATCGACATGTTCAATCCGGATTTTTCCAATCCAGGTGAAGTTCTGGAACTTGCCATGTCCATAGAGGCCCAGGCAATGGATATGTACTCAAGGGCGGCGGCCCGTTCGGAAAACAGAGGCTCGGGAGATTTCCTGGACCGGATGGCAGGTGAAGAGAAAGCTCATCTTTCACAGCTGGGTGACCTGATCGACAACCTCAACAAAAGGGAGTGAAGGGTATGACGAAAAAACTTGTACTCGTGGGGGGCGGGCATGCCCACATGATGACTTTGCAGAACCTGGACAGGTTTACGGATAAAGGACATGAAGTCACGGTGATCGGTCCGTCCCGGTATCATTATTACTCCGGGATGGGGCCCGGCATGCTTGGAAGGGATTACCGGCCCGAAGATATACGCTTTGACACCGAAAAAACCGTGGAATCCAGGGGCGGAACATTTTTGAAGGGGAAAGCTGCGGATATCGATCCCGAATCGAAAAACGTGATTCTGGAAAGCGGGGACAGGGTGCCCTATGACGTTCTCTCTTTAAATGCAGGCAGCCATGTGGATACAGGGATGGTCAGGGGAGAAAATGAAAACCTTTTTACTGTAAAACCCATTGAAAAGCTGTATGAGGCGGGATTGATCATTGAGAAGCTTTCCTTTGAGGGGCCTGTCCGGGTTGCTGTTGTGGGAGGCGGACCGTCTGCCGCGGAAATTTCCGGGAATGTTGCGAATCTGGGCAAAAAATTCTGTAAAAAACAGGTGGATGTCACCGTATTTGCCGGAAAAAGCTTTATGAAAAAGTTTCCTGCGGGCGTTACAAAAAGGGTGGAAAAGGTTCTGGCACAAAATGGAGTAAAAATTGATCGCTCCGGATATGTCGATTCCATAGAGAACAACCGGGTGGTTCTGGATTCCGGGAAATCAACCGAAGCAGAGGTGATTTTTCTGGCAACCGGGGTTCGGCCGTCTGACATGATGCAGAGGGCGGGTATCCCCACCGGACCTGACCTGGGCATGTCGGTTAACAGCTATCTGCAGTCTGAAAAGTACCCGGAAATTTTCGGGGGAGGTGACTGTATCCACTTTTCCGACCGCCCGGTGGACAAGGTGGGGGTTTATGCGGTACGCGAAAACCCCGTGCTTCTGCACAACCTGGAAGCAGCACTTGACGGCGGTGAATTTCAGACCTTCACGCCCCAGGAGAGCTATCTTCTGATTTTCAACCTGGGCGGCAAAACCGGGGTGTTACGCAAAGGCGGAATCACCTTCAACGGAAAGCCCGCGTTTATGATAAAAGACCATATCGACAGAAAGTTCATCAAAAACTTTCAGGAATAATCCTTTTTTGCAAGTTTTTCCAGGTTTTCCCTGGCAAAGTCGAGTCCGGGATCAATTGCAAGGGCGATTTCATAGTACTGCTTTGCCTTTTCCACATCCCCCAGTTCCCGATAGTTGGACCCGATGCTGGCATGATCGATGGCGGATCCCGGGTCCAGCCGGATCACTTCTTTAAAACACCTGATGGATTCCTCGTGCCGTTTTAGCATAAAGTTGCAAAACCCCATGAGGTTGTGAATGTCGGTACGCTCGCTGTCCGCTTCAAGTCCTTTGGAAAGCACCTGGAGCGCCCGTTCATACTCGCCTGCCTCCTTCAGGCAGACACCGGTGTAAGAGCAGATGCTGGGAATATCCTGGGCTGAAGGCTCCAGGGACATAGCCTTCTCCAGGTGTGAAAGAGCCTCTTCATGCTCCTGTGTGGACAGCCGGCAGAGGCCCTGGAAAAATTCAACATAGTATTGGCCCGGTATCATTCCGGCCATTTTTCCAAGGGTTTCATACGCCTTTTCAGGAGGATAATTTTCGAATATGTACCGTGCACTGAACATGGCTACGCTGCTGTTTTCCGCTCTCTCCCTGAAACGGGTTCCCGGTATGATGCAGTAGAATGCCGGAATGTCGAGTCTCGGGTCAGTGGTCCGGATGACGAGCAGTTCCATTCCTTTTGTA
>JAWLES010000272.1:0-2997 GCA_041685935.1 Desulfobacteraceae bacterium | reverse complement strand
GTCCGTTTTTCCTCGGGCTGTTCTGATGAATCATTCTGGCCAGAAGCTCTTTTCCGGTCCCGGACTCGCCTGTAATTAGAACCGTGGCTTCGCTGTCAGCTGCGCGCGAAGCGGTTTTGAGAAGATCCCGCATGGCCGAGCTTGCCGAAACAATACCCTCCAAGCCTGTGAGTTTGTCGATTTCCTCTTCAAGCAGTCTGTTGGTGAATTTAAGCTTTTTGAATTCCAGGGCTTTTCTGCAGGAAAGAATCAGGGTATCCCTGTCAAAAGGCTTGGTTATAAAGTTGAAAGCACCTTTATACATGGCCTGGACAGCCATCTCGATGGACCCGAATGCAGTGATGATAATCACGGGAGTGTCATAAGATTCCTGCTTTACGGCATCCATGAGGTCAAGCCCGTTCATGTCCCCGAGCTTTACATCGGATATCACCAGGTCAAAGCTGCTGCTTTTGAATTTTTCAAGCCCCTCTTTTCCTGAGGCGGCTGTGGACACTTGGAATCCTTTTGCAGAAAGATTGTATTCCGTTACCCTCAAAAGGCTTTCATCGTCATCAATCAGCAGTATGGAATCGGTCATAAGCAATCTCCTGATTTTTACGGTCAGATTCATACGCAGGGATGTGGATGTCAAAACATGCACCGCCGAACCGGGAGTCCCTGACTTTTATTTCACCCCCCATGCTCTGGATTATTTTTCTGCTGATGGAAAGGCCGAGTCCGGTACCTTCGTCCCTTGTGGTGGTAAAAGGGGTAAATATGACCTTTTTTTCCTGTTGTGATATTCCCGGGCCGTTATCAGAAATACTCAGTATGTACAGATCAGGCTTTTTAATTTTACCGGTGATTTCCACCGTTCCGTTTTCCGGGACAGCATCAGCCGCGTTAAGCAGAATATTCATCAGTACCTGGGTAAGCCCGGCCTCATCCACGGATGCAACTTTCATTTCCGCCTGGATATCCACTGTGAAATCGGCTGTTCCGCCTTTGGCCCTGTTTTTAACAAGGCTCACAACCCTGCCGACAATATTCCCGAAAGTATCCTTTTTAAGCTTCCGGTCCTCCTGAAGTCCCCGGCAATACTGAAGTACATCATTCACGGAATTGTTGAGCCTTGAAATCTCCCTGCGCATAATTTCAACGAATTCATGTTTAGGGTGCTCTTCAGGGATGTCATCTGCAATAATTTCAGTGGTCCCTTTGAGTGAAGCAAGCGGGTTTTTTATCTCATGGGCGAGTGAGGCTGACAGTCGCCCCAGCATGGAAAGTTTCTGGCTTTTTCCCAGATTCTCTTCCGCCTCCATGAGCTGCCTGGTCTGCTCATGAAGCCTTTTGTACGACCTTTCCAGTTTTTCAGCCAAAAGCCTGTAATTTTCCCGGAGACGCTTCTCCCTTGAGGAGATGAATCCGATAACAATTCCTGCAGACAGGTAGAAAACGATCTCTGAAAGTTCGCTGTAATAGGCCTGAGGGCCTTTCGGCAGGTACATCAGAAGATGGGGGATGAATGCGGCGCAGGACAGAACCGCCAGGATGATTCCCCCTCTGAGGCCGAACCAAACAGCCCCGATCGCAATCGGGAAATAGCTCAGTCTCCTGTAGGTGTCGTGATACAGAGTCATGTGCCCCGGAGTTGCATGATGCAGGATACCAATTACAAATACCATAGCGGTCAGTAAAAGAAAGATAAATTTTCGGGTATTCAAATTCTGCAAGCTACCTGATCCTTTTGCACAAAGCCTTCTGGATGCTTGAAATCGGCAGGCGCATTTTTATTCATGCTTCCTCTCTTCTGTTCCAGAACCTATCAAATGAAGTTTAACAGGTTCGTCAAATCCCTTCAATTCCTTGTGAAATGACTTGAGAATATGAATTCCGTTTTTTGAGTGATCCAGCACAGACTGGGAGATTACCACTTCTCCACCTTTGGCAACTGACTGTATACGGTGCACAGCATTAACCGCAGCTCCTACAATCCCGTATTTTTTCCTGGTTTCAGAGCCGATATTGCCCACAATCACCTCTCCTGCGTTTATACCTATTCCCGCCTCCATTTCCGGCAGGTTGTTTTTTCTCATTTCAATGTTAAACGAGTTCATTGACTGGTGCATTTCAAGTGAGCATGCTACAGCGTTGTCAGCCTCCTTTTCAATGGAGCCGTTCACCGGCTGAAAGAAGGCGAGGATGCCGTCCCCCACAAAATCGACTATAATTCCTTTATGGCGCTGAATTACCTCTATCATGCCGGTGAAGTAGAGGTTTATCATTCTGATGGTATCCTCAGGGCTCAGGTTTTCAATCATCGGCGTAAATCCCCTGATATCCGCCATCAAAATAATTACTTCCTTTTTAACACCTCCAAGAGCTCCTGCATCCGGACTTTTAAGCAGGGTCCTGGCAAACTCCGGGTCAATGTATCTGCCAAAGGAATCCCTTATCAGGTCCCGCTCCCTCAGGCCTTTGATCATTGAATTGTAGTTTTCAATCAGAAGGCTGATCTCGTCTCTGCCGCCGTTTTGATCAAGCTCTTCATACAATCCCTGCGGGACTTTTTCTGCACTTGAGGAGAGTCTCCTGACTTTGGAAACAATGCTTCCCACCTGCAGGCGTATTAAAAACAGGACTGCTATGACCAGCAGGATGCTGCCGATGATAAACCCGTTTCTGTACCGGACGATCGGCCGCAGGATTTTGTCCCCTTTTGCAAACAGAATAATGGTCCATGGTGCATAGTCAAGGCTGTAAAATCCGGCAACCATATCAGGCGGATGTCCCCCCTGATTCACCGTGCCGAACCGTTTTGATGCCATTGCATCCATAACCGCGATTTCCAGTGAGTCACCAGTCGCCCCAAGGATTCTTCTTGATTCCATCTCCCGGTTAAGGTGCGAAAGATACTTGCCGTCTTCATCCACAAGGCACGCCATATCGCTCTGCCACCAGCCCAGCTCGATAATATCTTTCAGCAGGAAGTCAAAACTCATAACAATTTCTATT
>JAWLES010000271.1:0-3016 GCA_041685935.1 Desulfobacteraceae bacterium | reverse complement strand
AACTGGCATCCATGATGAATAATACGGCCTCTCAATATCCGGTGGAAAAGTATGATGCGGACAACGATATCGCCTACACCAGCAAGTTCCATTTGAACATGAAATCCAGGTTCAACCGCAATCTGCGGTTCTCCGGGAGAATGGCCGCGTACAAAGTGTGGGGCGACTCAGCAGGGGTCAAGAATTACAGCGGCAGCATGGGGGATATTCTCATGGACGGCAATACCTCGTCTTTGCCGCACGGGGATACGATCCGCCTGGAACGGGCATATTTTGTTTACAGTGATTATTTAAAGAATATTCCCTTTGGTTTTTCCCTTGGACGACGGCCTTCCACTTACGGACCGCCGCTTGAGTACGGAAACTACAGTCTGGAGCAGGGTTCTCCGTTGAGTACCGTCATCAACTGGCAGTTTGACGGGGCCTCGCTTAACTTCGGGCTTGAGGAAGTGACCGGGATTTCCGGTGCGGCCCTGAAGCTTTGTTACGGTGTCGGGTTCGAGGGAGACTGGGGAAATACGTATTCCCTCAAGAATACGCAGTCAGACGTGGAAGACGTTCATATGTTCGGGTTTATCGCCACACTGTTTGACAATGACGATTTCAGTGCCGTGCTGAACTACGCACATGCATGGGACATCACGGACGGGTTCACAGGGCTGACCGTGATGCCGTTTACCGTGACCAAAAGTGATTCAGACGGTGACGGGGAAAAGGAGTATCACTTTGATCAGAACAAGGGCGGGTATGTGAGCCGGGTGCAGCCCTCAACGGAAATCGGGGACTGGGATGCAGCATCCCTGCTTTTACGGACGAATCTGTATCCCTACATTGAAAAGGATATTGATCTTTTTCTGGCGACTTCCTGGAGCCATACCGACCCGTCCGACATCTCCGCCAACCCGTTTTACGAGATCATGGGGCAGGGACTTTTAAGCTCCAACGGTGATCTGGAAAGCAGGGACGGATACAGTATTTATACCGGCGCCCTTTTCCCCATGCCGTTTGACGGACGTCTGGGGGTTGAGTATAATTGGGGATCCAAATACTGGTTCAATTTTACCGGTGCCGAGGATTCCCTTGTGGGAAGCAAGCTCGCCACAAGAGGAAGTGTATATGAAGGATATTATATCCAGCCTGTTTTCGGTGAGAACTTCTTTTTTAAACTCGGGTCCCGCTACTATGATTATGAATACACAGGCAGCGGAAACCCTCTGGGCAAACCCGTGGAAATTTCGCAGATGAGTTCGCTTGACGCTTTGAATCCGGTGTCGGACAAAGTATGGGAAGCATATTTATCCGCCACCATCCGGTTCTAGATCCGGAATATGGCCGGAATGAACCATATATATTATGATATCAACAACATAAGGAGAAAGAGTATGACACGGAAAATCATGATGACATTGGTTGCTGCAGTTCTTGCAATAGCTTTCACCGCACCTGCAGGCATTGCCGGGCAGGGTGTGGCCAAGAAGGGGCCTGACGGCAACGACAGAAAAGGAAAGTATACGTACAGAAAAGTATACAAGGCATGTTACAAAAGAGGGGCGGTGGAGTCGAAAACTCCGGCTGTAAGTCCTGCTGACAAGACGATGTCCCAGTGGAAGAGGCTTTTCGAAAACGAGGATTTCGAAGACTTTGCCGAAGAGTTCGGCTGTGCACAGGAGTGGAAAAACCTTTCCCAGGATGACATTATCGATATTTACTCGTATCTGTATCAGCACGCTGCGGACTCTCCCAGTCCCGCCAAGTGCCAGTAAACACGGAGTTGCGGGCCCGGATCGCGGGTCCGCTTCCGCTCTGGATGGCGGCTTTCGGCACCTCCTTGATCCCGCCGCCATCCAACCTTTTCTCCGGGCGATACCCGCTGTTCAACCTCTTTTTTCCCGTGCGGGATTGACAATTCACCAGGCCGGCTGTTAAATAAAAAAGAATGAGAAACTCGAATGTAGCGCTTCTAACGGATTTCGGCCTGGAGGATATCTATCCGGGCGTCATGAAGGGTGTTATCAATTCGGTGAATCCCGGGGCGAATATCATTGATCTGACCCATTCCGTTCTTCCGCAGAATGTGCTTCAGGGGGCTTTTCTCCTGTATGCTTCGTATCGGTATTTTCCCCCGGGCACTGTGTTCTGTGCAGTGGTGGACCCGGGGGTAGGATCGGACCGAAGGGCGGTCGCGGTCAGGACGGAGGATTATCTGTTTACGGGGCCGGACAACGGAATTTTATGGCCTGCTGCATCTGATAACAGGATAATGGAGATTGTTGAACTTGCCGACCCTCAATTTTTCCTTGGTACGGTATCCTCCACTTTTCACGGAAGGGATGTTTTCGCACCTGCTGCAGCCCACCTGTCCATGGGAACCGATACCGCATCAATGGGGAATGCTTTGGAGACAATGACCGAAGTTCATTTTTCAGGGTTTAAACCTTCCCGATCCGTACAGAAAGTAAAGGTGGTGCATGTGGATACCTTTGGAAATATTATTCTGGATATCCGGGCTGAAGATTTTCAAAGTGCGGGCAAGCCGCCGGTGAAGATAAACCGCTCAGTGATTTCAGGATACCTGGATCATTATTCAGCTGCAAAGGATGACACTCCTTTTTTTGTAACCTCCAGCAGCGGATTTGTGGAAATCGCATTAAAAAATAAAAGTGCGTCCTCAAAATTGAATCTCGTACCGGGTGATACAGTGTCAGTGTCCTTTTTGTCAGAAGGGAAGGATCAAACCCGCGCCATCGGCTAGTTGATACGGTCCCGGACTGCAAGGGTCACTTCTATGGGTTCTTGCTGGCGGCTGGTGATGAAATACCGGTTCTCCCTTTTAAACAGGAACACTGCGTCAAGGTATCCCACCGGCCCGTTCTCTTCGTGTGCAAGGCCCATTAGGTGCTCTTTTACAGGAAAGATGTTCCAGTCGTGTGTGACGCAGATACACACGGAGCTGTGTTTGTGTTCAGGCCGGTCGAGACGGCTTTTTAAAAATGCGGTGATACGCATTGCAGCTTCC
>JAWLES010000270.1:0-3025 GCA_041685935.1 Desulfobacteraceae bacterium | reverse complement strand
GGTGGTGTCGGAAAGTTCGTTGTTCAAAAACCGGGTCCTTTTTTCGTTGTCCATGAGAGCGGAAAAGTCGGTTCCGCTCTTAAGTGCCTCTGACAGTTCCTTTACACTCATTTTGACGGCTACTCCCTGATCGACGAATGAATATGAACCTCCGCGGTTATATGCAAAATCAAGCTTTATCAGGGGTTTGCCGAATGCTGCCGCCTCAAGCCCGGTGGTGCTGGGCTGGGCCAGTATACAGGCATCGCTTGCGGATATCAGGTCATAGGTGTTCTCCTCATTGTGGATAAAATATGAATTTTTCCTGAGATCCTCCGGGATGGCGTCCATGAAGCGGTTCAGTCCCTGTTCCCGTGTGGCCGGGTGGAATTTGACAAACAGCCCCAGGTTGTTTTTGCCGGAAACGGTTTCAAACAAGGGGGTGAATTTTTCTGCATCAGGCAGTCTTGAGGAGAGAATCAAAAGGGAGGCAAATGAATCCGCCATGCGGTACTCCTTTCTTTTTAATTCCCGAATGTTTTCTTTTTCCTGTCTTTCCATTTCTTTGGACAGGTGGGTATTTCCAACGGGTATGATTTTGTCCGCCGGTGCCTGGAAGCTGGAAAATTTTTTTCTGATTCTTTCCCCCCATACGAGGTTAAGAGTCGAATACTGTGCGTGGCCGGTATAGCCGAAGTCGAGGTTGTATCCGAGCCCTTCCTGGAGCGTGATAAACGGGATGTTCAGCTTTTTGGACCAGAAACCCATCATTTTTCCCCACCGGTTCAGTTCGTGCAGCGCAAAGCAGAGGTCCGGCTTCCGGGTTTCAAGGAGGTTCCTGAATCCTACATATTCAACGGCTGATGAATAAAGGGTCTTGTCTGTGACTGTCACCGGATTGGTGCCCAGCAGGAAATGGTTTTTCAGCGCCGGCCTCATTGTGTTGATCAGCAGTTGATAGTTTTTCCTGATATCAGGGTAATCCTTTTCAGTGACAAAATCAAAAATGTGGCTGTACTCGAGGCCTAATTCGATTGCAGTTATTTCCTGTGACCTTTCCGCCTGTCCCACTACATATTTTACATTCCCTCCCCGGTGTTTGATTTTTTCCGTAACCGGCAGGATAAACCGGGTATGATGGGCAAGGGCTATGAATACGATAATTTTTTTGTCTTTCCAGAAAGAGGGCATCAAAAGTTCCTTTGCGAATTGAGCATTTGCAGCAGTATATTGCCGAGATCTCTTTGGTCTGAATGGCGGTTGATGGTTTTCTGTATTGCGGAAAGCAGCATCCCTTCATCCGCAGCTATTTCATTTTCAGGTTCATCCGCGGTTTCAGCCCCGGGATCGAATACCACCCACGGGATTCCTTTTTCAGATGCGGTCAATGTGTATATGCATTTTGAACAGGCAACCACGCAGTCCGCCATAAAAAGTTCCCAGGTGTAGTTCGCCTGGTGGAAGGAATGTGAGGCAAACTTTTCCAGTACGGTTTTACAGGTGGTTTCAATGATTGATTTGTGCGAATGCCCTCCTCTTACCTGGTCGGTGCCTGTGCTGAACATCAGGTGAAGTTTTTCACCAAAAGGCTGGAGAATTTTAAGGAGTGTATAATATTCATGCGTCATTGCCACATTGTGAGGGATGTAAAGAATCGTCCGGTCAAATGGAATGGAAAGATTGTTGATATGGTGGTATGACGCTTTCGCCCCTTTGATGTTGAAACCGTCTGAAACCGGTGAGAATATGGAAGCTTCATACCAGGGAAGCTGCCATATATTTCTGTGGTTAAGCTGGCTTTTGAGCCGGACAAGACTGCTCCGGTTTCTTGTGATGACGCCGTCCGGAAGAGAAGCAGCGAGTTTCCAGGAGGTATCAAGGGGAAGGAGTTCGTATCCGAGCGCAGGAATGCCGTGTTTTGCCGCCCACTGGATTGAAGCGTGGAACACCTCTTCTTCAGTTGCGGAAGATCCCAGCGGGGTGGGGATCTGCAGTACAATAGCCCTGATATGGTTTGCGCCGCTAAAGCTGACACTGGTTTGCCGGGCGTTGCCGCCTGCAAAATCGTCAAGCAGGAGGGTGTCACTTATGGCAAGGCCGTCTGAGAAGCTCCCCTCTTTTAAAAGGTCCTTCTTGGCAAGATAGGCGTTATAGGATTGTCTTGCGGCGCGGCTGGAGATGGTAAAAGGTAGAGGGTTCAGCGTTTTTGCCGCATCCATCATTTCTTTGGAATGTTCCGGTATCACGAATTTGATTTCTGCATGGCTCCGGACCCGGTTTTTAAGGAGTTCCAGAAATTCGAGGATGGTCGGGGTCGTCTGGTTCGGCTGGAGTATCCAGAGAACATTCTTTTTCATATCAGGAGTCTCGGCCTTTCATATCATTTACCGTTTGCATGGATTGACCCCCAATGATATATAAATCTGGTCGGTAATCCAAGGTTTTTTTATATGAGAGGACAAAGCTGTTTTCCTGAGGGTTCCAGGCCGGCATTACTCTTTTGCATGGAAAATTTATGACTGAAAAAGACACAATGTCCGAGAGATATGACATGCCGTACGGCAGGCAGAACATCGATGAAGATGATATCAGGGCGGTCACTGATGTGTTGAGGTCCGGCTGGCTCACCACCGGACCGAAGGTGGAGGAGTTCGAGCGAAAAGGGGCCGGACTGGCGGGAACCCGGCATGCCGTTGCCGTCAACAGCGGGACTGCTGCCCTGCATGCGGCTGTTCATGCTGTCGGAATAAAGCCTGGGGATGAGGTGATCCTCTCTCCCATGACATTTGCGGCGACAGGGAATGTGATCGTTCACAGCGGCGGCGTTCCGGTTTTTGCGGATGTGGACCCGGATACACTGAACATCGATCCCGAATGTGTGGAAAATAAAATCACTCCAAAAACAAGGGCTGTCATTGCAGTGGATTATGCGGGACAGATGTGCGACTACAGGCGCTTGGGGGAGATTGCCCGGAAACGGAATCTTTCTCTGATTGCCGATGCCTGTCACTCATTCGGGGGAAGCATGGACGGAACGCCTTCCGGG
>JAWLES010000269.1:0-3039 GCA_041685935.1 Desulfobacteraceae bacterium | reverse complement strand
AAAGGTCGGCGCTTATCCGCAGGTGAAGTTTTCATGCTTTCACTTCTGTCGATTGAAGTCATTTGAGCCATTTAACCTGGGTATACTGGAGAATCACGCCATGTCCGAGAAACCGACCTATGAAGCGTTGGAGCAAAAAATCAGGGAGTTGGAACGAAAAGCGGAAAAGCACAAAGAAAGTCCTTCGGATATGACTGATGAAAAGAGGTCGACAGATCAACCGCACCGGGTTGAAGAGGTGCTGGGCCATAACAAGAAGTTTCTGCACACGCTCCTGGACGCCATCCCGATTCCGGTCTTCTATAAGGACAGAACGGGAAGATACCTGGGCTTCAACAAGGCGTTCGAGCTGTTTTTCGGTCAAAAAGCAGAAAACATAATTGGTAAATCCGTTTTCGACATAGGCCCGCCGGAACTGGCTGAAATCTATTCTGCCAAGGATAATCAACTGTTTGAGAGTGGCGGTATACAAAAATACGAATCTCAGGTGAGAAACGCCCAGGGAATACTCCACGATGTCGTTTTCCACAAGGCAGTCTTCACTGACAGTCAAGGCAACGTGGCCGGCATCGTGGGAGGGATTCAGGATATCACCGAACGAAAAGCGGCGGAAAAAGCGCTACAGGATAAGACAAAGGAGCTAAATGAACGGGTAAAAGAACTGCATTGCCTCTACCAGATTTCCAATCTTATGCAGAAGTCAGGTATTTCTTTGGATGATATCCTCCAAAAAGTTGTTGATCTTATTCCGGCAACCTGGCGGTATTCGGTAATCATCTGTGCGAGAATCCTGTTGGAAGACAAGGAATACAGCACAGGGAACTTCAGAGACACTAAATGGAAACAAGTCACCGAAATTATGGTAAATGGTGAAAGCAAAGGGGTGTTGGAAATATGCTATTTGGAGGAACGACCTTATGATGAGGAGGGTCCTTTTCTTACGGAAGAAAGACATCTGGCCAATGCCATTGCCGAGATATTGGGACGTATTATTGAGCAGGTTCGAATGCGGGAAGAAAAGAAGCTTCTAATTCAACTCCAACATGCACAGAAGACGGAGGCCATTGCCACATTGGCCGGGGGTGTTGCCCATCAATTCAACAACGCGGTCATGGCCATCTTGACAACCATCGAGTTACTTGAGATGCGTTTCCCCCGAGAGACGGCGGGGCACAAATATTTTGAATCCATAAAGCGTTCCAGCCATCGGATATCTCGATTAACCGATCAGTTGCTGGCCTATGCGCAAGGCGGAAAATATCAACCAAAGGACATAAATCTGGAGGATCTTTTAGCAGGAACACTACCGATTTTAAGGCAGCAGATCAAACCTTCCATCAGAATTGAAACCGCTATCCCGAAAACGCTTTCCTGCATCCGGGCCGAGTATACTCAGATACAGACCATTTTGTCTGCCGTACTGACCAATTCCAATGAAGCCATTACGGATGAGGGTCTTATCAAGATAACCGCTGAAAACCGATACATCGACGAGGAGGTTGTAAAACAGAAGCCAAGATTGACCCCGGGGCCTTATGTGTGTCTTCGTATCCAGGACGACGGCAAGGGCATGAGCGAGGAAGAAAGGAGTAGAATTTTAGAGCCCTTTTTCACCACCAAGTTCCAGGGCCGGGGTATGGGTATGGCCGCAGCATATGGGATCGTCAGGAATCATGAGGGGTGGATTTCTGTGGACTCAGAATTGGGTAAAGGGACAGAGGTCCGAATTTATCTTCCTGCCGCGGAGGCGGCAGCGGAAAATGGCAAAATGTTGCAGGAAGAACCCGCCAAAGTCATGAAAGACATGGGAACCATCTTGGTCATTGAAGATGAAGATATGGTAACTGAAGTCACCCGGGTGATGCTGAAGCGCTTAGGTTACCGGGTTATAGCGGCCAAAAACGGAAAGTCCGCCGTTCATATGGCCGAGACTTTTGATGGGGATATTGATCTTGCTCTGCTGGATATAGAAATGCCGGATATGAAAGGGGCAGAAGTCTATCCGCTGATTATGAAGGCCCGCCCCAAGCTCAAGGTCATCGTATTTACCGGCTACACCCTTGAAGGCCCGGCCCAGGCCATCCTGGATGCAGGTGCACAGGACTTTATCCAAAAACCCTTTTCGTTCAGCGCGTTGTCAAAAAAGGTAACGCATGTCATGAAAGGGAGGTAGCGTATACATGATTCACCTCATTGCCATTTCATGGAAGTTTTGATCCCATGGTCCGAACAAGAGAAAAATGTATTGACGCGAAGTAGTGGCCATCCACAAAAAGGAGGAAGTTCTAATGGTTGAGCGGTTGCTGCAATCCATTGGCCCACGGTTTTTGTCCGGCGGCTGATTCGGCCCGCATATCGCTCCCGTGTATAGATCTGGCCCATCCATCCGGCATACCGATCGCTGGCTGTGCCCAGAAGAAGGTTGGGATGCAGGTTGCGGAACCAAAACCGCTCTTTGCCTCGCGGATCTTCAACCATGTCGTGTGGGGGGCTTTCTCGCCTTTTCCCTGCTTAAAAGTCAGCTGCTTATGCGGCTTCACTCAGGGGAGCAACTGCTTCCGAGCTCAGCACCCGGTCAATGTCCAGCAGAACTTTAATGCCGCCTTCCGTCTTGGCCATACCCAGGATATACTCCGTGCTCACATCGGTGCCGAATGTGGGCGTATCCTCTATATCCTCGCCTTTGATGTTCAGTACTTCCGAGACCGCGTCTACCACGATGCCGATGGTCACCGTACCCGAGTCACCTTCAATCTCCACCACAATGATGCAGGTTCGATCGGTATAATCGATCTCTTCCATACCGAACCGGAGACGCAAATCCATCACCGGAATCACTTTACCCCTGAGATTAATCACCCCTTTGACAAAATCAAGGGCTTGGGGCACCGTAGTGATTGCCATCATCCCGATGATCTCCTTGATCTTGAGAATTCCGATGCCGTATTCCTCCTCAGCCATGGAAAAGGTCAGGTATTTTCCTTCCCTGTCGGTCATTCCCTTCACTGCCTGATCTACTGTTTCTGCCAATTCCGCCAT
>JAWLES010000268.1:0-3073 GCA_041685935.1 Desulfobacteraceae bacterium | reverse complement strand
CTCAAAGGTTTCGGTATTTGACAGGCCCTGCAACGAGGAGAGGCGGTGCTATAACAACAGCGGCATCAAACCGGCCATGGACCGGATCGAAGACAAAAGAGCGGAATGTTCTTATATGGACAAAAGACGATTCATCCCTGTAAGAATCGACAACGGCAGGGCACTCGGTGAATGGACCTTTTACAGGGACGCCCTGGAGGCGGACTGCTACATAAATGTTCCCATTGCAAAGGATCATGGGCTGTCCGGCCTGACCATCGGCATGAAGAATGTCATGGGCGTTATCGGCGGACGAAGGGGGCAAATTCACTCTAACATCGCCCGGAATCTTGCCGACCTGAACACTGTTATACGCCCTTCCCTGACTGTGGTGGACGCCACACGCATCCTGGTGAGAAACGGCCCCCAGGGCGGAAGCCTTGAGGATGTAAAACAGCTTGACACGATTATTGTTTCAACAGACCCGGTTGCATGTGATGCCTATGCAACAACTCTGTTCGGCATGAAGCCGGAAGAAATCGGTTCCACGGTCCAGGCTCACAAATCCGGGCTGGGGAGGATTGACCTCAGCCGATGTAACATAAAAACCGTTTCATAATATTTGTATGAATATCCGCACACTGACCAGGAGACTCAGACAACTCTCCCAGATCCTTTTTTTGCTGCTGTTCCTGTTCCTTTTCCGGAACACTGACTATACCGGTTCAGACACCATCCCGTATGCAGTGAACATTTTTTTCAGATGGGACCCTCTTGTTGCTGCCGCAGTCTGGCTTGCAACAAAAGAAATCGTCACCCTCCTTCTGCCGTCCCTTTTCGTGGTGGCGCTCACCCTTGTATTCGCCCGTGCCTTCTGCGGATGGATCTGCCCTCTGGGCACATTGATCGACGGAGCAGGATTTTTCATAAAACCCGTGGTGAAAAAACGGCTCCATCTTCGGTACATCAAGTACCTGATCCTGTTCACCGTGCTGGTGTCCGCCCTGCTCGGCGTCCAGTGGCTTGCATTTGTTGATCCGTTTTCACTGCTGGTCAGGGGCCTTTCCTTTTCAGTGGACCCGGCTTTCAATGCGATTGTAACCGGCTTTTTTGATACGATCTACATGAGCGGCCCTTCCTGGCTGTCAGGTCTGACCGAACCGGTTTATGATATTTTCAAAGCTTATGTCCTTCCTTACAAACAATCTTTCTTCTATCTTGCCATGCTCTCTTTTATCATTCTCGGTGCTGTTTTTCTGATGGAGCTTATTTCAAAGCGCTTCTGGTGCAGGAACCTTTGTCCGCTGGGAGCGATGCTTGCACTGATATCAAAGTTCTCGCTTTTCAAGCGTCTGCCTCTATCCGCGTGCAGCAAATGCGAAATGTGTATTGAAAAATGCCGCATGGATGCATTCTCACCTGAGAACCGGATACACACCGAAGAGTGCAACCTGTGCATGGACTGCCTGGAATACTGCGATAAAAAGATCTCACGTTTTGCCTTTTCCGCAAAACCGTCCAAACAGCAAATCGACCTTTCAAAACGCCGGCTGGTTGCCTCCGGTGCCGCAGGAGTGGTCCTGTGGAGCCTTACCCGGGTGGATGCAGCCGCAAAAAGCCCTTCTTCCTCTGTCATCCGCCCCCCGGGCGCCCTGAATGAAACAGAATTCCTGGCAAGCTGCGTGAGGTGCGGGGAATGCATGAAAGTCTGCATCCGGAACGCACTCCAGCCGGTTTTCATGGAAACAGGCATTGAAGGAATGTTCACCCCGAAACTGGTCGCGAGGATAGGGTACTGCGAATTCAACTGCACCCTTTGCGGCCAGGTATGCCCGACCGGTGCACTGGAAAACCTCTCCCTTGAAAAAAAGCACGCCTTTGTCATCGGAAAAGCATATGTGGACAAGAACAGGTGCCTGCCCTACGCCTTTGGAAAACCTTGCATAGTATGTGAAGAACACTGCCCCACTCATGACAAGGCCATTAAATTCAAAACCGTCACCTCGGAGGATCAGACAGGCAACCGAGTGGAACTGAAACAGCCTTACGTAATTGATTCCCTGTGCATCGGATGCGGCATATGCGAAAACATGTGCCCGGTCACGGGAAACTCGGCAATAAGGGTGACTGCAGAAGACAAAACCCCCATGGGTATGCAGTGGTGAACTCCGCTTTCCTACACCCCCATAAAGGTTCCGGCCTGATACACCGCAGCAGCCAGACCAAAGGCTAACGCCGTATTGAACACCATGCTGAACAAAGCCCATTTCCAGGATGTTTCCCTTGCTATCACCACCACGGTTACAAAACAGGGAGAGTAAAGCATCACAAAAACAAGCAGGGAGACCGCAGTGACAGGACTGAAAGCCGGATCAGCAGATATCCTGCGCGCCAGCCCAGAAGCCTCTTCAGCATCCACGCCTCCCATGGAATATGCAGTTCCCAGGGTGGATACGATTACTTCCTTTGCGGCAAATCCTCCGATCAGTGCGATATTGGTCCGCCAGTCAAACCCGGCCGCATCCGTGATCGGCTCAAGTGTTCGGCCTGCCATGCCTGCGAACGAATTTTCCAGCTCCGTTTTGCTCATTTGCCTGTCAATACCGGACAGCTTCTTTTCAAGGGTTTCACCTGACAACTCCACGGTTGCCTGGGACCTGAGATTTTCAAAACGCGCCGCCTTGTCCTTTTCGAGTGCAGGGAAGGTCATGGCAGCCCATATCAGAACTGATATCACCAGTATCACGGTACCCGCCTTTTTGATATACTGCCATGTCCGGTGCCAGGTATGGATCAAAAGCCCGTTCAGGGTCGGCAGCCGGTACGGAGGCAATTCCATGATAAACGGGGTGGCATCTCCCCTGACCAGTGTGGACCGCAAAAGCCTTGCCACCAGGAGAGCCGCCGCCCAGCCGCCTGCCACGCAGAAAAACATAACTGATGCGGAATTTTCAAAAAATGCAGCAGCAATCAGGATAATTACCGGGACTTTGGCACCGCAACTCATGAACGGTGCGGTAAGCACCGTGGCTATCTTCTCTTTGGGACTTCTCAGGACCCTGGCGGCCATCACGCCCGGCACTGCGCACCCCCC
>JAWLES010000267.1:0-3076 GCA_041685935.1 Desulfobacteraceae bacterium | reverse complement strand
ACCCAGGATTCTTTTGAAAACAGCTTCGGCAGAAGCATTGACGACTATGACGACACCACAAGGGAAAACACCCTCAATGTGAACAAATCGTTCAGCGCGTACAGCCTCAACATGAATCTTGAGTATTATGACAATGTGATCAAAAGGCGGGACGGGACGGACGACACAACCCTTCAAAGACTGCCGTCGGTTAAGTTTTCTTCGGTCAAGCAGCGGATCGCCTCCTCCCCGTTCCTGTTTGATTTTGATTCCTCCTATGACAACTTTTACAGAAAAGACACCACGGATTCAAAAATCAGGGGCGACCGGCTGGATCTCCATCCTGCCGTACACATGCCGTTCAGCCTGGGAGGATACGTTAATGTGGAGCCGTCAGTGGGTGTGAGGGAAACCGTATGGTATACGGATGAGTACGAGACCCTGTCCGGGGATACTGATGACTTTTTCACAAGGGAGCTTTTCGACTTCAATCTTGATATGGCCACAAAGCTTTACAACATTTACTCTCCTGACAATGAATTTGCCGAGAAAATAAAACACGAAATCAAACCGGAACTCGAGTACACGTACATCCCTGAACAAGACCAGGAAGATCTGCCCAGTTTCGACAGTATCGATAATATCGAAAGAAAGAATGCCGTCAAATGGATTCTCACCAACCGTTTTATCTCCAGAAAAGAGGTGAACGGAAAAAACGTGTACAATGAATTCGCCTGGTTCGAACTTTACCAGACATTTGATATAAACACACAAAGGGAGGGCGGGGATGAGCCTTTTTCCGACATCACCCTGGAAGCCGAGCTGCGGCCGGTCAAATTCTTTCTGCTGGAAGCTCAGGCAGACTGGTCCCCTTACACCAATGAAATCACCAGTCATGAATCCCTTCTCAAACTGACCGACAGGAGGGGGGACTACCTTAAAGCAGAATACCGGTATGAAAAGGATCAAAAAGAGACACTTCTCGGCACGCTGAATATTCAGATCAACCGCGAATTAAGCGCCTTTTATTCAGTGGAGGAGGATTTTTTTGCAAAGGAAAATATCGAACATGAAATCGGTTTTCTACTGGAAAAAGAATGCTGGACCCTGCTGGTCTCCTATTCTGAAACCCCTGATGACGAGGAAATCATGTTTCTTGTTGAACTTCACGGCATCGGAGCGTTCGGTAACAAATGACCCTGAAAAAAAACTGGTTTGCCCTGCTGACGCGGAGCAACTATGAAAACATTGTTTATGAAAGCATCCTGCAAAAAAAGTTAGAGGCATTCCTGCCCAGGATCAAGACCAAAAGCCGGAGAAGAGACCGTCACATAATGCTGGAAAAACCCCTGTTCCCGGGGTATGTATTCGTCAAGACGTCCATATTTCCGAATGAGCAGCTGAATATCCTTAAAACCACGGGTGCGGTGCGCATCCTCGGAAACACAAACGGGCCGGTGCCTGTGTCATCCACCCAGATTGAGTCCCTGCGGATCCTCACAAGTACGGAAATCGATGTGATAACCGGGAACTCAGCCAAACTGAAACAGGGAGACCCGGTCATGATACTTGAAGGGCCCATGGCCGGCATGAAAGGTGAATTTGTCCATTACAAGGGAAAAAGCCGCGTGGTGATTCATGTGGATGCCCTCAGGCAGTTTGCAGGTATTGAAGTGGAGGAACACAATGTTGAGAAGCTGCCGGACTTACTGGCATAACTGCTTGACTTATTACCCAATTTTGATTACAACCCAGGTTTATGAACATCTTGTAACCCGAATCCGCAAAGAGGACCCATGAACAAACTTGAACTGATTGATGTTTTAAAAGAGAGAACAACACTTTCAAAATCCCAGGCCGCTGAAATCGTGAATATTTTTTTCGATTCCCTGAAAGAAGCGTTCGTAAAAGGTGAGCGGGTGGAAATCAGGGGCTTCTGCAGCTTTTTCATCAAAGAGTATGAAAGTTATACCGGAAGAAACCCCAAAACAGGTGAAAAGGTACATATACCCCCCAAAAGGCTCCCGTTTTTCAAATGCGGCAAAGAGCTCAAGGAACGGGTTGATTATTAAATCATGGCGCCTGATAAAGCTGATGCAGCCTTGAACCAAGGTCAATTTCCAAAAACAGCCTCTGCCGAAGCCGGACTGAAACACATCGTGTCAAGCGGAAAATTTCCCAACGCGTTGCTGTTTACAGGCAAATCAGTCCCTGAAATGGAAAAGACCGCTGTTGAGCTTGCCAGGGTTGTCAACTGCGCCTCCCCGGGCAAAGGGACTTTTTCGCGCATGGCCTGCCTTGAATGCCGGTCTTGCAGGAAAATCACCAATGGCATGCATCCTGATATCATAAGGGTTGTCCCGGAAAAAGGCGTCATCAGAATTTCAAAAATACGGGACCTCTGCTCCGCTCTGACCGTCAGGGCAAATGAAGCTTTCAAGCGCATGGTCATATTTCAAAGCGCTGAAACCATGAACACCGAAGCCCAGAACGCCTTGCTGAAAACCCTTGAAGAGCCGCCCGGGGACACGGTTTTCGTACTTCTTGCCGACAATGCCGAATCCCTTCTTCCCACGGTTTTTTCCAGATGCAGACACATTCGGTTCAAAACGGCAGGGGAAACCGAAATCAGAGAGCATTTGATCCGGACACACGGCATTGATCCTGAATATGCCTCCATCTGCACAAGAACGGCAAATGGAGACGGCAGGAAGGCAATGCTGTTTGCAGGTATTACTGAAAACGAAACAAAGACGGCAACGGACTGGGCCGCCAGGAGAACATGGCTGATCAAGCAGGTTGAAAAGCTCATGCACCCGGCCGGTCATGGAGCATTTGGCCCCATGGACGCTCTTGTGACAGCGGAGCGGCTGGACAGGGAGCCTGAGCTGCTGAAAGATTCCCTGACCGTTATCCGAACCTTTTTGCGGGACCTTGCAGTGGTGCGGTACACGAGAGAAACACTGGTGAATACCGATTTTTTACCCGCCTTGCAGCAGATTGCCGGCAAAATCGAACCGGCAAGGGTTCTTTCCTGGATCGGAAAGCTCCATGAAGCCGAACTTAAAATCGAATCGAATGCGACCACAAGGCTGGT
>JAWLES010000266.1:0-3087 GCA_041685935.1 Desulfobacteraceae bacterium | reverse complement strand
CTGATGAAATTTGACAGCACCAACAACATGATTGATTTCAGGGAAGTACGTGCGGATGGAGAATACTCGGATGAAATCAGCGTGGCCGTGCCTGAGGGTGATTATACGGATCTTGACGATGTGGCCTCACAGATTGAGGCGGAGATGAGGAACGCCTCTCCCAACAATGTTAACTATGCTGTGTCTTATGATTATACAGCCGGAGAGTTCATGATCAAAGGCAGTGACAAAAACATCAAATCCTTCTCCATGCTCTGGCAGACAGGGAGCAGCCGGGAAAACAGCGCAGGCAGAATGCTGGGGTTCTCCGCGGACAACGAGGTGACCTTTGCCGCAAGTGATGAGCCGGTGGTGAATATCACACTTGATTCATCCAATAATAAGATCGATTTCAGGGAGATTACCACGGACAACGAGGGAAACCTTGATGTATGCGAATTGACCGCATTGGTTGAAGAGAATACCTATGAAAGTCACGAGGAGCTGGCGCTCGAGGTGGAAAAGGCGCTGGAAAAAGCTTCGGTTGAAGAAGGCAACCGGGTCAACTACGCTGTTTCATGGGACGAGGTTACCCAGAATTTCACCATAAAGGAAAAAGGGGACAGGCTGGATGAGTTTCGCCTGGACTGGAAAAGCGGGGAAAATGCACCTTTGTCCGTGGGCGGCAACGGAGAGAGCATCGGGGGGGTCCTGGGCTTCGATCCGGAAGATGATGTGGCAAAGGCTGCAGAAAGCGACCGCAAGGCCGAATGGGGTATTTTCAACACACTCATTGACTTGAAGTCCTATCTGAAGGATAATGACACCTATGGAATCGAGCGGACCCTGGGAAGACTTGACGGACATTATCAGAAGATGACCCAGAGAGTAGTGGACAGCGGTATGAAATACAGCCGCCTGGAAACCAGGGAAACCATTACAGGGGATGTGAGCCTGAGCCTTACCGAACGCCGGTCCAGCATTGAAGATGCTGATATGATTGAATCCATCATGAACCTCAAGAATATTCAAACGGCTTATCAGGCGGCATTGAATTCCACTTCGCAGATCCTGAATCTGAGCCTGGTGGACTATCTGAGATAGGAACGGATCATATATGCTGGTTTTAACAAGAAAGGCCGGAGAAAAAATACGGATCGGAAACGATATTGTTCTCAGTGTTCTTGAAGTGGACGGCGGAACCGTCAAAATGGGAATTGACGCACCCAGGGATGTGGATATTCTGCGGATGGAAGTGTTTGAAAAAATTCAAAGAGAGAATATCGAGGCGGCATCCCGTCCTTTTGAAGAAATTTCGGAAGCACTTGATATTGTGAAAAAGAAGTTGCCCAAGGAGTAAGCAGATTGAAAATAAACACCCGAAAATACGGTGAATTGACCATTGATGAAGACAGGATCCTCCATATGCCGAAAGGACTTCCCGGTTTTCCCGGGCTAGATAGGTTCGCTCTTCTGGAAGATCCCAAAACCGCCCCGTTCTGCTGGTTTCAGTCGGTTGAAGAGCCGGATATCTCCCTTGTGGTTATGAACCCGTTCCTGTTCAAGCCGGATTACAGGATAGAACAACTTGACGGCCTGATGTCGGAAATGGGCTGGAATGATGTGAAAACGGAGCAGCTGGTTATTTACGTGGTTGTTAATATCAGCGGAAGCGGAGAGAGCAGGAAAATAACAGCCAACCTCATAGGTCCGCTGGTCATAAACCCGAACACAAAAGAGGCTGTACAGGTGGTGATGTCGGATTCGGATTATTCACATCAGCACAATGTTCTGGCCCCTTCCTGAAATACAAGCCCCTGTCAGCTTAATTCAAATGCTGTGATCCAGAAGCATCCCCCTGAACTCCAGCATTTTCTCCTTGATGTCAAGCAGCTCTTCAGCAGGGATCTGCTTGATGATCTCATCGGTTTCCCTGTTTTTGATTTCCACGACCACCTGGTGATTGAGTTTGTCATGTATGGAAAAACCCAGCTTGGTTTGCAGGTCGTCCATATAGTCGTTCAGCTCTTCGGTAAGCTCGTTTGTCTCTTCAGATGTAAGGCCCTCCTCTTTCTGTTGTTTTTCTTTCCGGTCGTTTTGTATGCGCTCGGAATTGCTGAGGTTCTGCGCCTTTTCAGGTGTTTCAGTTTTCAGCTGCTGCTGGGAAACGGGTTTTGAAGATTCCACAGCAGAGGATTCTCCGCCTTGGGCTGTATTAATATAGTTGATATTCATGGATTACTCTCCTTATTCACTGAAATTGATCACCCTGGGCCTGTTTTGAACGGAAAGGGATGGCGGCCTGTAGGATTGTAAGCCTTTCCTCCCTTTTGAAAGCTGTTTCATGCTCTTGCCGATACTGTCTTTCACAGCCTTAACTCTGTTTTCAATGGTCCTGTTCTGTTCAAGCAGGGTGGTGATTCTTTGGTTAAAAAACTGCATCATTGATTGAGCCTCACTGCCGGTGTCCTTTTCCACTGCTGAAATGAATGCGTTAACCTGATCCTGAAGGTGGTTCATGGCCTCTTTCCGCTCTGCTGACTGATTTTCCAGGTCCGGCAGGGTGTCGCCTGAAAATGATGCCATGTGGCGATCCTGTATTTCAAAAAGCGAATTCATTGCTTTGTTGACTTTTTGATATTGCTGTTCCATTTGTCTTTTCTCCCCTCTTAAACTGATATCGAGTGGGATTTCTTTTTTTCGCCATTCCCGAAACCTGACCCGTATGAAGAGGAGGACCGGACAGTGCCGCCGTTTTTGCCTTTCTTCTTTGCCGGGTGGCTGCTTTCAGCCATGACATCATTTTCCCATATCTCTTTGAGTCTGGTAATATAGGACTCTGCACGGTCTATGATTTCCACGTCATTGTTAAGTGACACCTTGGGAAGTTCCGTCAGTATAGCCGTGTATAACCCTCTTAAAAATCCAGCGGTTTCATCGTTCATTTCCGGATCAATGGACGCATTGAGCTCCGAGATAATGGCAATGGCTTTGCTTAAGTTTTCACCCCGCATTTTTATATCATTTTCCCGGACTCCTTTCCGTGCAAGTTTCAGGCGGCTTATTGCGCCGTTATACAGTGCCAGGATAAGTTGTTCAGGCGTCATT
>JAWLES010000265.1:0-3108 GCA_041685935.1 Desulfobacteraceae bacterium | reverse complement strand
AAGCCCTTCCCCTTCTCATTTTCCCACCTTGGAAGAAATGGCAGAAACCTTACAGCTGAGCGGTGAACAGCAGGAAGCCATCCGGGAGGTCTTTTCCCAGAGTGAAGCCCGCTTTAAAGAATGGCGGAAAGAAATCCACAAACGCTTCCGTTCTCTGCGCAGCCGGCTGCTCGAAGACATCAAACAGGTGCTGAACGAGGATCAAAAAAAACAATTTGATCAGATGATCGAACAGATGATCGAAGCTTTCCAATCCCAGCGGCAAAAAGACCGGAGAGAAAGAGAAAAAGATGAAAGACAAACTGATAACAAATCCCGAAACCAAACGTAATAGATAATGGACGGGATGCCGTTCAAGCCGGCCCGCCCGAACTGTTTTTTTTATGAATTCATCATGAGTATAATACACCTCGAACCATGAAAATCGGAAGAAGGGTCCCGGAACGGCTTCCTCCCCCGTCCTCGCTGCCTGCGGGCGGGGGGGCCCCTCCAGCCGTGCCGTCCTTCGCACGTATTTTGAATAGGGATTTCAATTGAGCTATGATTTATTAACGGAATGAGGTTGTTACGGCTTTATGGAATTCAGGTGTGGCTGAAGCGACCTTGAAGATTTAGCCTTCGATCCTGGCCTATTCACGGGCCGGGATTGCCGCAGATGCGAGGCGCAGGGCATGACGCTGTGGTCCTTCACCGCGAATGCCCTGCAACAAAGCAGATGCGGTGAGATCCGGCCCGCCTGGAAGGTAAAAAAATGGCGATTATTATGAAAGGCAAAGCAAACAAAAACGTTTCATCTGTCATTTTCAGAAAAACCTTGCATTTCTCTGAAAAAATGCTCATAAAAAAACCATCGCCATTTTTTTATGAATGGGTCAGGCTGAGGGCTGTGTTTGAGGGAACCCGGCAAAGCCGGGCTGCGAGCATGTTTGACCCACGGACGGGGGGAGTTGCGCAGCAGCCGAAAACACAGCGCGAAGAATGGCGTAAAAAATCTGAAGGGAGCACAAGCCATACCTGAATTCCATATGCCACAAGAAAACAATTTTCTAAGGTATAGGCCAGGGTAAAATAGACCCATCATATGGAGGTTCAAATGAGTATCCGAAAATTCATGATCCTTTTTTTTATTTTTTTTGTTGTCCCGGCATTTCTTCCCGCCCAGGAACAACAAAGGGAGTTCTCTCTGGAAGACTGCATCTTGACGGCCCTTAAAAACAACCTGGGCATAAAAATTGAAATGATCAATCCTGAATTAGCGTCCATTTCTGTTGACCAGGCACAGGAGAAATTCATCCCCAGCCTCTCTTTCGGATTCAGCCGGAGAAACACCGAGTCCGCTTCCTATTCATTTTTAGATTCGGCCAATGTCGTTTCTCAGCTCAACTCTAACTATGATTTCACCATCCAGCAGCAGCTCCCCACCGGAGGCAGTTTATCCGCCCAAATGAACAGTTATAAATTCGACACCAACCGGAATTTTCAGACAATAAATCCCCGCTACGGAACCGAACTCAGGCTTAATTTTCAACAGCCCCTGCTGCAGAATTTCGGATTGACCATGGGCCGGAGGGAAATTTTGATCGCCTCCAATTCCATGGCTGCCTCAGAAGAGGAATTTAAAAAAGCGGTTCAGGATCTGATCTACCAGGTTGAAAACGCTTACTGGAATTTGATTTACTACATCCAGGACCTGGAAGTGCGGCGGCAGTCGCTGACTCAGGCCCAGCAGCTTTTAGAAAAAAACAGGCGGGCCGTTGAAGTGGGGACCATGGCTCCCATGGAAGTGATCAATGCCCAAACCAGCGTCGCGCAGCGGGAGGCGGACATTCTGGCTGCGGAAACTCAGGTTAAAGACCAGGAAGACCGGCTGAAAACCCTTCTCAACCTGCGGGCGGAAAGCCTCCAGCCGGAATCCCTCCATTTGATCCCTTCCGACGCCCCTGAATACGAGAAAACAGAGATTTCCCTTGAGGAAGCTCTCGGAATGGCTATGGACAAACGTCCCGACCTCAAAGCATCCCAGATCAGTTTGAAAAACACCGAACTGGATTTCAGTTACGCGAAAAATCAAATGCTTCCGGATTTAAGTCTCAGCGCCCAATACTGGAGTCCCGGGGTATCAGGGGATCAGCTTATATATAAGGACAACAACCCCTTAACCGGGGTGGTGGTGGACCGGATCCCCGGCGGATTTTCCGACTCCCTGGAGGACGCCTTCGGATTTAAGTACCGGAATTGGTCGGTGGGCCTGACTTTGGATCTCCCGCTGAATGACATCTTTTCCCGCGCCCAGCTGGCTCAGGCCCGGGTCAACCTGGACCGGGCCCGCATGCTGATCGAAAATCAGCAGCAGCAATTGTTCCAGGATATCAAAATTGCGGTGCGGAATGTGGAAAGCAATTTCAAGCGCATCCATGCTTACCAAACCGCCCGTGAGTATGCAGAAAAACAACTGGCCGCGGAAGAAGAAAAACTCAAAGTGGGGCTGTCCACCAATTTCCTGGTGCTTCAATATCAAACCGATCTGGCCAACGCCCGCAGCAGCGAAATGAGGGCGATCATCGATTATAAACTCTCCCTGGCTCAGCTGTACCGGGATATCGGCACCAATATGGAAGAACATGCCATCAGCATAAATCAAGTCTACGGCAAGTAGACTTTTTCAGGAAAGAATATTAAAATGGCATTTTAATTTTCACCTGGATGATGAGCGGGCCGAGATCGGCGAAGATGCCGGAGCTTCAGCGGGGACGCCGCAGCGCTTCACAACGGCCAGCCGCAACCCGGCAGATGCGCTGGGATTCGGTCCGCCCGGTTCGTTTCTATCCGAGGATTTTCAAACATGAGAAAGTTTAGGTTAAGAGGACATCTGCTTCTGCTGTTCATCCTCGCTGTTGCTCCGGCCGTCCATGGAAGTAATTATATGAGGGTCGAGGCCGCCGAGAGTTCTCCTCCCCCAAAAATCGACGGGATTCTGGATGACCCTTTCTGGGAAAACGCAACCGTGCTGGATCAATTCACTCAGTATGAACCGGTGGAAGGCGGCATGCCTTCCGAAAAAACAGTGGCGTATATTGGATACGACAGCCGAAACCTCTACATCGGTGT
>JAWLES010000264.1:0-3164 GCA_041685935.1 Desulfobacteraceae bacterium | reverse complement strand
GAGGCAAGGCCTGAAGCTCCTGCAGTGTCACCGATAAGTCCGGATGCCGAGGCGACTGCACAGAATCCTTTTTTACTGTTTTGAGCGCATTTATTCAATGCGTCAGCTTCAATATCATCAAGGAGTTTGTCTCCGCAGGCATGGGCCTGGTAGAGGTCAATGGATTCCATTGAAACAGATGCTGAATCAAGAGCTCTTTCAAGGGAAAGGGAAAATGCTTTTTCCATGCCGAGCGTTCCAGGCTCCCTGCTTTCTCCGGCAATATCCCCTGCGCTGCTTTTGCCGGAGCCCTGGATCACGCAGTAAATCCGGTCCTTTTCCTTAACAGCCCTGTCAAGCGGTTTGAGAACAACAGCGCAGGCCCCTTCCGATCCGAGAGGCCCCCGTGTTCTGTCATCAAAAGGGATGGACCGGCCGTGTCCGGCAAAGGGGATTAATGCATGGTTCAATGCATACTGCCTGTTGTCCGAGGCCATGTCCACACACCCGCATAGAAATATATCGGTGCGGCCGGACCTGATGGAATCAACTCCGACATCAAGTGCTTTTATCCCTGACGCCGCACCTGCGGAAACGGTGAAACATGGACCGCCGAGTTTGAACTCCCGTGCAATGCGGCTTGCAACTATGCCTCCCAGGGCACCGAGTGTCCTGGTCGAGGTAAGAGGCGAACCCGGAATCTCATCCTGTTCCTCATTTTTTGCCTTCCATCTTGTATGAAAATCAGTGGCTCTGAAGTCGAACTCTATTCCCACGGCTGCACCGAAACCCGTCCTTGGCAAGTCCTCTTTTCCGGGCCGGGGAGTGATACCGGCATCTGCCATGGCGTTTTTGGCGGCCTTGAGCATAAGCACCTGGTTGGAAAGAAGGTCGGACATCTGGTTGGGCGGGATGGAAAATTCACCTTTCTGAACCGGGAGTTCATCCATGAAAAGGCCTTTGCCAGGTTTGCGTGCCTGCATCATATTTGCGTCTTCCCCAAGCGCCAGTTTCACAAACTCTTCAAGCCCCTTGGCACCCCCGGTGAGAATTTCCATGCCTACGACAGCCACAGGGGCTTCTTTTTCAGGACCGGGATCTGATACAGGGAGAAATTTTATATTGTTCTCCCTGTATTCCTCTATCAGAACATGTGCGTTGATCCCTCCGAATCCAAAGGCGCTGACAGCGCATCTGCGTGTGTCCGAACCGTTCGGGATCAGCCATTCTTCCGCCCGGGTCTGAACTTTGAATACAGAATCGTTCAATGGACTGTCTTCCGGGGGACGGATAAAGTTGGCAGAGGGCGGCAGAAATTTTTCATTCATGGCAAGCAGGGTTTTGATTAATCCGCAGATCCCTGCTGCTGTCAGAAGGTGCCCGGTCATGGACTTTACCGAGCCTATGGCGCATGAATTTTTACCCGGACCGGAATCTTTCCGGACAGAGGACATGGAGGAGAGTTCGGCCCTGTCTCCCACAGGAGTGGCAGAGCCGTGGCACTCCATGTACTGCACATCATGGGGAGACCAGCCGGCCTGCAGATATGCGGCCTTCATCGCCCGGACCTGGCCTTCTGACGCAGGGGCCACCAGGTTACCCTGTATATCGTTGGATGCACCGCAGCCAGTGATCACGCCGTAAATCCGGTCACCTTCGGCAACAGCATCTTCCAGCCGTTTCAATACCACTGCGCCAACCCCCTCTCCAACCACCAGGCCGTCCGCACGCTCGTCAAAAGGGGCGCATCTTCCTGAAGGCGAAAGCGCCTGAAGCTGGGTAAAGCCGATCTGGGTATAAAGGGAATCGGGTCTGGACACCCCGCCCGTGATCATCACATCAGCCCTGCCGGCTGCAAGTTCCCTGCAGGCAAGATCAACGGCATACAATGAAGATGCACAGGCTGCATCCAGGGTGAAACAGCCGCCTTCAAGCCCGAACGCTTTTGCCAGCAGCGAGGCAGGGTAGGAGACAACCCCTGCGGAAATAGCCTGGTGAGGGTGTATTTTATGATTTCCAGGCTCGTTAAACAGCTGCCATGCGATTTCAGAGGACCGTTCAGTGGGAAGAGAGATTGCTGCAAGGATAACCCCTGTTTTTCTCTTCTGTTCAGGGGAAATCCGAATCGATTCCAGTGCGCGTTTTCCTGCTTCAAGGGAAAGCTGGTGAACCGGGTCAAGCAGTTCCAAAAGGCTCTTGTCGAGATCAAATCCGCTGGAATCGAATGCAAAGTCTTCAATCAGGCCTGCTTTTGCCGAAACCGCGGTATCAGGAAGATATCCCCCTGATAATACTTTTTCCTTCAAAAGCGCCCATCTGTTTGCCGGTATGTCGATGATCGTCTCTTTTCCGTTTTTAATATTGGCCAGAAAGGCTTCATTGTCAGGGGCGCCTGGAAAAATGCCGGCCATCGATACCACTGCGATTTTATCACTTGTTTTTTTCATGGAACTTTATATAAAGACCTGTTGGCTAAAACACAACTTATATGTGTAAAAATTGTGTAAAAAAGTTGACTGCATGAACGTTCCGCCCCGGTTTCACCCGCTCCGGGGCCGGATGTGTGGAACCATGGTTTCATCAATTCCCAAAAGCCTGCATGCCTGTTTATCAACCTCGACAGGATTGTATCCGCCTGCAAGTTTTGCAACCCTGGGGCTGCACTCCGGTCCTCCAAGGTGAAAGTCGGCAAGCCCGATACTTGCATCCAGAATGGAAAGGTCGGGGGTTACATACCGGTTAAGCTCAAAAACAGCCTGGTGCAGATTGTTATGAAAAAAAGCCTTTTTCCAGGTGCCGCAGCCTCCCCAATAGTGTGCAGGCGGTGCGAATCCCATCATGTTTTTCAATGCCCCTGTGATTTTTGAAAGTGAGTGCGCCTTTAATACGGGAAGAGAGACAATGTAACTCTCAAATGCGATCTTAGGAAGATGAATTTCAGGGAAAATTTTGCAGTTACTGTTTTCGAGTGTAATCAGTTCCTCTTCATTGAGATCCACAAGGGTGATACCGTGTTTGGATGCAAGTCTGTCATATCCGAGGCGTCTGAATACCTCGAACGTATCCAGGTGATGATCTCCGCATCCCTCCGCAATCAGGATTTCCGCATCAGAGCAGGACCGGATGTATCGAACCATGGCTTCAAGCATTTGCGGATGTGTGGTGACGGGGTGCGGATCATCATT
>JAWLES010000263.1:0-3164 GCA_041685935.1 Desulfobacteraceae bacterium | reverse complement strand
GGCTCCTTTTTCATCGGAGCCCTGCTGACCCAGCCCCTTGCCACCATCTTCCTGATGACAATATACCACAAGGAAGTGGACACCCACACCATAATAAGACCGTAAACAGACAACAAACAACTGGATTTCAAACCTAATGAATAAAATGAAAGCACTTGTCAAATCAAAACCGGAAAAGGGCCTCGATCTCATGGATGTCGATCTTCCCGAAGTCGGACAGAGCGATGTCCTGATCAGAATCAGGAAAACAGCAATATGCGGCACGGATATCCATATTTACAACTGGGATGACTGGGCCGCTTCCACCATCCCCGTACCCATGCACGTGGGTCACGAATTCGTGGGCACCATTGAAAAGACAGGCGGCAACGTCCTTGATTTTTCCCCGGGAGACCTTGTTTCCGGGGAAGGCCATCTGGTCTGCGGCCACTGCAGAAACTGCCTTGCAGGGCGGCGCCATCTGTGCAAGGACACAAAAGGGGTCGGCGTCAACCGGCCCGGCGCCTTTGCCGAATATCTCTCCATCCCGGTCACCAATGTATGGTACTGCGACACCTCCATTCCCCTTGACGTACTGGCCTGCTTTGACCCCCTTGGCAACGCCGCCCACACTGCACTCTCTTTTGACGTGCTCGGAGAGGATGTTCTGATCACGGGCGCCGGACCGATCGGATGCATGGCCGCAATGATCGCCAAGCATGCCGGAGCCAGGTATGTGGTGATCACCGACATCAACCCCTACAGGCTCAAGCTTGCGGAAAAATCCGGTGCCGACCTGATCCTTGACGTGTCAAAAGACACCGTAGAGGATGCCCAGAAGCAGCTGGGAATGAAGGAAGGGTTTGATGTGGCCATGGAAATGTCAGGAAGCCCTGATGCGCTCAACAGTATCCTGGACAACATGTGCCACGGCGGCAAGATCGGCCTTCTCGGCATCATGCCGGGCCATACAGGGATCGACTGGAACAAGGTGGTGTTCAACATGCTCACCATCAAAGGGATATACGGAAGGGAGATGTACGAGACCTGGTACAAAATGACCACCATGATCCAGTCCGGGCTTGATATCACCCCGATCATAACCCACCACTTTCATTACACCGAATACGAGGATGCATTCGACATCATGGCATCCGGGAATTCTGGAAAAGTGATCCTGGACTGGGAATAACTGCCATGTCTTTTTGGACACAACAAAGCATGAAAGTTCCGGTCAGAGGCAGCAGACGATCCGGTGTAACCTGTAAGCGGTTTCAAATGCCGGTCGGTTACCGGGCACACGACGTGACCGGTTCCGGCATTTGCCTCGGAGCAGCCCCGGACGGGCTGGGAGACTGAGCGGAAGGTTATACCGATTCGGCTGATGCCGGGAACATGGCACGGAGTTTTATATAAAACAAATTCACGGAGAATCAAATATGCCGACGGAAAAACTCGACAAAGCACTTGATACGGAAATCGAACAATTACATGCCGAAGGACGGGCCAAAATCCCGGAAAGGGTCATTGACGGATACATACCGGCCAGAGGTGAGTCAGGCCCCAGATACAGAATCAAAGGGATCGACCGATCCTTTATCCGGCTCAACTCCAACTCCTATCTCTCCCTGTCCAACAACCCGCAGATGATCGAGGCTGCGGACCTGGCCACCCGTGAATTCGGAGTCGGGCCCGGAGCGGTCAGGTTCATCGACGGAACATTCATCCACCACGTTGATCTTGAGGAACAGACAGCCAGGTTCGTAAACAAGCCTGCAGCCAAGATTTTCAATTCCGCCTACACCACCAACCTGGGACTCGCCATTGCCATAAGCAGCAAAAAAACCTGCTGGATCGGCGATTCCCTGAACCACAACAGCATCATCCGGGCCATGCGGATCGCCAATATCCCAAGGGCCAACAAGGGCATCTACAAGCACAATGATATGGACGACCTGAAGCGCTGTCTTGACGAAGTTAACGAAGAAATCGAACGGGTCATCGTGGTGTTTGACGGGATTTTCAGCATGCGGGGCGACAACGCGCCCGTCCATGAAATTCAGGCTGTCTGCAACGAATACCAAAGCCGGTTCCCCGAAGGAGTCATCACGGTTGTGGACGATTCCCACGGCATAGGCGCATACGGCGAAACCGGCAGGGGAACGGCTGAACACTGCGCCGCCAGCCCGGACATCATCGTGGGCACCTTCGGCAAGGCCTTCGGTGTGAACGGAGGATTCGTGGCTGCAAGCAGATCCGTTATAGAAGCGGTACGCCAGAAGGCGGACACCTATATTTACACAAACCCTTTGAGCATGGCTGACTGCGCTGCAGCCCATAAAGCCCTGGACATATGCGACAGCGACAAGGGGAAAACCCTTCTGTCCGATCTGAAAGAACGAACACTGCAGTTCCGTAACGGACTCGAGTCCCTGGGCAAGGAAACCATACCCGGCCCTCATCCTGTGGTGCCCATGCTGGTCCGGGATACCGGCAAAACCCATGAAATTGTCAAGTATCTGTTTGAAAAAGGCGTGCTGGTGGTGGGACTTACCTTCCCTGTTGTCCCGCACGGAGACGAGACCATCCGGTTCCAGATCAATGCGGCTCACACGAAAAAGGATATCAATGACGTGCTTGAACTGATCGGGGAGGTTTAAGACCGCCGGAAAACTGTCGGATTTCCGGCAACAGGAGGTTGCATATGGAAAAAGAGAACATACTCAAGAACAGAAAAATCCTGGTTGTAGATGATGAGCCTGACATCCTTGAAACCATTGAAGAGCTTCTGGATCAATACTCCCTGGATACCGCGGCAAGCTATGAAGCAGCTGAAAAACTTCTGAATCAAAACCCTTATGACCTTGCCATACTCGATATCATGGGAGTCAGGGGGTACGATCTTCTCGAAATCGCCCGCGGAAACGACATACCCGCACTTATGCTGACAGCCCATGCCCTTAGCTCGGAGAACCTTAAAAAATCGATACAGAAAGGGGCGGACTCCTATATACCCAAAGACAAGCTGGCTGATATCGCCACGTATGTTGAAGATGTTCTGAGTTTGAAACGGCGGAAAAAAACAGACCGGCAATCATGGTTCTCAAAGTTGAAACCCTTTTTTGACAAAACATTCAGAAAAGGGTGGAGAGACGAGGACCGGGATTTCTGGGATGAATTCGACC
>JAWLES010000262.1:1698-3166 GCA_041685935.1 Desulfobacteraceae bacterium | reverse complement strand
CTTTTCCGACTGTTTCATGCTGAAGGGTACATGCCGGTTTGAATCCCGAATGTGCCGCATTTTAAGCTTGAGCCATTCCAGTTCGTCCTTAAAATACGCAATTTGACGGTCAAGTGTATCCATGCGCTGCTTAAAATGCTCAGCTTTCCTGGCAGGCGACAGGGGCTCATAATCACTTTTTACCATGTTTCCTGTTTCAGCAGGTTTTGAAAAAGCCGCAACCGGACTGATCCAGGAAATACAGCATACAAGCACAACTGCAAAGCCGATTTTTTTATAGTTAAACTGCAGGTTTTTCATGAGTTCTCCCGTATAAAATGAATTAGCCTTTGCTGGCTCCCACGGGCCACCATACCATGCCTTTTTTGGTGAAATTCACACTGAGCCGCATCCTGGCCCTTGTGATGCCGTACTCCCCCTCGCTGACCTGCAGAACCTCCGCTCCCCTGAGCCAGGCCTGTGTATGGGTGCGGATCATGTCGTAATTAACAGTGCCCCGTCCGGTTTCAACATAGGCGTCCACATAAACTCCCCTGAGCTTTTCCGCAAGCATTCGGTATCCGTCCGCAACAGCAGCCCTTTCCGCCTGGATTTTGGCCTCGCCTCTTGTAAGGGCGTTTTCCGGTTCAAGTCCTTTGCCGATTACATTGAATGTAACCACTTTGCTGTCTCTCTGTTTACCGGTTTCACCTACGACTTTGGGTCCGGGCCCACCAAGGGAGAAATTGGAGCCTGTGCATCCTGAAAGAAAAACAAAAGCAACAGCCGGGATCATCAACAAAACGTTTATCTTTTTCATCTTTTCCTTCCTGAGCAAATTGGGTTTCAAAAAGTCAAATCAATGGTAAAAATACAACTTTTATGGTAATCATAAAGTCGTCACCTGATTTGATGAACTTTAACTTTTAAACCATGTAATACAAAAAATATGCCTGCGGCTTTGAAAATTTTTATTTTCCTTATACCATTTCCAGTGCTTTTTTTTGCAATAACTGCATTACAGCCCTCTGCCAAGGCTTCACAGGAAATATCATATTACTATATCAGGTATGATGTCAAAACAACCGGCCACAGGGTGGTGGATGAAAAACTCACCATGGTGCCTGCGGAAAACGAATTCAGGGCGGAAAATTTTTCACGGGTTACGGTAAAAGGAGCAATTTCTGCCGTACCCGGAACCTCGCCTGAGGAATCCATGGACGTTTTGACCCTGGCGGCCAGGGAGAACGCTCTTAAAGGACTGTTAAGGGACAAGGGGCTTAAATCGGTTACTTCCAGGGACACTGATACTGTTATCAGTTATGAAGGTGCGTTGAAAACCCCTGTAAAGCTGATCCGGCGGCAGTACCGCAATGAAACCGAGCTTTTTGAGGCGAGTTTCGAAGTGGTTTTCAGTCCCACTGCATTTCCGGACCGGTGGGATGAACTTGAATTCAAGGACCGGGTAAAGCGTATGTTTTCAGACTTT
>JAWLES010000262.1:0-1598 GCA_041685935.1 Desulfobacteraceae bacterium | reverse complement strand
GGTAAAGGAATCCATCTGATGAACAAAAAAGAGATTGAAAAGCTTAAAAAAGAAACCTTTAAAAAAGAGACGCATATTTTTGACCATTTGAAAAAGGCGGAAACGGATCAGGCCTTTGAGATGGCGGAGCGGTATAAAACTTTCCTGGACAAGGGCAAAACTGAGCGGGAGGCTGTGCAGCAGATCTGTCAGGTTCTTGAAAAAAAAGGATTTGTGAATATGGACAATGTGCTGGACAAGCAGCGGCCTGCCATACACAAAAAATATTACAAGGTCCTTAAAGGCAAATGTGTTGCTGCTGCAGTACTTGGAAGCGAGAGTGTGCAGTCGGGCGCCAACGTGGTTGCCTCTCATATTGACTCGCCCCGGCTTGATCTCAAGCAGAACCCTTTGTATGAAGATCTGGATCTTGCGTTTCTCAAGACCCATTACTACGGGGGAATCAAAAAATACCAGTGGTTGAGCATTCCCCTGGCTCTGCACGGAATTGTCGTGAAAAAAGACGGGTCTTCAATTGAAATCTGCATTGGGGAGCAGGATGATGATCCCGTGTTTACCGTTTCAGATCTGCTGCCTCATCTGGCAGGCAAGCAGCAGGGTTCCAAAAAGGTATCAGAGGCTTTTGAAGGGGAAAAGCTCAACCTTCTTTGCGGAAGCATTCCGCTTGGCAACGATACCATAAAGGAGAGGTTCAAGCTCGGAGTCCTCAAGCTGCTCCATGATCAGTACGGAATGGTTGAGGCGGATTTTGTAAGTGCCGAGATTGAAGCGGTTCCCGCGTTCAAGGCAAAGGATATCGGTTTTGACAGGTCCATGATAGGTGCTTACGGCCAGGATGACAGGATATGTGCATTTTCTGAACTCGAGGCCGTGACCGGCCTTGACAAAGTTCATCGGCCTGCAGTGGCTCTGTTTTTTGACAAGGAGGAAATCGGCAGTGAAGGTACCACGGGTGCCAAATCGAGTTTTATTGAAGATTTTCTGTCCGATCTTTTATTCATGAACAACGAACCCACTGACAACCGGACCCTGCGCAAGTGTCTCATGAACTCGATGTGTCTTTCCGCTGATGTAAACGGTGCGCTTGACCCGGATTACAAAGAGGTGCATGAAAAGCTCAATGCAGCAAAACTCGGATACGGGATCTGCATTACAAAGTTCACCGGGGCCCGCGGGAAGGCGGGGTCAAGTGATGCAGGGGCCGAATTTGTCGGGTTGATCAGGAACCTTTTCGACAGGCACAATATCCTGTGGCAGACCGGGGAACTCGGCAAAATCGACGAAGGCGGGGGAGGCACGCTTGCCAAGTTTCTTGCCGAGCTTGGAATGGACATTCTGGATTGCGGGCCTGCTCTTTTGTCCATGCATTCGCCTTTTGAAATCTCCAGCAAGGCGGATTTGTATATGGCGTGCAAAGGATACAGAGCATTTTATTTGTTTGAAAGTCTTTAATATATGCTCCGGCGGCAGATGATCCGGTGCAACCTTCGGCTCATTCTCGCAGCCCGTCACGGGCTGCTCCGAGGGAAATGCCGGAACCGGTCACGTCGTGTGCCCGGTAACCGACCGGCATTTAAACCCGCCTCAAGTTACACCGG
>JAWLES010000261.1:0-3204 GCA_041685935.1 Desulfobacteraceae bacterium | reverse complement strand
GTTTCTGCCTGAGCTTGGCTTCCTGGACGTCCATGTAGTACCCTACTGATCCGCCTGCCACGGCCCCGATTCCGGCTCCTATCAGGGCATGCTTTCTCCTGTCCTCGTTGTCCGCGGTCAGAGCGCCGATGGCAGCCCCGCCAAGCGCCCCCACACCGCTTCCGATGGCAAGCTTGCTTGTCTGCTGCTCGCCTGTGTACGGATTGACCGTGGTGCATGCGGCGAGAGCAAAACATGCGGTGATCAGAAGTATTGCAAATGCGCTCCGATTGAATTTCATATATATTTCCTGTATGTTCAAATGTTTCCACTGTTGCCTGTACGTTGATGACGGTTCCGGTTTTCCATGTACAAAAATAAGTTTCATCCTGAAAAGTATTCATGGTAAACAGGGAGCGGGCAAAAGTCAAACGCTTTCATATCTTCTGCTGCGGTTTGTTCAAATCCTGTCATGCTCTTGATGGTTCATACCGGTTTACAGCATATTTTGGGGAAGAACGGCGTTCGGGCAGTTGTACCGTGCTGATGAGTGCGTTAAAACAAAATTGTCAAGCCGGCGGGTTGACAATTTTGTGTGCAGTCTATTACAGTACGGTATCTCAGCTTAATGAAAAAATTCGACAAATCGGAAAAAAGGATCCGGCAATGAACAAAAAAGAATCATCCTCAGTTTTGGAGACAATGGACAAAAGCGAGCTTGTGGAACTTGTGGATTCACTTCTCTGGCAGTACCGGGTGATCGATGCCTTCTGGTTTCTGAATGTGGAAAAGCAGTATGGGCTGGAAAGTGCCGAATCGATCAATACAGCCGTCTGGGGCAAGGTCGGACAGCTGGCGGCGCGGGATATAATAAAGCGGTTCGGTATTGAGGAAAAAGGGCTTGCAGGATTTGAAAAAGCTATGCGGTACTATTCCTGGAAACTCATGGACTGCTTTGATATCGAACACAAGGATGGCGAGCTGATTGCCACATCATCCAACTGTCCGGCCCAGATGGGCCGCCTCAAGCACGGGCTCGGCGAATATGCCTGCAGGGAAATGCACTTTCACGAGTTCGATTCTTTTGCAAAGCAAATCGATTCGAACATCGTAACCGAATGTATCTTTGCCCCGCCTGACCCGCATCCGGAAGACCTGTTCTGCAAATGGCGGATCTATATTCCCTGATGCAGATAGGATTGTCAACCGGTTCTTTCTTTGTTCACCTGTAAAAGGAATACCGCACCGAGAACAAAGAAAATAATCATGGAGAGCACCCCCCACCTGGAGTGGCCTGCGAGTTTTCCGGTGATTCCCATCATGAAAGGGCCCATTACGGCTGCGAACTTGCCGAACATGTTGTAAAACCCGAAATATTCGGCGGACCGGTCCGCAGGAATGATTGACATGAAGAAACTCCTGGAAAGAGCCTGGATACCGCCCATGGAAGTGGCGATCAGAAACGCGAGAATCCAGAATAGAAATATTTTTGTATCTGTGGAAAATACAGGCAGGAAAAAAGCGAAAAAGGTGATGAAACAGTAGACCAGAATACCGGCCAAAAGGAGTTTCCTTGTACCGAATCTGCCGGCAAGGGCGCCGTATAAAAGAGTGAACGGAAACGCCGTGATCTGGATCATCAGGATCGCCAGGATCAGATGCACGGTATCAAGGCCGATATCCGTTCCGTAGGCGGATGACATGCTGATGATTGTATTGACCCCGTCGATGTAGAAAAAATAGGCAAGAAGAAAAAAACGGGTATTCGGATTCCGGCAGATCCCCTTAAATGTCCGCAGAAGTTTTGCAAATCCTGTAATCTGATCCGGTGCCGCTGTGGACACTGGATTCTGCCTTACTTTTCTCAAAAGCGGAAGAGAAAAGAAAAACCACCACAGTCCCACAAGGATGAATCCGGTCTTCACCGCTGCCGCCGGGAGAGACTGCGAGGTTTTAAAAGCAAAAATGATTCCCGCAACCGCTATAAAAGGGACCACGCTTCCGATGTATCCCCATGCATATCCTTTTGCCGAAACACTGTCCGCCCTTGATGGAGTGGTGACATCGTGGAGAAGCGAGTCATAGAAAATGTTGGCCCCGGCCCAGGCAAAACGCGCGGTCCCGTATGTTAAAAGGCAGTAAATCCACATGCCGCGGGCAGTAAACGTAAAAGAGAATGTCAACAGGACACCGGCAGCCATGAAAAGAAAGAGAAACTGCTTCTTCCGTCCTCCCGCATCCGCCAGCCCTCCCAGAAGGGGCGCACATGCAGCCAGAAGCAGGGATGCGGCCGAGTTGGCCGTCCCGATCCAGAAGGTGGAGACTTCTCCGGGCTGCCCGTATGCCGCGTACTCCTTGAAGAATACCGGCATAATGGTGGTAACCACAATCAGCACGAATGCCGAGTTGGCAACATCGTATAGTATCCAGCTCTTTTCCGGTCCGGTCAGCTTCATTATTCATGCCTGCATGGTTTCATGGTCAGGGACTGGGCGTCTCCTGCTTACGTAGTAAATATGCCTGCGGAAGTCAAGTTGTAAAATATCATTTTGTGCCTATTCTTCCCTATGGTATGGTTGACATGAAACTTTGAAGAATAAGGAGGGCAAATTGAAAACCGTTACATTGAATATTGAAGGAATGAGCTGCGGGCACTGCGTGCAGACAGTACAAAAGGCGCTGGAGGCCGTAGACAATATATCCGGCGTGACAGTGGATCTTGACGGCAAGAAAGCCGAATTCACAACGGATGACGACAGTGCCGTCCAAAAAGCGGTGGATGAGGTAAACAAGGCGGGATACAAGGCGGAGCAGAGTTTAACCCGTAGTTGAAAAGGCCAGGGGCAGTGTCAGAATATAGGACCTGATTTCGTCCCTTACCCGCCTGTAGATAGCCAGGATCTCTTCTTCGGATTGTACTCCGGCAGCAAGAACGGGCGGATCGTCAAACCCTTTGTGGACACGGTTGACCGGGCCCGGGAAAAACGGGCAGCTTTCATTTGCATGGTCGCACACCGTGACCACGTGATCAAAGTTCTTGTCATCCAGTTGATCAATCGTTTTACTTGCATGGCCGGATATGTCCACTCCGGCTTCTTCCATTACCGTTATTGCGTAGGGGTTTACACCCTGTGCCTTGATCCCGGCGGATTCGGCCTCGATTCGGTCCCCTTTCAAGGCATTGCAGAATCCTTCGGCCATCTGGCTTCGGCATGAATTTCCGGT
>JAWLES010000260.1:0-3211 GCA_041685935.1 Desulfobacteraceae bacterium | reverse complement strand
GTTTGCGGGCTGGCTGATTTACCTGCTAATAGGCTTTCGCCGGGGTGTTAAACAAAACCCCGCAGCGTGAAATTCTATTTGACAAAAACCGCAAACACCCCTAATATTGCAAAACTTAACCGGTAAACCCGCCGGTTAACCCAGCACATCAGCCACCCATGGCCCCATCGTCTAGCGGTCCAGGACGCCGGCCTCTCACGCCGGAAACACGGGTTCGAGTCCCGTTGGGGTCATGCCCGGTTCTTCTGGGTTTCATGGAAATCGCCTTTCATTTAATGGGTGCTGGATATCCCTGTGGATATCCTTTTTCAAGCCTTCGAAGCTGCCACTTCGGAGGCTTTTTCATTCTCAGGGAAGGAAGCAACCTGCCCCCTTCCCCGCCTGCTAAATTCATCCACTGCTCTTTTGAGTTCCTCGGTTTCAGATCCCAGACTTTTTAAATACCGTTCAGTCGTGCTGGGGGCCTCGTGCCGCAAAAGCCTTTGAATCAAACTCAGGGGCTTGCCGATCTTGTAAAGATAGCTCGCTGACAAGTGCCGGATTGCATGAAAGCCAAACGGTTTAACGTTGGCCCGCCTGCAAATTGTCTTCATGAAATGCTGGCGGGTTTTAAACGGCTCTCCTGGATTGTGCCTTGGGGAACAGCTTTCTTCAAGCATTACAAAAACGTGTTTCGCCCGCTTAAAAGGCCGGTGTTCCCACCACCAAAGCAGTTCACCCTGCAGTTCAGTGGACATGCGAAGCATCACTCTGTTCATGGAACCATCCCGCGTTTTTCTGGTGCTCAAAAAGACCTGCCCTTCTTCAAAATTCACGTCTTGCCAGGTCAGATTAAAGATCTCCCCCCTCCGTGCCGCCAAGTGCAAAAAAGCCGTCAGCATGACATGGTCCTGGCCTTTGGCCAGTGCCAGAACCCTGTCAAAATCCTCCCGCGGAGGCACGTACCTGGGATGTTTCTGTTGCGGGAACTTGTCCACCGCGGAAAATGGATTGACCTGGTTTCTTGGAAAGCCGTCCAGATATTTTCTGCCCCACTGCCAGGCTGCCGCCAAATTCTTGCGATCTTTGTTGGCCGCATTTCCACCCCGTACATCAAATTGAGCCTGCAGGAATTTCATGGCCACGCCAGGGGTTATTTCATCCATTTCCCGTCCTGCCTGGATTGCAAAACCCAAAAACCTCTGAATAACAGCCTTTTTTTCCTTATAGGTTTTTCCGGAATGCCGCCGCCGGGAAAAACTCAGATACTCATTTCCCCAGTCCAATAAACTCAGCGAGTCCGTGGGGATCGTCCTCCGGGCCTCTTCCAGAAGCCACTTTCTGGTTTTCTCTTCCCATACTACGGCCTTGCGGTATTCCTTTTTTCCGCTGCCGAACCACCTTGACGCTGCAATCTTTCCGTTCTGCTTCACCACGCCTCGCCAGCGCAGCTTCCCCCTTCGATTCGTTTTTGTGGGCATCACACACTCTCCTTATTTCATTTGTAAAGAACCGGAGGCATGATGCAACCCACACTCCACCCAGGTCGGCATAATACTTCCTTACGGTCCTTTCGTCCAGTTTTAATAACTGGGCGACCTCTTTCACGGTCAGAGGCTCGCCCAGTTCTCTTTCAAGTTCTTCGAAGCTCATCTTTGAGTACCCAAAGGCAAGGTTGCTGTTTGAATTTCAGCGTATGGCCTATTTTTCCCCTCCGAACAGTTCCTGGGCCGTTGAATCAAGAGCACAGGCAATCCGATGCATATGCTCGGGCGATGGGACATAGCGGCCATTTAAGGCCATTGAAATAATTGCCCGCGAAACTCCCGCCTTTTCGGCAAGATCTTTCTGTTTCATTTCTGACTCGGCAAGAGCCATAATTAGCTGTAAATTTTTCCTGGGTTTCATGTAGCCTCCTTTAATTTAATATAATGTAATGCATTATATTAATAATGATAAAAAAAATGTTTTTGCTGCTTTTATTTCCGGGATGGAAATTGACACGCTTCTGTGTCCATTCGTATATTCAATTATAATGTATTTGAACATCAGTATTTAAGGCCAAATAAGCCCTGCATTCCCCTTCTGATTCGATCAGATATCCAAAAATCCTGACAGGACTCAGATGTAATGCATTACATTTAAAAGGCCAAAAAAATATCTTCTTTGCCCCTATGTCCGCGCCGGACATTCTCTCTCTCTTCTATTTCCGGGATGGAAATTGGCACGCCCCTGTGTCCGGGACGGAAATTCATATTCCATTAAGGCGCTCACGTACATAATAATAAATTTCTTGAATATCTACAGCTAAGGCTGAATAAGCCCTGCCTTCTCCTTCTGCCCCCGGCAGGTCATCAAAAATATTGTCAAACCGCATCGAATTAAATGATTCTTTCCGCAAGAGTATGGTCTCCATGGACTCATATACTTCGCCACCAATGCGGCCGCCCAAAAAATCAATATCCGGCTTTCGCGGGCGGACAATCATCCCGAAATCAAAGGCCAGATAATCCAACGGTCGCATTACCTCTTCCATTTTCTTCAAATGATTGGAAATGGGATTATTCCGCAAGCCGTAACTGCGCAACTGAATTATCACGCCTATTTCGACGAGATTGTATATCGAATACTCACGCCGTGTTCCAGTGCCCGAAGCCTGCACTGCGGGTTCAAACAAACCCTTATCCGACCAGTTGATCGAGGTTCGGGATGTTATTCCGGGGAAAATTTTTACCACATCTCTGTGCTGTATTGTTTCCATGATTCGCTGTATAATGTAATGTATAATACTTGTCAATAAGATTTTTTAAAAAAGTTTTAAATTTTCCGGAGTCGTGATCGGACACTCGGGTTTTTCCAGCTTATAAAGAAACCTTCAGGACGGTTTTTTCAGGAACACAGACCATTCCCTCGGAAATATCAGCCATCCCCGAGGCCATGACATACCGATCGTTCAAAAACTGTAAAAATCAAAGATCAGCGATATTGATCCCGCCGAAAAAGGGCTGGGTAAAAGCAGAGAACTTCCGCCATAGCCCCCGCAGAGCCCGATACCTCTACAGGTTCCCCCCCGGTGAGAAACCTTTAAGCTTTCTCCTTGAACCTTGAGCCTATCCCCTATAGAATGTAATAAGACACCTTAGGAAAAGCCAACTCGCCGGGGAGATGGACATATCGTTGGGAAAGGCAAAAGGCGGATGAAGACGCAATATTGGACAGAATTGGCTGAATA
>JAWLES010000259.1:0-3214 GCA_041685935.1 Desulfobacteraceae bacterium | reverse complement strand
GGCACCACCGGCATCGTTGCCCCGCTGCATGACAGCTTCCTCTGCAATAATCTCCTCCCTGAAAAGGGAACGCATGATCCGGCTCAGCCCGCTCGCCCTCGGCCACATGGAGAGATCATACATACAGGTTTCCAGGTCCGCCAGCATCTCGTCGCAGGATTGATAGCGCCTGTCGGGATCTTTTTCAAGGGCCTTGTTCAGTATGGTGCACACCTGTTCAGGAATATCCTCTGTGGGTTCAGGAGGATCAAAACTGCATTGGCGGACTTTTGAAAGGATTTCCATGGTATCCCCTTTAAACATCCGGTTGCCGGTCACCAGTTCGTACAGGAGAATCCCTGTTGAAAACACATCAGACCGATGGTCTATGGGGCGGCCGTCAGCCTGTTCAGGAGACATATACGCAACTTTACCCTTTATGGTGCCGATCCGGGTAAGGCTGCTTCTATCCGCAGCCTTGGCAATACCGAAATCCACGATTTTCACTTCGCCATCATATGTGATCAGAATATTCTGGGGGGTGATATCCCTGTGGATGAGATTCAGATAGTTACCCTTTAAATCCTTTAAACCGTGGGCATAGGAGAGTCCGGAGCAGATAAGGGAAACTATGTAAAGTCTGTAATCAAGGCCGAGGAAATTTTCTTTTATTTCAGCCTTGTTTATGACCCGCCTTAAGTCCTTTCCGTACAGATACTGCATTGCAATAAAGTAATTTCCCTCGATATTGCCGAAATCGTATATCTGTACAATATTCTTATGATTAAGCAGGGCCGCAAGTTTCGCTTCCACTATAAAACAGTCGATCAGCTCTTTTTCCTGGGCAAGATGAGGAAGGATCATCTTTATGGCGATCAGCTTCTCAAAACCTTCCACACCTGTGAGTTTGCCCTGATACAGCTCAGCCCATCCCCCTGCTGCAATTTTATCCAGGAGAAGATATTTACCGAAACGTACGGGCTGAAACAAAGTCATATGATCTATTCAATGCATAATAGAGTTAAAAAAGATATAAAAAATGTAAGCTTTCAGACTAATAAGGCAGGCGCAAAAAGTCAAGAATATTTCAAACAGCAGCGATCTGCCCCCTGCGGAAGCTCACGGCGCACAAGACTTTTTCTCAGCTAGAAGATTCAGGTTTGCGGGAAACTCAGTTTCTTTTCCAGCGATTGAGTGTTTTAAACGCATCTTCTGCGGTTTTAATCAGAGTATTGATCTGCACCGGCTTTTTGAAGTAGTCATCAAAGCCGGCTTCTCTGCAGTCGGAAAGCTCGAACAGGGAGGCATATCCTGTTATGGCATAAATAAGCGCCATGGGCATCTGTTTTCGGATTTCCCTGCAAAGCTCCACTCCGTTCATGCCGGGCAGGTTCAAATCGAGAAACATCACATGGATTTTTTCGTTTTCCAGCAAGGAAAGAGCCTCTTCAGCGCTTTCAGCCGCTCTTGTTTCATACCCCTGTTTGCGGAACACGTTTTCCATCAGTTTGATAACGGAGCGTTCATCATCGACAACAAGTATCTTGTTCATAAATATTCACCTTTCTTTGATTTTGTACATTTTATCTCTTCATCGACAGATCCGGCATCAATATCGAGTATGTCCCCGTTCAGATATCGTTTGGTTCTGTACCGGGTCAGTTTCATCAGTTTTGCAGTTATCCTTCCCAACCTGCCTGCCTGTTTTTTGATCTCAAGAAGATTATCTTTGTGACCGGAATCATCCGGCAGATCTTCGATCAGAAGCTCGGAGAATCCTAGGATGCTCATCAGGGGCTGATTCATCTCATGGCATATGGCACCTGCGGTTTGCACGGCTGCTGAAAGTTTCTCGTTTTCCGTTTTTGCAAAATCATATTCTTTTTGCCGGGTGATGTCTTCGATGGAAAGAAGAACCCCTTTATAATCGCTGATTTGCAGGGGAAGCGTGCTCAAACGCATATACATTCTGTCCCGGCCTTTAAACGCCATGGATGTTTCAACCATTTTATAGGGCTGGTTGAGTTTCATTGTATTGCTCAAGGTTTGACGCAATTTGCATTTGGTGCACTCGGGACCGAATCCGCATCCTTCAGGTGAATCATGCCGATTGGCGCACTCCAGTGCCTGGCCACCGGTTTTGCCGATCAGGTGTTCATGATTTTTGTTGAACATGGAACAGGCAGCGGTATTGGCAAGCGAGACCGTCATATTTTCGTCTATAACTGCAACGGCAAGGGGCAGGGAATCAATCAAAAGGAGCAGCCCTTCCTCAGTATAGATACTGGATTGTTTCTCCGGGTTTTCTTTTGTTTCGCAGGTTTTCATACCATTTCCTCCTTTTGCTTTTATACAGTATCCGGGATCAAAATTTGAAAAACAGATTAACCGGAGAAAACGGTTATCCGTCAGATACCATCTCGAAAATTCCCTGGACATCCAGGATCAGGCCCACCTTGCCGTCCGGCAGGATGGCGCCGCCGGACAGTCCTTCGATATCCCCCAGGGTTCCGCCCAGGTTTTTGATCACGTACTCGTCCTTGCCAAGCAGTTCGTCGATCAGCAGCGCCCGCCTGTCATCCTTTGACTCGGCCACCACCAGCAGGCTCTCCCAGGGAGAGGAGGAGACGGTTTCACTGTTGAAAACATGGCCCAGGCGCACAAGCGGGATCAGTCCGTCCCGGTCCTTCACCATCTCTCCCTTTCCTTCCACTGTATAACAGTCCTTCCGGTCCGGCCGGAACGCTTTCTGTACCGCAATTGTCGGGATCACATATTTTTCCTCTCCCACTCTCACCAGCATCCCGTCAATGATGGCAAGCGTCAAGGGGAGACTGATCATGAACTTGGTGCCGACGCCTTTTTCCGACTCTATGGCAAGGCGGCCCCGGAATTTCTCGATCCCCTCCTTGACCACATCCATGCCCACTCCCCTGCCGGACACATCAGTCACTTCTTTGGCTGTGGAAAATCCGGGCTGAAGGATCAGGTCATAAATCCGGGTGTCCGAAAGGTTCTCATCTCCGGTGATAAGACCTTTGCTTTCAGCCTTTTCTAGGATTCGTTCCTTGTCAAGCCCCTTGCCGTCATCCTCGATTTCGATAATCAGGTACCCGCCCTTGTGATAAGCCCTCAACCACACAGCAGCTGATGCCGCCTTTCCCCGGCCGGTACGTTCGGAGGCGGATTCAATACCGTGGTCCACGGCATTCCGGATCATATGAACCATGGGTTC
>JAWLES010000258.1:0-3271 GCA_041685935.1 Desulfobacteraceae bacterium | reverse complement strand
GACATCTTCTGAGGGATGAGAGAGAAAGGGCCTGATGATCGAATTACAATCGTCCGGGCCGATTCCTGCTATCGCCTCTATTATGTCCGGTATCAGGGAGGTATGCGGTTCAGCTGACAAAAGCCTGAGCAGTTCGGGCACAAAAGCCTTGTCACGAGTCCCCCCTGCAGCCACAATACCCGAGCGTCTTTCCCCGGGATGCTCCTCTGCAAGGAGAGAGGCGATCCTGGCACCATATTTCTCCCTGTCCTCGTTATACATAAGAGCCAGTGCCATTCCGCAGACAACCCTGTCCTTGCTGTTCAAAAGCTTTTGAGCATCAATGTACGGGCCCCCGGGCAGGCGGACTCCCACCAGCCGCTTTAAAACAGATATGGTAAGTTCCGGCTTTTCAGGGTCGAGATAACCCGCCAGGAGCCTTGTGTAAGAAGGAATACTTTCGGGTGAAAGCATGTTGATCAGCTCAATGCGTGTGGTATCATCCTGCCCGTCCAGATTCAGGACAAGATCTTCATCCGCCTTTTTTCCGAAAAAAGTTTTAAGAAGCCGGGCATACCAGACTGCATCACTTCCCCGGGAATCCAGAAACAACTGCCTAAGTTCCGTGTTGATTTTATCTCCTTTGAAAATCCGGGCCAGGTGTTCGGTCTCCATGGCCTTTATATCCATGAGATTCGTGGATATCAGATTCAGCAGTATTTTCGGATACTTCATCTTCAAAACCACAGGCGCGGCAAGCCATGCAAGAAGAAAAGGAAAGGCCACAAAGCTCAAATACCTGGGATGAAAAAGCCCCTGGGACACAAGAATCAGGGCGGACCCCAACAAAAGTGCGGCCCGTACCACGGTCCCCCTTAGGAAAGGCCTTATTATCGACCTGTATGAATCAGGGAAAAGGCCCACCATAATCGCATTGGCAGGCATATTGATGGTGGTTCTGATAATGTTCGTGGACATCCTTGCATAGACAGCGGAAAACACGTCAAACCGGAGGAGAAAAGAGGTGAAAGCTATGATGTAGTTAAAGGGATGAAACATCAGTGCGACCGGCACCCCCCAGCGGCCGTAAATCCGCCCTACAAAAAGCAGAATGAAAAGGCTTATTATATTGAGGATGCCACGGAAGTACCCGAAAAATGTTATCATGCCGCCCTCGGTTACAAAATGACGGTCAATGGCGAAATTGAACTGGTAGTTCATTATAGGAATCACAACGTTTGGCATAAAGGTCAGCACCAGGATTATTTTGACAAGCGCGGATTTTTTGATCAGCGGAAACACCTTCCTGATCTCCTCGACCATGAGCTTTCTCCGGTTTACAGGTCCGCCGCCCCTGCCTGCGAACACAAGCGTGGGAAAACGCCTTCCCATTCCCTTTACGGTGAAAACTGCCAGAACCGCCATTACCATATAAACATAAAGAAGATTGTCAAATCCGAACACCCCGGCAAGAAAAGGGGTGCCCAGGCTTCCTGCTATAAGACCCACCACCCCGCCGGCAGTTAAAAGCGGAAACAGCCGCTTGGACTGCCGGGTGTTAAACAGATCGTTTGCGATATTCCAGAAAAGAAGCGCCTGCAAAAGTTCAAACTGGCTTTTGAGCATGAAGAGCAGGGGGTAGACGATTTCCACTTCAAAAGGAATGACGACCCTGATGGCGGCAACACTCAACCCGCATAAAACAAAGAGGTACGAAAGGAGCCTGGGCTCGGAAACCCGTCCCATAAACGCCGTCAAAACCCCGGTGAGGACAAAGGTGGCAATGGCGTTCAACATATTGACAATCGGCATGTATTCAACACCGAACCGCTTTAAGAAAACCGTCTCTGCATAGTTGTTGAGAACCATTCCGGAACTTCTTACCAGGAAGAGAAGAGCCGCGGTCCACAACAGCAGTATCAGTTCTTCTTCATATATTGCAAGCGCTTCGAGGATTCTTTTTCGCATCACCCTCCATCTGTGGACAGTCCACTCCGGGTCAAGAACCGGAAAAGGGAAAAGAGATTACATCAAATCGGCAACCATGGGAGCGGCTGTTTCTTCGGCTTTTCTGCGGGAATAGAGCAGTTCTACAAGTTTCAGGGCAAACTCGAGGGCAGTGCCCGGGCCCCGGCTGGTAACACAGTTTTCGTCAACCACCACCCTGGATTCGCGAAATCTGTTCTGATCCATTTTATCTGCAAAGCCCGGATGACAGGTGGCAAAACGGGATTTCAAAAGGCCGTGATGGTCCAGTACCACTGAAGGGGAAGCGCAGATGGCGGCATACAGCTTCTTTTTTTCCGCCTGTTCAGACAAAAGCTTTGCAAGGGGTTTAGAATCACGGAGTTTTTCCGCACCAGGCATGCCGCCGGGCAGGGCGATCAGATCAAAATCCCTGCCTGCACAATCATCAATGTGCTGATCCGCGACCAGCACAATCCCCCTTGAAGCTGTAATCTGCGGATCACCCACGGAAGCGACCGTCACAAAGGCCCCTGCCCTTCTCAGGACATCCACTATGGTGACGGTTTCCATTTCTTCAATGCCGTTAGCCACCGGCACAAGCACTCTTTTTTCCATGGTCATTCTCCTAAAAGCTCTTTTGTATAAAGGGAAGCCGTGATTTTCACCAGTTGATTAATATGACTTTTCACCTTCTCTCTGCTTTTGAAAGAATAGTTCCGGAATGTCATGATAATCCCTGTTATGGATGCGATAAAGGAGTGGGAGAAAAGTCTTGCATCCTCACGGACCACGCCGTGCCGCTCCATGAGGCTGGAAAACATATCGAAAAACACCTTGGTCAAAGAGTCGAACCGGCCGATGGCGGGATTGGTCAGGTCATTCTTGAGCATCAGGTAGGTCATCATCTGGAAACTCGATTCATTGTCCAGCAGGTGATTTGTGAACTTTATCGCAAACTCCTCTATGGTGGCGGGCTCGTCTTTTTTGATCATATTTTCGAATTCCCGGGCCACCGAGGAGATATTCTGCAGAAAGGATTCAATAAAAAGGGCTTCCTGGCTGGGAAAATATCTGTACAATGTTGCAGGCGAAACCCCGGCTTCTTCAGCCACATCTCTCATTCCCACTTCATAGAACGGCTTTTTGGAAAACAGTGTCAGTGTCGACTCAATGACAATCTGCTTACGGGTCTCCCTCTCTTTCTCTTTCAATATGGCAAACTTGGATTCAGAAGCCAAAAACCACCTCCCTTTGTTCACTGATAAACAATGATTCTAGTCATAAACACGTATCATTCTTTTTGAAAGGTTACAAGCTAATTTTC
>JAWLES010000257.1:0-3274 GCA_041685935.1 Desulfobacteraceae bacterium | reverse complement strand
CAGGTGGCGCTCACATCGGTCATGGCCCAGATGGGCTCGTTCGTTCCGGCAGGCGAGGCTTCAATCTGCATCCTGGACAGGATCTTCACCAGGGTGGGAGCACTTGACAACCTCTCCCAGGGACAGAGCACATTCATGGTGGAGATGGAGGAGACCGCTAACATTGTGAACAACGCAAATGAAAACAGCCTTGTTATCCTTGACGAAATCGGAAGGGGCACCAGCACGTACGACGGCATGAGCATTGCCTGGGCTGTGGCGGAACATCTTCACGATATCAACGGAAAAGGGGTGAAAACCCTTTTCGCCACCCATTATCACGAACTGATCAAACTCGGGGACATGCTGCCCCGGGTGAAAAACTTCAACATTGCAGTCAAGGAATTCAATGACAACATTGTGTTTTTACGAACGCTTGTCAGGGGAGGAACCAACAAAAGTTACGGAATCCAGGTCGCAAGACTGGCAGGGGTGCCGGATACCATCATAAAAAGGGCTAAAAAAGTCCTACAAATGAATGAAAATAACGGTTATACTGGGAACTTTGACAAGAATGAAAGCAATGAATCGGCAAAGGGCAAAAATGCGGAAAAAGACTTAGGCTCAACACAGCTTGAACTTTTCCAACACAGGGAGAATGAAATTCTGCAGATACTCGACAAAACGGACATTTCCTCGATCACACCCATCGAGGCTCTGAATCTTTTAAACGATATGAAAAGCAAAATGCAAAGCTGAACACCAATGATCAAAAAACAGAAAATGAAAAAGCGCCTTTTCTCTCTGCTGCTGGTGTGCCTGACCCTGTCCGCCTTTGTTTTTCCACCCTCTGCATACGCAGCCTCTCCCAAACAGCTCTACCTTGCCGCAGACAACTGTTACAAACAGCTCAGAAACTCTTCTTCCAAAAAGAAATACAGAAGCTACTGGCTCAAATGCATCGACAGGTATCAGGAAATTTTCAAGCAGCACCCCTCAAGCTCATGGGCGCCTGCAGGAATGTACAGGTCCGCCCAGATTTATATGAAGCTTTATGAACATTCGTATGCTGAAAGGGACAAAAGGGAGGCTGCAGACCTCTTGAAAAGGATCAGGAGAAGATATCCAGACTCCGCCTACAGCAGGCGCGCCGAACCACTTTTGCGGAAAATGGCTGTCAACACCGATTCAAGGAAAAAGGAAAAGGACCCTGCACCTGAAACGGTGAAAATATCCAAAAAGAGGGTCAGCAAAACCAAGGTGCACAAATCTGCAGTAACACAGGTTTCTCCGGATACCGACTCCGGTGACGAGGACACCGAAAGGGCGGATATTTCAGGGCTGCGTTACTGGTCAAACCCTGATTACACAAGGGTTGTAATAGATGCTGAAGCTGAAAGACGCTTTAACTACAGGCTGCTCAACCAGGACCCGTCCATCAATATCCCGTTTAAACGCCTTTACGTGGATATTGAAAACGCCAAGCTTCCTGATTCGGTTCCCTCACAGACACCCATAGAGGACGACCTTTTGAAGCAGGCCCGGGCCGGACAGCACACAAGCGACTCCGTGCGGGTTGTGGTGGACATCAAGTCCTTTGAAAGCTACAAGATATTCTCACTGAAAGATCCGTTCCGGATAGTCATAGATGTCTGGGGGGAAGGCTCCGGCCAAACTGAAACCGATACGATGATGGCTTCCACTGATAATGATGCTTCAACCATCATTTCAACCGAGAACATGAGATCATCTAACATTGCAAAGCAATTAGCCCTGGGAGTTAAAAAGATTGTTATCGATCCGGGGCACGGCGGGAAAGACCCGGGAGCTCCCGGTTACAGAAAAGGGGTATGGGAAAAGGATATAACCCTGGATCTTGCAAAAAAACTTGCAGGAAAACTTTCAAAATCCCTCCAGTGCGACGTGGTCCTGACAAGATCCACTGATAAATCCCTCTCTCTTGAAGAGAGGACCGCAATTGCCAATACAGAGAAAGCTGACCTGTTTATTTCGCTCCACTGCAACGCTGCGGAAAACAAAAAACTCAAAGGAATTGAGACCTATTTTCTGAACCTGGCAACGGATGAAAAAGCCATTGCTGTTGCTGCAAGGGAAAACGCCACTTCCAAAAAGAACATCTCGGATCTGGAAACCATACTAAACGATCTGATGAAAAACGCCAAAATAAACGAATCAAGCAGGCTTGCAGGGGTTGTCCAGAATTCACTCGTGTCGGAAATGGAAAAAAATTATTCCGGCATAAATGATCTCGGAGTAAAACAGGCGCCGTTTTATGTTCTCATCGGTGCCAGAATGCCGTCCGTATTGATTGAAACCGCCTTTTTAAGCAACCGAAAAGAATGTGACCGCCTTACCAGCTCCGCCTATCTGGAAAACCTGTCCAACTCTATCAAGGCCGGAATTGAGAAGTATATCAAAGAGACCAACCCTGAACTATTATAAACATGCAAAGGAGTACAACATGAACTTTCAAACCCTTATTCTTGAAACGGACAACCATATCGCCACCATTACCTTTAACAGGCCAAAGGCCCTGAACGCCATCACCGTCGAGGTCATGGAGGAACTTGACCAGGCACTGGAGCAGGTCCGCAAAGACAGGGAAATAAAGGTTCTTGTTCTGACCGGAGCCGGAGACAAAGCGTTCATAGCAGGGGCGGACATCTCGGCACTCTCTCGGATGAACGCACTTTCCGGAAAAACCTTTTCACGCAAAGGGCAGAAAGTGCTCTCAAAACTTGAAGGCCTTTCCTGCCCGGTGATAGCGGCTGTAAACGGTTACGCCCTGGGAGGCGGCATGGAAACGGCCCTTGCCTGCGATTTCATCTACGCCAGTGAAAAAGCGGTATTCGGCCTGCCTGAAATCACCCTCGGCCTGATTCCGGGGTTCGGCGGCACCCAGCGCCTGACACGGATCGTTGGAGAAAAAGCCGCAAAAGAACTTGTTTTTACCGGCAAAACCATTTCTGCTGCTGATGCGCTGAACTTGGGGATCGTAAACAAGGTCACGGCTCCTGAAGAGCTGACAGGGGAAGTGCGGAAGGTGGCGGCCCAAATAGCCTCACTGGGAAAAGTGGCGCTGCGGGGTGCCAAAGAGTCTCTGAACAGCGCCTGCGATGTTGACCTGGAAACAGGAATGAAACTCGAAAACGATGCGTTTGCTATCTGCCTTGCAAGCAGTGACGCCAAAGAGGGAACCGGCGCGTTCCTTGAAAAACGAAAACCCGAATTCACCGGTGAAATGGAATAAAACCCACCGGACCAGACAGGAGAA
>JAWLES010000256.1:0-3283 GCA_041685935.1 Desulfobacteraceae bacterium | reverse complement strand
GCTTCTTCAAGGTAGGCCCGGCTTCTTACGGTAATGGAAGGCGCAGCCCCATCTTCTTTGTCCCAGAAAACATGTGTGAGAGTATAGGGATTGTTGACTGCGCCCAGGACCCAGTTCCGGGCTAAGTATTGATCAGGAACCTGAGAAGGCAAGCCCCCAATGCCGTCGATTATCTGAGAAAAAAGGCTCCAGGATCCGGCATGCTGCCCGCCGATGCTGCGGGCCATCTGTTCGATCAGCTTGATGGTGGATTCAATTTCCCTGAACCAGTGGTCAAGGTCAGGCGGAGCGACAAAAGGGGCGGCAACCCGGAAGTAATCCGGGAAATGAACTATGGCCGCAAAGGTATCCATGCCGCCTCCGCTTCCCCCGGTTATATTGATATTTTCAGAATCGATATAATCAGTATAATTAGCTTTCACATATTCAACCGCATCGTAAATATCATAGGTTTCCTTGCCGAAGCCGTCTCCTTTTCCCGCCGAACCGTCCCGCCCGCGCTTGCTTACCGATATCCCAAAAATTCCCTTTTTGGCAAGTCCGTAAATGCCCGGCACTGTGGCAAATCTGGTGCCGGGATAGTCACCGTGTTGATAGACAATGACCGGCATATTTTTCAAGCCGGGATCATAGGCGATCTCAGCATAAAGCGGGTAAAGATCATCCACGGAGCTCCGGTAGGCAATCTCTTTGACCACAATATCTTCATCCTGCCTGAGTTCCTCTATTCTATCCGTAATCTTTCCCCCGAGGAGATCGAGCGATTCATCAGCCAGCTTCATAGCCCCCGAAGAATAGGCCATCTGGAAAGCCTGAATCCAGCCTATGTCCATGAGATTGGCGAAATCGACCGGAGACAGGTGTCTTTGACCGAGAAGAGTCAACAAATAGGTGGTTATTCCTTTTTCTTTCATCCGGGTTTTTAATTCTTCCACGGTCAGTCCCTTGTGCGCGGCTTCTTCCTGAAGAAACTCCCTGAAGACTTCTGTATCCGGAAAATCCGGCAGTTCAATGACTTTTCCCCTTCTGAAGAAGTCAAACAGACTCTCCACATATGTTTTATCTTCTATTGGTTCAGATTGACCCTGGACCGGCGGTGATGACAAACTGAAAATGATCAAGATCAGGGAAAATGTGAAAAGGTGTCTTTTGCTGTTTTTTAAAAGATTCATTTTGTATCCTGGGAAAAATTATTTTTCCGGCATGGAAAAAAGGCTTTCATCCAGCCCTTGGTTGATTTTAATTTCTGTGATCATCGTTTCCATGACTTTTTCACTGTCAGCCAGGAACACGGATTTAAAGGGCATCATCATGTTTTCAACTTTCCGGAAATCTGAGTTTATGGACTCGCTTCTGATAATTTTGCCTGTTTCATCAGGGGCATCATATTCCACTTTTAGAGGCAGGAAGGTGTCAACATCGAAATAATAGAGAGTTTCATCGCCATCTCCGTCAGTGAATTTAATGGTGTGGCAGGGGCTTTCTTCCACCTGGTTTTCTCCCTGGTATTCCGCCTGGATTCCCTTTTCTTTGTATCTGAGAAGAAAGTCTTCCCTGGAGAGGGCGGCTTCGATGGAGTCATGAATCGTTGCAGGGGCTTTCATTGTTCTGCCCGCTTGCTGAAGCCATGTTTTCTCGCCGTCGTATCCGATTATGGTTTCCGTTCCCAGGACAGTCTGTTCAATTCTTATTTTCATGGGTTCGGAGGTGGAGAAAACTTTTCTTTCACCCAAATATTCCCCCTGCGGAGTATAGAACTTGCAGGATGCGGTAACAACCGAGTCTATGACACTTTCCAGAACAGCCCGTCCTCCCTGGGCTTCAATTGATTTTTTGATAATTTCCGCAGGTTCCACCCCGGCTCCCTCTTTTTTCGCCTGAAGCGGCATCAAAAGCAAGAAACAGAGAACACAACACAGGACTGCGGCCGGCTTGACTTTTTTCATTTCAAAACCTCCTTATATGTACCCTGACCCCGCCGCAATCCGAAATCTGCGGCAATCCCGGCCCGTAAATAAGCCAGATTATATTATACATACGGGATTGAACTCAAAAAGATTTTTTTGACGCGCCCGGTTGCAGGCGATGCTGCTGCCATAATTACCAAGTCCGAACAAGAGCACTTCGGCAGGGCTTTCCGTTTTTACAGAACATTGCGACTGTTCCTGATGAGGTGTTTTCTTTTCAAAAACGGCCAGGACGGGTGACAATACCTTATACAATTGAGTGGAATATATGATCATATATGTAGAGGCGGTCGAAGACCCCGGTGAAGGTTAATAAGCCCGGGCCGGTATCCCGCGAGGCGCAACCCGGAATCATGAACACGATCCGGATGGAGGTTGTTATTTTCAGAAAAACTTTGTATATTTCTTCAGGGAAAAGGTCAGGTTGGTATGGCGAAACTCAAACTCGATCTGCATGACATATACAACAAAGGCGATGAAATTGAAAAAGAGCTGAACCGGATCATAGAGGAAGCGGTGGAGAAGAAAATCAAAACGGTGGAGATCATTCCGGGAAAAGGAAGCGGTCAGCTCAAAAAGAGGGTGCTGAAATTTTTAGAACAACCGCACATCAAAGCTCAATACCACCGCATCGATAAAGACAGCAGGAACTTCGGACGACTGTTTGTGTATTTCAAGAAGTGAAGAGGGGGGGGCTAAAACCGGAAGGTGATTTGTGCATAAAAATCATCGTCTTTTCTTTTGACGGCGGCATCCAATGGGGTGTGCCATTGCTTCCGGATGCGGTATCTCATTTCGGTGCTTAACCGCTGACTGAACCTGTATTGATGGCGTATTTCAAGAGTGTGGGTGTTGTTCCTGAAGCTCGGCGAGATCAGCCACCCCGGATCGGTTTTTCCATAAAGAACACCGAGGTTGTGGCGATCAAATATATTTTGGAAATTAATGGAAGCCTGCCACGCAAAGGCGTCTTGGTTGCTTTTCATATTTGTCGATAAATTTAATTGTGACCAGGAGGGCGCTGCCGGCGCATACCCGGCAGCTCCCGCTATCATAACATCCAGAAAGGATACAGGTACGGGGAGATTGATGCCGAGTCTTCCGGTCAGAGCCCAATAGTCACAAATCTTATCGTCACTGTTTCGAAACGATGAGGGAATAAGTGTGATGCTTACCTCCCTTTGATTCCACCACCCTGAGGTTTCTTTGGCTTCGATCCCAATAAAATAGGAAAGTCTGCTGCCGGGTTCACTGAAGTTCATAGGCGGGGTGTAGGAAGACGTGGTTCCCTTGGCATGATTGTATTGCAGGATGCC
>JAWLES010000255.1:0-3293 GCA_041685935.1 Desulfobacteraceae bacterium | reverse complement strand
TTTCTTCCCTTTAACACATCTGCCGTAATAAGAAGCTGGGGGCCGTGGCAAATGGCAAAAACGGGTTTTCCTGTTTCCATGAATGCCCTGGCAAAATCGACGGCTCTTTTGTCGGCGCGCAGTATATCCGGAGAAAATCCGCCTGGTATCAAAAGTGCATCAAACTCGTCCGGGCGGGCACTTTCCAGGCCCTCGTCGATGACAACAGCGGTGCCCTCTTTTTTTCCTTTTACCGTTTTTCCCTTTTCGAGTCCCACATGGGTTATCTTATGGCCTTTTTCCTTAAATGCGCTAACCGGCTCAGTGTATTCGCTGTCTTCAAAAAGATTGTCGATAATAACGGCTACATGACTCATATTCTCTCCTTTGCGGATTTATCCGCTTGTTATGGTTTACATTGCCAATACGTAAGGCTTACTCAGGTTATTGTACTCCCTGAAATACGGGATTAAAATAAGGATATCACTGTAATATCGGATATGAAAGGGTGTAATTCAAACATCGGGCAGGAACATGGAGGAACCTTCAACAGGTTAAGGCGGCAAAAACGGCCGGTTTCGGGTTTGTGCTGCATGGTTGCTCAACCGGAATTACACCTTTTCATCCATTGTCAATTGTCTTTCATTGGTTTAACCTGTTCGCAGATACTAATGCAAAATAAAGTGGGAAGGATAATCTCCAATGACAAAAACAGAGGAATTGAACCACACAACAAAACAGGAGGTAATAAAAATGAAAACCATGACAAAAACGGCTGTTTTATTTTTTCTCACGGCAGCGGCCGCTGTTTTCGTGTTTCAGGAAAACGCAAATGCCCATTGCCAGATTCCCTGCGGGATTTATGATGACTACGCCCGTGTGGAGTCCATGCTCGAAGATGCTGCTACAATCAAAAAATCCATGCGGATGATCAACGAACTTTCAGGAAAAACCGATGCCGGGTCTCGAAACCAGACGGTCCGCTGGGTGATGAACAAGGAAGAACATGCGGAAAAAATTATTACCACCATCAGTTCGTATTTTCTTACCCAGCGGGTCAAATCTTCTCAGGAAGACTATAAAGATCGGCTGGCAAAGCATCATGCCGTTATAGTTTCAGCAATGAAAGCCAAGCAGAATACCCGGGAGAAATACGTGAAAATCCTTATTGAAGATATTGAATCTCTGGCACCCTACTATCGAAGCCATGATCATTAGGGGCGGATCTCAAGGACGGAAACGCCGCCCCGGCCCTGCGGCCCCGACCGGCCGCAGGGATTTCAAACCTTACGGTCAGGGGGGGGGCGGCGATCCCGACCATCTTCGCAGAGTTGTATATCTTTCATGATTTCAGATCAAAAACCGTTTTCGGAAAAAAGCACAAGGGACATTCTTCCGGTGCGGTTTCCCCGTAATGAACATACCCGCACATGCCGCACCGCCAGACTGATGTTTCCCCTGAAGAGACGGTTGCGGGATCCGCTTTTCTTGTCACCGGTATATCTTCCAGTGGCGGCATGACAGGTTCATACGTTTGAAGTACGTAACCGGCCAGGATAAGTCTCTGTATTTCACTTGTTCCTTCGTAGATAGTGAAAAGCCGGATATCCCTGAACAGTTTTTCCACGGGAAAGGTTTTTGAATATCCGTAACCGCCGAACATCTGAAGAGCTTCATTGGCTACTTCCTGTGCTGCCTCGGAACTGTACATTTTGGCAATGGAAGCGGAAACGGCCGGATCCTTTCCCTTGTCTGCCTCCCAGGACGACTTCCAGACCAAAAGCCTTGATGTTTCAACCTTTTGAAACATTTCAGCAATTTTAAACTGAAGGGATTGAAACCCGGATAATTTTGTTCCGAATGCCTTCCGCCGCTTTATATACCCAATGGCATATTCCATGGCCGACCTGGCGGCACCCACTGCAAATGCACCTATAATCGGGCGGGTCAGGGAAAAGGTGTTCATGGCAAGCGCAAAACCCTTTCCAGGCTCTGCAATCATATTTTCCGACGGAACCCGGACATTTTTAAAATGAAGGGCTGCGGTATTGGAACAGCGCTGCCCCATCTTGGGAATGGGGTTGCCCTGGAAAACCCCTTCCCAGTCCCTTTCCACCAGGAATGCACAGATCCCGTCATGGGCGGATTCCGGGTCAACAGTGGCAAACACCGTCATGTAATCGGCAATCCCGCCGTTGGTAATCCAGTACTTGGTTCCGTTCAGAATGTAATCATCTCCGTCCTTTTCCGCCAGACATTTTATGCCTGATACATCCGATCCCATGCCGGGCTCGGATGTGGCAAAACAGATAAGTTTGAATTCCCTCGCGATCCGGCTCAGGTATTTTTCTTTTACCTCGTGGTTGTCTGAAAGACGAATCGGGGTCATGCCCAGTGAGTTGTCAAAAATGGATGTGGCCATTCCCGGACATGCAGCTGCGATTTCTTCGGTGATCAGTGCACTTTCCAGAAGACCGTACCCCCTCCCTCCATGGGATTCCGGAATGTCTGTATTCATAAGGCCGGTCTCAAACGCCTCTCTTAAAATTTCAACAGGCATCTGATCGTATTCATCACAATACCAGGCTGCCGGAAGGACTTTCTTGAGTGCAAATTCTCTGGCTTTGTTCCGGAGTTCTTTTTGTTTGGAAGATAGTTCGAAATCAAGCATAACGAGATTAGGTCCTTTCATTTTTATGTGAAGACTGATGCCGTTCTTGAGACTCCTTTGCGTGGATGGTACAAGTATAAAAGAATCCCGGCGGTTACATCTGATTTCATGTTTTCAAACACCTTTTCTGGATACTGGCATAAAACGGTTATTGTATAAATTGGTAAAATCACCCATAAATGAACAATTAATTATGTAGGACGGGCTTAAAAAAACGTACTTTTTCTCAGTCATAACCAGTTCATGAATACACGTATGATGCCGAAGGCTGCTGCACTAATGCACGCCGGGTCATACCCACGGCAATGTTTCTCCTCGCCTATGCCCCCTGTATTTCCTGCTCAACCCACTGAAACAGGGGGGTGCCGATTATGATATACCGGGAATCCAAGCCATCATTACATGTTTTCATGTATATATTTCCACTTATGAAGAGGATACAATAGCAGGTACACTGTAAATTCCGGGTTGTTCATTTCATAAAGTCTGAAACGGAGGCATGAAAGAAGTCCGATCCGGACGGCCGTTAGCAAGGCCCATATGCGGTGTTATGGAACCCCGAAACCGGAACTAATTAAAAGGAGAAAACCAAATGCAGTTACAGGATTTTTGCAGTCAAATGGAAAAACAGCTGAGCAGTTAC
>JAWLES010000254.1:0-3307 GCA_041685935.1 Desulfobacteraceae bacterium | reverse complement strand
ACCCGTGGGATCTTTTTTCCGTTTTATATTTTCAATAAGGGAGCTTTTCAAGTCATATCCGACAGTATTGAATTTTGCCGCAAAGTGCACGGCAAGAGGCAGGCCCACATATCCGAGGCCCACAACTGCAACCGTCACGTTCGAATCCGTCATTCTCAGCATCCTTTTTCTTATATGTTATAATACCATCTATACCATTCAACGAATTTTCCGATTCCCTCTTGAACCGAAGTGGCGGGCTTGAAACCGGTAACTTCCATCAGACTTGAGACATCCGCATACGTTGCCGGAACATCGCCGGGCTGCAGGGGCTGAAAATCGATTTCAGCAGTCCTGCCCAGCGCATTCTCGATGGCGCGGATAAAGTCCATCAGGGCCACGGGCTGGTTGTTGCCGATGTTGAAAAGCCGATACGGGGCTTTCCCTGAAGAGGAAGGGTCCGGGCTGTCCGAAGACCAGTTTTCATCCGGCTCCGGCACATGGGTCATTACCCGAAGGACTCCCTCGACAATGTCATCGATATAGGTAAAATCCCGCTGCATGTTCCCATGGTTAAAGACCTTGATAGGCTCATTTTTTAAAATCGCGTCCGTGAAAAGAAAAAGCGCCATGTCAGGTCTTCCCCAGGGCCCGTAAACTGTAAAAAAACGAAGACCGGTAGCAGGAAGGCCGTACAGATAACTGTAGGTGTGAGCCATGAGCTCGTTGGCTTTTTTGGAGGCTGCGTACAGGCTTATGGGGTGATCCACATTGTGCTGCACGGAAAACGGCATTTCAGTATTAAGGCCGTAGACAGAGCTGCTGGAGGCGAATACGAGGTGTTTTACATCCGTATTCCTGCAGCCTTCCAGGATATTGCAGAATCCCACCAGGTTTGAATCAACGTAAGCATCCGGGTTCTGGATACTGTATCTGACACCGGCCTGGGCTGCAAGATTGACAACATAATCGAACTTCCCGGATTGAAACACATCCCGTATGGATTTTCTGTCCTCAAGGGACGCATGGATAAACTCAAACTCGGCCTCATTTTTAAGAATCTCCAGGCGCTTCTCTTTAAGACTCACATCATAATAGTCATTGAGGTTGTCAATACCTGCAACGCGGTATCCTTCCTTCAGCAGACGCCGGCTCAGGCTGAATCCTATAAAACCGGCCGCACCCGTCACAAGAACTTTCATAATATCAAGGCCCCTTTCTTCATTCACTGTGAATTCAGTTGACAAGCCTGAATATCATGAAAAGCAACACAGAGCAAACAAATATTTTGCAGATACACCGGTGTTTCCATCGTTGCCGGGGATAACCGGGGCAAAGCCCCTGGTTTGAAATCGCCGGTCAGGGCTGTTCCGGGAAGACAGGAGCGCTGCTCCACTTGCTTATCCGCTCCCATTTATACCGGTCTTCCCAGCCCCGCCGTCTGTCCCTGGTGTTTTTCCGCCGCTCTGTTGCCGGCTGCTCACGGCCCAGGTTCATCACCCTTCTGTCAACCGGTGACCTGCGATCCACAGGCGACCGTCTGACGTAGCTCTTTTTGCCAGCTTTCATTGCAAACTCCTTTACCGAACTTGCGGCACTGCAGCCATGCAATGCCGCTGTTCCGTTTATGCCGGCCGGATTATCCCTCAATCCTGATATTTGAACGACAGTCTGATATTGGTTCTGAATACCAGAGGTTTGCCGTCTTCCACTTTGACATCAAACTTTTTCACCTCGGCAATTCGTATGTCCCTCACTGATTTCCCTGCTTTTTCAATGGCATTGGCTGCGGCATCTTCCCATGATTTCGTACTTGTACCGATAAGCTCGATTACCTTGTAAACACTTTCGCTCATGATAACCTCCTGTTTTATATGTGATTTACAGTCCATCCAGCCGTATTCAAAAAAAGTCGTGCAAGTGGTGAACTTCAAAAAGTCAGACAGAACCAGGCAGAGTCAAATCCCGAAATATGAATGTGAAAGTCGTAAATTTATTATATACGAGAGATTTTGACAAAGTCAAAATCTTTTTTTTACATAAACACCAGCCTGTCCAGTATCAGCCCGAAAAAAAAATCCGATTCTGATGAAAAATACCAGCCCAGGTGATTTTTGCAGGATCTGCACCCCGCGATCTGCCAGGAATAGCCGGCAAACCAGGCGAATTCAATGGAAGGCTCCCCAAAGTAAAAACACCCTTTCGCCCCTTTGAAACACCCGATTTCAAAAACAAATCCATGTGGATTGCTGAATATGTGAGTGTGGCTCTCATTTACCGTGATCCGTTCTGCCGCGCTTGTGATCATACCGTTACAGAAGCGGCAGAGGTAATGCTTTTCGTCTTCTGTATACGTCTGCTGCTCTATTTGTATATCGTGATCTTCAGCTATTTTACATGAAATATACATTCACCGGGCCCGATGTTCGCCTTGCCGCATAAAACCGGCAAAATGCGCATTTTTTGATCTCAGCCGACACTGGCGCTCTTCCAAAAATTCGGATTTTTTACTTTGTTGAAAATTATACCAAGAGTTGCAATCCGGATGCAATAAAAAACCGAGCTTGCCAAATTTACCTGCATGTGAGATACACCGTTGTGAATAGAGCAATTTTCAAGCAGGATACCTTTTACATGACATGGATCATTCTTTCCATACTAACTGCACTTGCGGTTGCCACACAGGATGCATGGGTAAAAAAATACTTTTCCGGATATAATCCCTGGGAAATGGGTACAGTGATTTTTGTATACTGCCTCCCGTTTCTTATTTTTTCCCTGATGTTCATCAGAAAGCCTGTACTGGATGCAACCTTTTTCTGGTGTTTTGCAGTGAGCCTGCCCCTGAATGCCGCCGCCTTCCTTTTGTATGTATTTGCCATACGGATTTCCCCTCTAAGCCTTACACTGCCGTACCTCGCCTTTACTCCCGTGTTCATGCTGTTCACCGGAAAAGTATTCTTAGGCGAGGTTCCCGGGCTGTATCCTTTTATAGGCATCCTTTTCGTTGTCACTGGAAGTTATGTACTTAATATGGATCCGTCAAACCGTTCATTTAAAGGCCCTTTCCTGGCATTTAAAGAAGAGCCCGGCGCAAGAATAATGCTGTTTGTCTCATTTCTTTTCAGCTTTGCCGCGGTTATAGGAAAACAGGGCATGCTCCACTCTTCAGTGACCTTTTTTACTGTTTCCTTTTTTACGGTGATGAATATCACCCTTCCCTGTATCCTTTTGATCATCGGAAAAGCTAAACTGAAAAATTATCTTCAGTCCCCTGTAAAGGGGCTTATAGGCGGTTTGCTTCTATATCTGCACATTATGCTCCACG
>JAWLES010000253.1:0-3350 GCA_041685935.1 Desulfobacteraceae bacterium | reverse complement strand
GACTTTGAATTCGACGTGGTGAGCAACCCCGAGTTTCTCAAGGAAGGGGCCGCGGTCATGGATTTTTTAAAACCGGACCGGATCATCGTGGGTGTGGACTCAGACCGGGCCGCAAAATTTATGAGCCGGCTGTACGCCCCGTTTTCCCGCAACCGGGACAAACTGATCACCATGAACGTCCGGGATGCGGAAATGACCAAATACGCTGCCAATTCCATGCTGGCGGCAAAAATATCATTCATGAACGAAGTGGCCAACTTGTGCGAACGCCTCGGTGTCGATGTGGAGAATGTAAGAAAAGGAATCGGGTCTGACAGCCGCATCGGGTATTCGTTTATTTACCCCGGTTGCGGCTACGGAGGCTCCTGTTTCCCAAAGGATGTCAAAGCATTGATTCGTACTGCAAGACAGGTGGGCATTGAACCCGAACTTCTTGCTTCCGTGGAAAAGCGCAATGAGATGCAGAAACAGCTTATGGCCCTGAAAATAAAGGACCGGTTCGGAGAGGACCTGTCAGGGTTGACGTTCTGTGTCTGGGGTCTTTCGTTCAAACCCGGCACCGATGACATGAGAGAAGCTTCCTCCATTGTGATTATAACTGAACTGATCAAAGCCGGGGCCGTCATTAAAGCCTATGACCCGGTGGCCATGGAACAGGCGAAAAAAGAGTTCCCTGGACATTTTTTCACTGAAAATCGACTGCAGCTTGCCGATGACCAGTACAGGCCCCTTGAAAACGCGGATGCCCTGATCCTGGTCACGGAATGGAAAACCTTCCGCCAGCCTGATTTCGAACAAGTGGGCAACCTGATGAAAGATAAAATCATATTCGACGGCCGGAACCAGTACGATCCTGAAGAAGCACGGGAATATGGTTTTGAATACCACGGTATCGGCAGGGAAAACATCCATTTCCTCTGATCAGAGAAAATCCATCCTTCTGACCTTTGATGTGGAAGACTGGTTCCAGGTGGAAAACTTCAAGGAGTACATCGAGTTTTCCACCTGGAATTCTTTTGAGCTCAGGGTCGAAAAAAGCACCCGGAAGATACTTGATCTTCTGGATGAATTTCCCTTCAAGCCAAAGGCCACCTTCTTCATCCTCGGATGGATCGCGGAAAAAATGCCCGGCCTGGTTCGGGAAATCTGTAAAAGAGGCCATGAAACCGCCTCCCACGGGGTCAACCACCACCTTTGTACCGATCTGGCCCACAAAGATCTTGTACAGGATCTTACAGCCAGCAGGGAAATCCTTGAATCCATCACCGGATCACCGGTGACAGGATACAGAGCCCCGAGCTTTGCAGTGAACAACAAAGTGCTGGATCTTATCAGTGATGCAGGATATGGATACGACTCAAGCTACAATTCCTTTTCAGGTCACGGCAGGTACGGCACCCTGGATCTGTCCGCAGCCGAGAAAAAAGAGGCAGCGTGGCGCGTCAACGGCGGATTTTATGAAATTCCCGTCAGCAACACCCGCATCGGAGGCAAAGTCATACCCCTGGGCGGGGGCGGATATTTCAGGCTTTTTCCGTTCGCAGTTTTCCGCAAGGGCATCAAAGCCGTTCTCAAAGACAGCAATGCGTTCGTGTTTTATGCCCATCCATGGGAATTCGACCCGGATCAGCCCCGAGTCACCCAGGCCTCAAAAAAGTTCAAATTCCGTCATTACATCAACCTCAGCCAAACCGAACACAAATTCAGACGGCTCATCCAAACGTTCAGCCACTGCCGCTTTCTCACCTGTGCGGAATATATAAGCCGGCTTTGATTCCACTCAAGAGCCCTTTGAATACAACCGGGTCCGCCCCAAAATCAACATCTTTTGAATCACATGAAAAATTCGAAAAAATCACCTCCTGATCCACCGGCCATGAACCCCTATGTGTTTACGGTTCTTCTGATCCTGTTCGGTCTCTGGTGTTTTTATGACGGCTGGCTGACAAATGATCCCGAGATGCTGGAGCATACCCTTTTTAACCGGGTGTTAAGCATTGTTCTGCTGTCCTGGGGCATTTATGATTTCTATAAAGTCAGAAAAAACAGGGCAAAACCAAATACAGAAGAGGGACGCGAGCGTGAAAACAGCGGCGGAGAAAAAAAGGAACATGACAGTCAAATCTAGCCGGATCACCAATAGAGCTCTGCTCCTTCCCTTTTTCGCTCCCTATTTTGCCTATGTGGGCATTGCTTCCCTGCCCGGGGACGTCATATCCATGGAACTGAACTATTGTTTGCGGATTGTGGTTGTCACCGGTTTGATTGTCTGGGCGTGGAAATGGTTTGTACCGCTGTCATTTACCGGAACAAGGGGAACGTCGATTGTATGGGGAATACTCACCGGGCTTGCAGGGGTGGTGCTCTGGTGTCTGCTTCTGGCTCCGTTTACCGATTCCTTTCAGGGGACGTCATGGAGCACACAGGGATTTTTTCTGAGGCTTTTTGCGGCAGGGCTTCTGGTGCCGATCTTCGAGGAGATTGCCATAAGAGGATATGTGCTCCGGTTGGCCCTGCAGTGGGATCGCGCCAGGCGGACCAATGGAAAGGATGCCCTGGTCACGGCCCTTGACGACTCCACAATTTTTGATGTGAAACAGGGAGACTGGACCTGGCCGGCTGTCCTGATATCCTCCATCGCTTTTACGGTGGGACACACCAGTCCGGAATGGGCGGCCGCCTTCGGGTACAGCCTCCTTATCTCCTGGCTCTGGATAAAAAGAGGGGATCTTCTCTCGTGTATCGTTGCCCACGGCACCACAAACGTCGTGCTTGCGCTCTTTGTTTTTTTCACAGGACTGTGGGGCTTCTGGTAACGTGAAGAATGACCTGACCCAAAACGACCTTCTGAAATATCTGCTGGGTCAGCCCCCAATATCATCGCCGGTTAGAGAAGACCGAACTGATACCTACTCTTGACAGACCCGCTTAGGTTTTATATTCTGATATCAAAAAGATAACAATAAATGCTATCGGGTTGCGAGGGGGCACATATGAAAGCCATAACAATAAGAGGAATCGATCCTGAAATTGATGAAAAATTAAAAATGATTGCTTCAAAACACTGTAAAAGCATCAATCAGTTGATCCTGGATATACTGAGAAAAGACCTTGGCCTTGAAAAAAAACAGGTTTATTCAACAGAGTATGATGATCTCGATGATTTGTTCGGCCAATGGAGTGAAGAAGAATTCAGGGTGATTCAGGAAGGTTTGGATCAGCAGAGAAGGATTGATCCGGAACTTTGGAAATGAAAAGGGCGGGAACCCCGGTTCCCACAAACGATATCTGGATCGCGGCCATTGCTTTTCAGCATGGGTATAAGCTTTTCTCGAAAGATAACCATTTTA
>JAWLES010000252.1:0-3358 GCA_041685935.1 Desulfobacteraceae bacterium | reverse complement strand
TCCGGACAGCCTGCCGGAGCCTTCCGCCGGCGTAAAATTCATTAAAGAAGACGGTGTTTTTTTTCTTAAAAACCACCTGGAAGAAAAAAACGCCCCTGAATGGATCATTCCGGCAGTGCCGGTTCACCTGGCCGCACGTTGGTGCATCACAACGGATCACGGTGATTTAAGCGTCAGGACCTGCCCGCCTCCCGGGGAGCTCAAACACCAGGTTCCCAACCCTGTCTTCGGGCCTTCGGGGGATATCTACACGAGTTATGCAGAAGTACAATGCCCGGACAACTGCCCCGAACCCGAGGATCACTGCCCTGTCACCGGAAAAAAGCGCGAACAAAACCTGTTTGAAAAGCTGCAGCAAATAGAGGTCCCGGGGTTTGAAATCCTGGTGGTCAGAAGCCGCCAGCTCGCCCCGGGGGTGGGCGGCTATAAACCGGCGGAACTTTTCGAACTGAAAAGAAAACTTTATGAAAAGCCCGACAGATACCTCATTGCCACGGCCTGCAGATGCCACGGGGTAATTACGCCTGTTATTACGCAATCATAATAGGATAATGCAGTCGGGCAATTCATCACCCCCCTGCTATCCGGATTTTTATATCCTCCCGGAGGCTGCAAAGCATTCCATGACCAGCCAGGTTTTTACATCCACCTTGAGATCCGGGTCCTTGCACATTTTTTCCGCATCTTTTTGAGATAAAAACACGGTTTCAATATCTTCGGCGCTTCCGGTGTTACTCGTCGAGGGCTCGCCTTCGCAGTCCACGTACACCATCATGATCGATTCGTCTGTAAGGCCTGAAGAAACGTAAATCGGAGGACTTGTCCTGCGCACCCGGGTGGCTGTCAGGCCCGTTTCTTCTTCCAGCTCCCTGACCGCGCTCTGCTCAGGGGCCTCGCCTTCATCTACCAGCCCTGCGGGAAACCCGTACTGATAATCATTCAAAGGCACCCTGAACTCGCGTATAACCGCAAGCTTCTGCCCCGGCACATGCCACGGCACGATAATGACCGCGTCCACGGTGTCAAACGCTCCTGTTTCAATCTTCGGAGGGTTCTGCCTGGAAACAAAATCCCATATGCTTTCCTTCCCGTATGTATTCAGATACCGGACCTCGAAGAGATTGACAAACCTCCTGTCGGAAAGGGGCTTTAACTCCCTGATCTGCATCTTTTTATTGCCTGTTGTCATCTTGCTGCCGTCCCTGTGGAATTTTCGAGTTTTTAACCGTATTAAACCCATTACAGCAGACAATGCCAGGAAGCAAGCCAAAATCCAAACGGGCCCGGCAGTATTCTGTGTTTCCTACTTACCCGGCCTTGTTCCGCTTTCGAACCTGCTCGTCAATCTCTTTCTCAAAACGCGAAACGATTTTCTCGGTAATGTGTTTGGGGTTTAATGAACGGATCTCATGGGCAATCTTTATTACCTTCTTGTCCGAAATTCCCCGATACTTGTGCAATTCAGCCAGAACTTCAAGCCCCCATAACCTCTGTACCTTTTCTTGCATGCAGAGTTTCCGGAGATTCTTGTCATTTGTCACGCAGGTCAAACCATGTCTTTTGGCCGTAAGAAGACATAATTTATCCTGAAAGGATGCAGGGCCAGGCTGTCCGCTGGCTGCGAAAGCGTCTGCCATCTCCGGCTCAAGGATAATAATGCCAAGTTCTGTCAGCTGACTTTCATCCTTGATGTCGTTGAGTTCATCAATAACGGGGCTGGCCACATAAACCTGACCCACATGCTTTGCAATACGCCTTAGAACATCGCGGTCAGCGCCAAGAAAATCGATCAAAACACATGCATCCATTATCATCAATTTCGATGAGGCGCGACGGCGTGTCAAAGAATGGCCTCCCAGTTCTCCAGGAGGTCCTGCATCTCCTTTACGCTGCAATCAAGCATTTCAGCTCCCCTGCTGAGCGATATCCTGTCCTTTTCCACGGCTTTTCTGGTCAGGCGGCTGAAACGATCCTCCTGGAAATCCACCCGCTGCATCCCAACCGGCTCAACTGAATAAATTCCCATAGGCTCTTCTTTGAATGCGAGTTTTCTTTTGTACCTGCGCTGGTATGCAATATTGAATTTTTTCCAGATAGAGCGGTCAACCACACCATGTTCCAGCAGGCGATTCAGCACAGTCTTATAACTCACCCGGAAAATCCGTTTTACTTTAAAAACCCTGTCTACCAGGTGGAGTCCGGCCGATTCATTCCACTCTTTCCGGAAACCCTTGTCCGGCATCAAGAAGTAGCCTGCAAAACGGTCAGCCTCCTTTTCCTCATTTTCATTTTCCTCAACCCGATTGACATCAAAAGCCTCCCGGTGGAGCATAAGATGGGCGAGTTCGTGGGCTGCGCTGAAAATCTGCCTCTCTACGGATATCCGCTCCCATACATTTACTACCACCGCTGGACCGCCGTCGTCTTCTCCCACAGAGATCCCGAAAAAACTGTCCGAGGCCATTGTAATGGGAAGTACCTTCACCCCTGCGTCCTCAAGAAGCCCGCAGATATCGTAAATGGGCTCAGTGGGCTTCAGCCCCAGCTTTTTCCGGCAGAGACCGGCGGCTTCAACAACATTTTCCCGGGAACACTGTTCTATCAGCGGCTTGAGGATAAACGGCGCCTGGTCGTTCAAAGTTTCTTCCAGATAGTTGAAATCATCCAGCCATTTTGCAATCCTTGCCAGCACGTTCTCCCGGAACTGCATCCGTTTGCTGGAACGAAACCTTACTTGGTGTAACTGTCGAACGGGCTGAAAAAGCTCCTTAAGTTTGACGTCAAGAGCTCTGGCAATTGACTGAACTGTCCTCACCCGGGGTTCGTTTTTGGCAAGCTCGATGTTTTTAATCGCCGCCAGTGAAACACCTGCACTCTCGGCCAGCTTCTTTTGGCTGAGCTGCTTTGCAGTCCTCTGGCGCCTTATATTGTTGGCAAGGGTTTGCAGGTTCATTGCTGTCTCCTTTTTTTCTTTAAATATACCACTTCACAAAATAATGTCAAATGGTATATTTTTCCGACAGCAAAATGCACCTTCCCTTATTTGAATCCCTGCTGTTTATATTTTCGGATATTGCTTGGCGACAGCGCCGTAGTGGAGGGACCGCCAGTGCAAGGATCCGCAGCAATCATACAGTAACCTGAAAATTTTCATAAATGGCGAGTTTGTTATTTAGGAAAACGCTAAAAGCGGGGTAAAAGAGGCAATGCGATCTGCTGGGCGGCTGGAGAAGCCCTCTCAGGATATAACCTGCTGAAAATTATTGGTACGCCCGGCAGGATTCGAACCTGCGACCTACGGATTCGAAGTCCGGCGCTCTATCCAGCTGAGCTACGGGCGCATGGAAGGGGAAAATGG
>JAWLES010000251.1:0-3358 GCA_041685935.1 Desulfobacteraceae bacterium | reverse complement strand
CCCTCCGAACAGCTGATTTGCCGCACGACAGTCGGTAATGCCTTTATAATCGTATTTTATATCGGTTTTATCGATGCTGTAATGGCAGTCAACCGCGGCGATTTCCGGCTCTTTCTCTGAAACGGTGACACCCATTATTCCTGCAATGGCGACCGCTACATCCTCGCCTGCGGCAACACACGAATCCACACCGGATTTGCCCTCCACAATAGCCTCTGCATTCGGCGTACATCCGGGGAACCCGCAGCCCCCGCAATTCGCACCGGGAAGAATTTCGTCTATCGCTTCAACCTTGGGATCCACATATACGTAGAACACTTTCGAAGCAAGCGCAAGGGCGCTTCCTATCATAAGCCCGAGACCCCCCATTAAAATAACAGACTCAAACATGCAACCACCCTCTTGATAACCGTAATATTTCTTCACATGAAACATCCTTTATAAACCATTTCACACACAAAAAGTCAAACAATTTTAACAAAATTATATAAGGTAAAAACATTGACATTATCTCCCTTATCCTGTATTGCTTACTCGAAGCGGAATCGATACATTACAGCCTGTAAGGCAAGGATAACCAACGTTTGTTTGAAGAGGATCTGGCCATGGGAAACGAAATGAATATAACCATCGACGACAACCAACTGACATTCAAACCCGGGGAAACCATCCTTGATGTCGCCCAAAGAAACGACATTTACATTCCCACCCTGTGTCATCTGAAAGGAACCACGCCCACAGGTGCATGCAGAATATGTGTTGTCGAGGTGCAGGGGGCCGGGAAGCTTGTTGAATCCTGTGCCGCCCCCGCCGCCTCCGGAATGGAGGTTTTTACTGAATCGGCAAAAGTAGTAAAAGCGAGAAAAGAAATTATCCGGCTTATGCTCGCATCCGGAAACCATAACTGCGCCGCCAGAAATTTCGAGATAGAAGACTGGACACAATTCCAGATGCAGGTAATGGCGGAGGAAGGCACGGAAAGATTGTGCCCGGTTTGGGGAGACTGCAGGCTCCAGGACCTTGCCTACCGGTACCAGGTGGATACAAAGGATATGCCCCCCGCTCCCTGCAAATACCCCATGGAAACGGTAAACCCTTTTATAATAAGGGATTTTTCAAGATGTATCCTCTGCGGCAGGTGCGTTAAAGCCTGCAAGGAGGTCCAGGTGAATAACGCCATTGATTTCGGGTACAGGGGAGCGGAAGCCAAAATTGTTGCCGGAACCGACGTACCTCTCAAGGATTCCAACTGCGTTTTCTGCGGAGAATGTGTTGATGTCTGCCCTGTCGGAGCACTCGTATTCAAGCCCGAGCTTTCCGTGGACAGAACCAGGCAAATTGAAAAAACCAGGTCAACATGTGCTTTCTGCGGTGTGGGCTGCCAGATCAGGATTCATTCGGAAGAAAACCGGATCGTGCGCATAGAAGGTGCAGGCAGGGACATACCCCCCAATTACGGAAGCCTTTGTGTAAAAGGAAGGTTCGGGTACGACTTCGTAGGGTCCGAGGAAAGACTGACCTCCCCCTTGATCAGGGAGGACGGCAGCTTCCGGCGAGCTTCATGGAACGAGGCCTTCGACCTGGTGGCTGAAAAACTCACCGGCATAAAAGACGAATTCGGGCCTGATTCGTTAGGTGTTCTGACCTCCGCACGAATCACCAATGAAGAAAACTACATCGCCCAGAAATTTGCACGTGCCGTTCTCAAAACCAACAACATAGATCATTGTGCGCGCCTGTGACATTCTTCAACCGTAGCCGGTCTGGCTGCATCATTCGGAAGCGGCGCAATGACGAACACCATTGCCGACATTGAAAAGGCGGACACAATAATCGTCATGGGGTCCAATACGACCGAGAACCACCCTGTTCTCTCCAGTTTTGTCAAACGGGCCTCCCTCAAGGGCAAAAAACTTATCGTCATCGATCCCCGGCGGATCGTACTGACCGATCATGCAGACAAATGGCTCCGGCTTCAGCCCGGAAGCGATATCGCCCTTATCAACGCCCTTATGCACGTGATAATAAAAGAAGACCTTTACGACAGGGAATTTGTGAAAAACAGGACCGAAAATTTTGAAACACTTGCCGAAACAGTTGAAAGGTACTCTCCGGAGCATGTTTCCAAAATATCCGGGATTCCGCCTGAAGATATCACGGAGGCTGCAAGGCTTTACGCCAAAGCCGACAGGGGCAGCATCCTGTACTGCATGGGGATCACCCAGCACATCACGGGAACCGACAATGTTAAATCGCTTGCCAACCTTGCCATGCTCTGCGGAAATATCGGCATTGAAGGCGGCGGAGTCAACCCGCTCAGGGGACAGAACAACGTCCAGGGTGCATGTGACATGGGAGGGCTGCCCAACGTTCTCACCGCCTACAGAAAAGTGGATGACGACACTGCCAGAAAAAGTTATGAAAAAGCATGGGGAATGGGCGAACTCCCCTCCAAACCGGGGGTGCCGGTCACCGAAATGGTAAATATGGCTGAACAAGGGACACTGAAATCCCTTTATATCATCGGGGAGAATCCACTTATATCCGACCCGGATCTCAACCATGCGGAAAAAGCTTTTGACAACCTTGATTTCCTGGTGGTTCAGGATATCTTTCTCACGGAAACCGCAAAAAAGGCTGATGTAGTGCTTCCGGCATTCTGCTTTGCTGAAAAGAACGGCACGTTCACCAACACTGAACGACGGGTTCAGCGCGTGAGAAAAGCCATGGAAGCCCCCGGATATGCAAAAGAGGACTGGAAAATCATATGCGGGGTTGCAGGGAGAATGGGATACAAAATGGACTACTCCGGCAGCAGGGAAATATTTGAAGAAATGGCCTCTGTCACACCTTCCTATGCCGGAATTTCCTGGGATCGGATTGAAGATGAAGGAATTCACTGGCCCTGCCCCACTAAAGAACACCCGGGAACACCGATTCTGCACAAAGATCAGTTCACCAGGGGCAAGGGAGCATTTTTCGCAATTGAACACACATCACCGGGTGAAATGCCGGACGACGAATATCCGTTCATCCTGACCACCGGACGGGTTTTATACCACTACCACACCGGCTCCATGACCATGAAAACCCAGGGGCTTAACGAACTTGCCCCGGAATGCTTTGTCGAGATATCCCCTGCGGATGCTGAAAAACTGGGGATAGATGAGGGAAGCATGGCACAGGTGACCTCCAGGAGAGGCACCATTGCCGCCAGAATAAAAATCTCCCGAATGGCTGTGGATGGAACCATATTCATACCGTTCCACTTCGGGAAGGCGGCAGCCAACCGGTTGACCAGTGCAAAACTTGACCCGGTGTCAAAAATACCGGAATTGAAAATATGCGCCGTTAAAAT
>JAWLES010000250.1:0-3392 GCA_041685935.1 Desulfobacteraceae bacterium | reverse complement strand
ATCTCAATGTACTGCTTCTTGAAAAGGGAAACAGGCCTCTCAAAAGGAAATGCCCGAACCACAACCTTCAAAAGTGCGCCAAGTGCGACCCCTGTAACATCCTCGGGGGCATAGGAGGAGCAGGGCTCTATTCCGACGGCAAGCTCAACTTCATCCCCAAGCTCGGCAAGACCGACCTTACCCAGTTCATGCCCATGAGTGCGGCCCAGAAACTCATTGATGAAACCGAGCAGATATTCAACACCTTTCACATGGACGGACCCGTCTTCCCCACCAACATGGAGGAGGCCAGAGAAATCCGCAAGGACGCCAAGAGGTTCGGCATGGACCTTCTTTTGATCCGGCAAAAACACATGGGAAGCGACCGGCTGCCCGGATATATATCAGGAATGGCTGATCATATCGAATCAAAAGGGGTTACCATAAAGACGGGACGGAACGTGCTGGACATACTCACTGACAACGGAAGGGTCACCGGAGTCAAGACCGACAAAACGGCTTACCACGCACCCGCCGTAATTCTCGCCCCCGGACGGGTTGGAGCGAACTGGGTTGCCCAGGTTGCGGAGCGCCGGGGAATCAAGCTTTCCCAGAGGGGAATTGAGGTCGGGGTAAGGGTAGAGGTCCACAACGACATCATGGACGATCTTTGCAACATAATATACGACCCCACCTTTTTCATTCAAACCGGAACCTACGATGACCAGACAAGGACCTTCTGCACCAACCAGGGGGGATTTATCAGCCTTGAGAACTACAGGGATTTTGTCTGCGTCAACGGTCATGCCTACGCAGGCAGAAAATCGGAGAATACAAACTTCGCCTTCCTGTCCAAGGTGGTCCTGACCGAACCTGTCACTGACAACCAGGCATACGGAGAATCCATAGGAAAACTTGCAGCCATAATCGGCGGGGGGAAGCCCATACTCCAGCGTTTCGGAGACCTGAAAAGGGGAAGGCGGTCCACCTGGAACCGGGTAAACAAAGGATACATAGAGCCCACCATGACCAACGTGGTATGCGGAGACATTGCAATGGCACTGCCGGAAAGGATTCTCTCCAACCTGACCGAGGGTCTTGAATCCCTGAACCTGGTGGTCCCGGGGGTATCCAATGATGAAACCCTCCTGTACGCGCCTGAGATCAAGTTTTTCGCCACCCAGGTGGAAACGGACAACCACCTTGAAACAGCTGTCAGGGGCATGTTTGTGGCAGGGGACGGCCCCGGAGTTGCCGGGAATATCGTATCAGCCGCGGCCACCGGCCTGATACCGGCCAAAAAAATTGCACAGGATCAGGGGAAATAGGTGGCACAGGCATCCTCGGATTCCCAGGCCGTGACGCCAGCCACCCTGACGTCCTCATCAAGGGATTCAAGCCGCAGGGCGACTTTTTCAGCGATATAAACAGCTATTCGCTCGGATGTAGGCTGCTCTTCGGCAAAGGCCTCTATTTCGTTTAAGAATTTATGATCCAGCTCTTCCATTGTCTGTTTGACCGTTCTCTTGATATCGCCGAAATCCACCAGTACGCCGGCGGTGTTCAGTTTTTCGCCGGCCACCCTGACCTCCACGTTCCAGTTATGCCCGTGCAGGTTTTCACACTTCTGACCCACCATCTTAAGCCTGTGGGCTGCAGAGAACCGGTTCTTGACTTTTAGTTCAAACACGGGTCACCTTTCATTCATGGGTTATTCAGCCTATATATTCTTGAAAAGATTTTTCAGCTTATTGGATATCTTATTTGAATCCAGCCTGTCAAACTCTTTTAACAGGTTTTCCTGTTTCTGGGACAGTTTGGTGGGGGTTTTCACCAGGACGTTGATCACCTGATCCCCCCTTCTGCCGTTACGGAGAGAGGCGATACCCTCCCCTTTAAAACGAAAGGTGTCACCGTACTGGGTTCCCTTTGGTATCTTGAAAGTTTTTTCATCCGTGAGGGTGGGAATGGTGATTTCATCACCCAAAGCCGCCTGGACAAAAGAGATTTCCACTGCACAGACCACATCGGTATTATCACGCTTGAAAAATTTGTGGGGTTTGACCTTGATCATTACATACAGGTCTCCTGCAGGCCCGGTTTCAGAGGGAGAAGCCTCACCCTCGCCTGACAGCCTGAGCTTGGAACCTGTATCCACACCCGCAGGGATCTTCACCTGAACATTCCTGGAAACCTCGACACGGCCGGAACCTCTGCAGGTGCGGCAGGGATTCGGAATGGATTTACCCTTGCCCTTGCAGTACGGACAGGTGGTTTTCACCTTGAAAAAGCCCTGGTTCTGGACAAACTGGCCTGACCCGTGGCAATGGCTGCATGTCTCCGGGGATGTTCCCTCCAGGCATCCGGTTCCGCCGCAGTCCGCACAAGTATCCAGCCTGGGAATTTCAATGTTCTTTTCCGTGCCGAATGCCGCCTCCATGAACTCGATGGTCATGTCGTACCGAAGGTCGGCCCCCCTCTGGACCCGGTTGCCCCTGCGGTCCCTGGTGCTGCCGAACCCGAAAAATTCCTCGAATATGTCCCCGAAGCTTGAAAATACGTCGTCAAAACCGCTCGGGCCTGAATATCCGTTCCCTTCCAGGCCCTGATGGCCGAACTGGTCGTAAATCTGGCGCTTTCTCTCATCCGACAGCACCTCATACGCTTCACTGGCCTCCTTGAATTTGTCCTCGGCTTCACTGTCCCCCGGGTTTTTATCCGGATGGTACTTGACCGCCAGCTTCCTGTATGCGGATTTCAACTCCTGTTGAGAAGAATTCCTTTCGACTCCCAGTATCTCGTAATAATCTCGCTTTTCACCCATAAACTTTCCCGCCGGTTTCGAGCGTAACGCTCCTGTTGTTGTTTTTTCCCCGTTATTATGTTAAGCCAAACTGGTTCGATGCAGTATGCTTTCTACAGCTATGATAAAGTAACTCAAATTTTCAGGTTGTCAACAATGAATACGGAACTCGATTTTATACAGGGCATGTTCGACCGCATCGCGCCGCGGTATGACTTTCTCAACAGGCTTTTGAGCCTGGGCCAGGATATCCGCTGGAGAAAAGAAATGGTTGCGGCAGGGGATGTGGAGAACGGTTCATCTTTTCTGGACGCGGCTTGCGGCACCTGCGACGTGGCCCTTGAAATCAGGAAAAGGAAAAAAACCGCCTGCCGGATCACCGGAATGGACTTTTCCCTGAAAATGCTTTTTTCAGGAAAAAAAAAGATCAGCCCCGCAACACCGGAAAATACGGTGAACCTTGTGGCCGGAGACGCACTTATGCCGCCTTTCAAACCGGAAACATTCGATGCGGTTTTCATCGCCTTCGGCATACGGAACATAATGAACCGGGAAAAAGCCATGAAAAACTTCAGATCCTGCCTGAAAAAAAACGGGCGCCTTGTGGTGC
>JAWLES010000249.1:0-3392 GCA_041685935.1 Desulfobacteraceae bacterium | reverse complement strand
GACTCCTGCCGTTCCCACAGCTGATTGTTCACCCCTAAATGGCGGGTGCCCAGCAAAAGGTGAAGAATGAGCCGGTGGTTTTTGAGTATGTAGTGAAGCTGTTTCATGATCGGTTCCATCCGGGAGGGGGGTCTATTTGTAAAAGGTGAATACCGGTTCTCTCAGAATCATTTGGCATGCCTCTTCCGCATTCTGCGCGGTTTCAGGGAAAGTTTCCCGAAGTCCGGCCATCTGCCGCAGATTCTCGGCGGTTCTCAAAATCAGCCGGGCCAGATCCCCTTCAGCCATATCCGTTCGTGCCGTGATGCTCTCCCAGGGCTCTCCTTTGGCCCATGAAAAGATAACAGCCGCCGGTTCAATATACAGGCTGGGAACATGAAATTCTCTTTTAATCAGCTTATCTGCAAAGGGTTTGAGGGTTTTGCGCATGTGAACAAAATGAGAGGTGAGCATCTGGGTGGCCATGTCCCGTTCTGAAAACTCCTCTTCCCGGAATTCCTTTTCATTGACGAATGCAGCCATGACACCTGCGAGAATCGGTGGAGTGTAGTTTTGAAAGAGCCCCTGCCTCAGACTCTCCGCGACAATGAGAGGGGTGTCGATACGGAGGCTCGACGCCCACATGCCGTCCGCCGTAAGCCGGCCGTCTTCGGTGACAAAGTTTTCTTCCTTGAGAAATTCCATGTGCGCCAGAAAATCGTGCCAGAGAAATTTAAGATCCGCGCCGAACTGCTTTTTTGCATACTTTCCTTTCTGGGTCAGCATATATGATGCAAAGGATTTGTCCAGAAGCATGCGGATCTGGTCGGGACTGTGGGATAACAGCAGGTTCAGTACCATGGAAAAATCGATTTTGATCTGGCTTCGGATATCAATGGGCGGAGCATTTACCAGCTTGGCAACATATCTTAAATCCATGAATTTTCCAGGCAGTACTATACCGAAACCGATGTTGTCCATTCCCCGCCGTCCGGCCCTTCCGGTCATCTGCTGGAATTCGCTTGCAGTCAGCGGTACGAACTCGGTTCCGTTGAATCGGTCCGAGTTGAGAATGCAGACGCTGCGGGCGGGGAAATTGACCCCGGCAGCAACAGTGGATGTTGCAAACATGGCATCAAGCAGGCCTTCGGCCATCAGGGTTTCAATGACAACCTTCCAGGCCGGAAGATGTCCGCTGTGGTGGGAAGCTGCTGCGGTATTTTCAAGAATTTCACGCTGGTGGTGCCGGGCAAGGTGGGGATTGCCTTCCACAAGTTCGGCTATCCTTTTTCTCAATTTTTCTTTTCTTTCCGGATCTCTGGAAAGGATCTCGCCTGTGCACAGTTTAATTGCCTGGTCACAGTCAGCCCGTGATTTAAGGAAAAAAATAACCGGAAGAAGGTTGAATTTTTTCATCACCTTCAAAACTTCGTTAAACCTGGGCAGTTTCCCCGGCGGAGCCATTTTCGGCTTGTGCTTTTCCTCGAGGTGGCTGATCACTTTTGGATGAAGTTTTGCCTTGCCCCTTTTGAGAAGCGGCAGAAGTGTCCCTGTGGGATGAAAGAATATTGGGAAAAGGGGTACCGGCCTTTTTGAAGCTTCGATAACCCTGCAGGTGCGGCCCCTTATCAGCTCCAGCCATTGGGAGATCTGGTGTGGGTTGCCTATGGTGGCGCTCAAAAGCAGCAAAGGTACTCTGCTGGGCAGATAGATCAGGATTTCCTCCCAGACCACCCCCCGTTCATCATCTCCGAGATAGTGGGCCTCATCAAGAATAATCAGGTCGCATCCCAGGTTTTCTCCGGTATACATAGCATCGTAGAGCTGGTTGCGTAAAATCTCAGTGGTGCCGATTATGATGGAGGCATCAGAGTTTTCTTTAATATCCCCTGTTAAAATACCAACCTGATCGTTTCCGAAAAGGGACCTGAACTGATTGTAGATTGAATTGGTAAGGGCCTTCAGCGGAGTGGCGTACCAGACCCGGCCCCCTTTATTCACGGTTTTTTCGGTCACCTTTTCAGCGATCCAGGTTTTTCCCGAGCCGGTTGGGGCGGCAACAAGGCAGTCAAATTCTTCAACAGCTTCGATGGCTTCAAGCTGAAACCGGTCAGGCCGGAATGTTTTGGCCTTTGGAACACCTATTTTGCTGAATACGTTTTTAAGGGACTGATCAGCACCCGGTTTCATTTTCCTGATGTGTTTTGGTTTTCCGCCGCGTTTTTTCGGTTGATTGTTCGGATTAGGGTTACTGTTTTTCATAAATGGATAAAAACATAATTTGACCAATCATGCAAGTCCTGGTGAAGATACGGCTGATTTTAAAGTAAAAGAATTATTTGAGGTGCATGAAAACTTTTCTTGTGTTCCTTTCTGTTATAGACTATCAAGGGAATAAATTTTCAGAACGGATCATACGAAAGGATTCAAATGGCAAACAATCGGCCCGATATACTGGCACCTGCCGGAGATACCGATTCATTTCTGGCTGCCGTGGCAGCCGGAGCGGACGGGATCTACTGCGGCCTTAAAATATTTTCCGCCCGCATGGAGGCGGACAACTTCAGCATGGAGGAGCTTGCGCGGCTGTCCGCTTTTGCCCGCTCCAGAGGTGTTAAAACCTATATTGCATTTAACTCTCTTATCAAGCAGAACGAACTTGAAAAAGTCGACCGGATTTTCAAGAAAATTGCAGAGTATGTAACGTGCGACGCCCTGATCATCCAGGACCCGGCTCTGGCTTCCACTGCCAGGAAAGCCGGTTTCAAAGGAGAGCTCCATCTGTCCACACTGGGCAACTGTTCATTTGAGGCCGGCCTTCCAGCCGCCCATAAAGCAGGTTTTTCAAAGGTGGTGCTGCCAAGGGAGCTGACCATCGACGAGATCAAGCAAATGGCCGCAGGCGCGCCAGAGGATCTGGATCTGGAAGTGTTCGTACACGGGGCGCTTTGCTACGGAGTATCCGGCAGGTGCTACTGGAGCTCCTGGTTCGGGGGAAAAAGCGGCCTCAGGGGGCGTTGTGTCCAGCCCTGCAGACGGATTTACAGCCAGGACGGCAGGGAAAAGCGTTTTTTTTCCTGTCTGGATTTCTCGGTTGATGTTTTGGCCAAACTTTTGACGGACGTGGACAAGATTTCAGCCTGGAAGATCGAAGGGCGGAAAAAAGGGCCTCACTATGTGTATTATACGGTGAAAGCATATCAGCTTTTGCGGGATTCAGGAACCTGCTCCGAAAGTAAAAAGCAGGCCCTTTCCTTCCTTGAATACGCAATGGGAAGGCCTGCGGTCCATTATAATTTTCTTTCCCACAGACGCATTAGTCCGGTGTCACATGACGGGAATACCGGCTCCGGGCTTTTTGCAGGAAGGATCAATAACCCTTCGGCTCCAAGCTTTGTTACCCGCGAAGCACT
>JAWLES010000248.1:0-3428 GCA_041685935.1 Desulfobacteraceae bacterium | reverse complement strand
TAAAAAATCGGAGATGGCGTGCGGTCTTGCTCAGAAAGAGGAGTCGGGAAGCTGATAAATCCAAAATTAATTTCAAACGGGAAATCATAAATCCACAATGCCAGCTCGGACAGTATTCCCGGGCATCCACAAAACTGCACCTTGAATCTGCCATTCCTCAGTAACTCCTAATCAGAAATACTGCCGAGGGATAGCCGAATTTTTGCGGCCCTATTTCTTTTTCGAAAATTCCAGTAAATTATTGTCAGGAAATTATTTGACACAACTATTTTTAATCAGATCCTTATTTTTATCATCACTCATTTTTTTCAGATCCCTTCTCGTTAAACAATTTTTGCTTAAACCCCGAGTTTGCAAAAGGGATACCCGGCCCCACCTGCAATCGTCCAAATTTGGGCCTCTCAGTGTGTCGGCATTGAAATTTGCGCCCATATCCGGCCTGGCCTTTTAACCGGTTTGCCTACCATACGGCCAGAGCTGGGAAGGGACTTTTTGCCTCGCGAACCATCGCTGAGTCTGACGCGGACTCTCCCGTGAAAAAATCTGCGCAGCAAGTGGCTTGTTGCGCAAAGCAATCGGCTATGCTTCCCTGAAAAAACTGTCTTTTGGTCAAGCAAGTAGCTGTCAAACGGCGGGAAAAGCCTCGTAATCCCGCTGCGGTTGATGATCTTGGTCTTGTAGACATTGACCGCAGGTATTTCTCCTCGATGCGGCCTTTGTTCTTGCCCTTCTTTATAACGCGGGGGCTGTAAAAAGCTTTTTACCGCGTCCGCTGTTTTTGCAGGAAGGAAGCCCCGCGGCCGGGGTCAGTTTTTTCGCTCCTGACCGTTTACGGATTCAGCTTGTCCAGGGCAGCGTTTCTGGGCTCAACCGGCAACCATACCAGATCAATATCAATGGAGAGTCTCGGCATGTCCCTCACAAACAGGTTAATCGCCGTACCGCCCTTCAAGGCAAAGCGTTGTTCGGCCGTTATATGCGGCATGACCTTTAATATCAGCCGCACCTGGTTATAATACGGACTGTCTTTCATGCCCGTTTTACCGGTTCCTTCCACTTTGCAGCGGATCTTGGAACAGTTATGTTGTATTTGGTATCCAGATGGCCTCCTTTGACGATCACCCGCTTTCCCTGCCCAAGGGTTATCCCGGCAGTATCCAGCTTGTCCAACCACGAATGATTGCTCTGATCTGCAAGATACATGAATATTCGCTTTACTTTTACCGAACGGCATTGTTTCAGAAGGCGCCGGACAATATTCGGCCGAAGGGTGGCCAGGCCCTCCATCAACAGACCAGCCTCTTCAAAGGATTCTTCCTTTGGTACAAGATATAAAAACTCCATTATCGCCCGTTCCGGAGCTGAGACCCTAATGGAAAACGAACCCATGTCTTTTTGGGTTAATCCAATACCATTATTGCCGGAAAAAAGCCTGGCAGCGGTATACCGAAGGGTCACCCCCCAGTCACATTGCTTAAACCAAGCCGGCAGGCGGGTGCCGGGCAGCCCGAAAAGAGAAAGGGTCCCGCCTTTTCCCAAGGGCAGAAAATGGGCATAGCCCTGGATTTGCAATGCTGTCTTATCCGATACATGAATTGGGAGGTCCATTTGGTTCTGCACCGCATTTATCCCCCCGTTCCATTCGACTACGTCGCCGGCCCGTGCATAAGCCCCACGCCCCACGCGCCGCACCCATCCGCTTTTTTCGTATTGATGCACCAACTGCTGGGAAGCCCCCTGTGATTTCAGCCAGGATATGACAGCCACGCTGCCATAGGGCCATACCTGAAGTAGTTGGTTTAAAATATTTCGTTTTTCACTAGTCATGCTTGTTTATTTAGCACGCATGTAAACCATTTTCCAGCCTCAATTTTTGGCAATTTCAGACCGTGAAAATCCCTTATTGGCCAGGAGCTGGATCTCCTTACTCCGCAATGACTCTGGCTGCAACTCTGGCCGCGGCTCTATCTGTGACTCTGGCCGGGCCGGAACCGGCTCGTTTTCCCATCGCCGGGTTGAATGGAGTCTGTCCATGAGCCGGCGTTCGTATTCCTCACGGGGCATGACCCGTGTGGTCGGGCCTGTGCGGATATAAGGCCGGTCGTCATAGGTATACAATCCGCCGCCTTCGGGAACGCGCAGGGCGATAACGGATTTGCCGTTTTCCAGGGTCACGGTTTCAACATCCGGGAAAGCCGAAGGGTCAATCCGGCTAAGTTCCGCGGAAATGGTTTCCATGGTATTGGCGTTGATGTCCTGGCCCCGCAGCTCCCCCTTATCCGTAACTCCGAACAGCACAAATTCCCTTTCTTTCGCTTTATCTTGTCTTCCTTATGCAAGCAGTTCAAGATACTCCGTACCTTTTTATCGTCAAAATCTGTCTGCTTCTTGATTTCTGTTACGATGGCCCCGGCTTTGATGTCCTTAATAGCGTCTAAAACGAGCTCATTAGCAGATGATCCCTTCCACTTTCCGGCCCCGAATTTCTTGGCACCGGATTTTTGACAGGGTTTTCTCCAGCTCCTCCACGGAATAGACGGTTTATGCTTTGCTTATTTGAAAAGCTCATGGGTAAAGTGCTTGTTAACCTCCGTCTGTTTTGACTTCCAACGCTTCCACCTGATACAGGTTACAATTCAGGAGGCTTTAGGCAAAGAGGATCTAATGAATAACGGCTGTGAAAAAAGAGTATGCTCCATTGACAGGCAAGTAGCCCGTGGCATGAAGTGCAGTTGTGTGTCGCTGCAGGGAGAGGTGGCTTTGCCAGTCTCCACTTTCTCCAGGGTGCCACGGGCTTTTATTTGCCCGTCAATTCCGCATCTTCCTTAAACCCTATCGTCAGCCTTTCACGCCGGCGACAGGGGTTCAAATTCCCTTGGGGACGCCAACAATTTCAAGAGGCTTGCAAAAACCGTAAACCTGCGCTCATGGATGGAACTGCTTTCAGACACGGTTTTGCTTTTGGTCTCTTGTTTCATAAATCGCCTGAAAGGGACCATTCACCCTTTCAGGCGCTTTTTTTTCGTCCTTTTTCCGCTCTCAGCAAATCCGATGGTTTCCGCCTGCATTCATTGATCTGCACTGGTAAAGAAGTATCAAACTTCGGGTTGTTGTTTGATTTTCTTCACACAAGGGCTATGGTTGAACAAACAGGGATTGGTTTTTTAAACAGGACGCATCAATTTCATGATTCATCCGGGGGGGGATGGTATGCTGTTGTTTCCATGGAAAATAAAAAAATACCAGTGTGTTGTCTTGATATGCGCAGTCGCCCTTTCGGCCTGGGTGGTGAACCCGGCGAATGCGGAAAACCTCTTTGAAAAGGGGCGTAAATTTTTTTCCGGTTCCGGGGATGAAGCCGGGTCTGCTGCCAGTGCTCTGAGTTCCGATGAAATCAGCCAGGCTTTTAAGCAGGCCCTGACCATGGG
>JAWLES010000247.1:0-3440 GCA_041685935.1 Desulfobacteraceae bacterium | reverse complement strand
GGCATAAGCAGGGATTCCCACTTTTCAGAAGATGTCAGGGAGACGTACCCGGGTGTTGATTTTACAATGGTCGACAGTGTGGAAAAGGGACTTTCCATGGTTCAGAACGGAGAGCTTTTCGGACTTGTGGATACCGCCCCGAAAATCGGTTACTTTATACAGAACAATGAAATGGTGGACTTGAAAATTTCAGGGGAGCTTCCGTATCATGTCGAATTCCGTACCGGCATTAAAAAGGATGACGCAGTCCTGTACAGTATTTTTGAAAAAGCGGTCAACTCCCTTAGCAGTGAGGAAAAAAAATCGATTTTCCAAAGCTGGATGACACTTAAATACGAGCAGGGATTTGATTATTCACTTTTGTGGAAAATCCTGGCAGGTCTCGGAATCATCGGTTTTTTTGCAGTGTACAGGCATATATCCATTGCCCAGTATAATGTAAAACTTGCAGGGTTGAACAGGGAGTTGACCAGGGTTAATGAAAAGCTTGAAACCATGTCATATATTGACGGGCTTACAGGGGTTCCCAACCGCAGAAAGTTTGATTCGGTGTTGAAGAACGAGTGGCGCAGATGCGGAAGAAGCAGGCAGTTTTTGACCCTTATAATGCTTGATATAGATTATTTCAAACTTTTTAATGACAGATACGGGCATCTGGAAGGGGATGACTGCCTGAAAAAGGTGGCTGAAACCATAAGCGGTATTCCCGGCAGACCCGGTGATTTTGTTGGCAGATACGGGGGAGAGGAGTTCGCTGTGGTGCTTCCGGGCACGGACGAGGCAGGCGCACGGCAGATCGCAGAAAAAATCCTGATTACGGTGCAGAATTTGAAAATCGAACACGAGGATTCGGACGTGTCCCCTTATTTAACCGTCAGTCTCGGCGCGGTCACTGCGGTTCCCGGGCAGCGGATTTCTGACAAGGATTTCGTGGATACTGCTGACCAGCTTTTGTACAAGGCAAAAGAGGCCGGCAGGAATCAGTTCAGAATAGAAAAATTATAAGCCGGTGAAAGTGCAACCGTAAAGTTTTCCATTTCATAAATACAGATTCCGTCCACTGCCAGGGCGCCGTCTGCAACAACATTCACATACGGATCTTCCCTTGATATCTCCCTGATATGTGCGTGAACCGTAATCCTGCTGCCGGAGGGAGTGATCTGGCCCCTGTACTTCCACTGATGCGCATTCTTCCCTGACAGATCAACCTGATATCGGTCTGGGTCATAATTCCACTGCTCAAGCAGGAAATACCGGATCATCTGGATAAAAGACTCGATTCCAAGGGAGCCCGGACAAACCGGGTCCTGATAAAAATGGGCCTTGAAAAACCAGTCCTCCGGGTTAACTGTTTTGGAGGCTTTGATGTAGCCTTTTTGATATATACCCCCGTCAGGTGAGAAGGTGTCAATCCGGTCGATCATCAGAAGCGCGGTTGCAGGCATACCTGTATTGATTCCTGTTTCAGCGTCCTCAGGGGCCAGGGGCGGACATGCTTCAAATACAACAGGTTCGGATTTGTCCTGCATGCCCGGTTCATGGACATAATCCATAATCCTGCTGTTTTGAATACCCACCTGGTTGGCAAGCGCGCTTGCAGTAAAAAAACCGAAGTTGGTCGTGCCTTTGTAAATGAGTTTTGTGCCCTGTAAAACTTCGATGTCGAAATCCTGTATTATCATATGCCCTGCGCTGGAGACATCTGTCATGCGGCATCTCATGGTAAGAGTACCGTCCGTTCTTTGAACCGGGGAAGAAAGAGCTGCATTGCCTCCCAGATTCCTGAAGTACAATCGTTCATCACTGGTCAGTGCGGACCCTGCCCAGGCGGCAAGCCATCCGCACGGCTGAAGAGCGATTTCAAGCAGAATGCAGAAGGGCAGGGTTTCAGTACGGTTCGCCCGGAAGAACCACCCGTCCGCAGGGATGTCGAACTCCGCCTCGATCCATCCTCCCGGCTCCATTCGCCATTGTTCATGATCGATTTTCGTAACCCTGTCCATGAAAAAGTAAGGCGGCCGTGGAAGTCTTGCCATTTGGCGCTCTTTGTCAAAGATCCTGTATTTTTCTCCAAATGCTTCAGAGGGATTGCCCTGTGCAAAGGCCAGGATTTTTTCCCTTGGGATCAGGCAGGGTGTTTTTTTGAATTTAGCTGCAAGGTCTTTGTGCATCACTGCTTCAAAACCGGTTATGCCTGCGATAATGGAGTTCTGTTCATCAAGGAATGTCACATATCCTCTGATTTTATGTTCAGTCTCTTCGTTCACAGTAAAGATGATCCTGATATCGCCGGAAGCTGTGGCGAGCGGTGAATAGAGCCTGAAGTTTTCCATGAAAGCCGGCAGGCAGACCTGCTGCCGCCTTTCCCATGTCCAGATAATAGCCGCCTGAAATGCAGCATCCAGAAGTGCAGGGTCAGTGGTCCAGTTTCCCCTGCGTGAATCCGCAATCCAGGAGGAAACAGGACCTGCGGTGGAAGCGATAATTTCAATTCCTTTGGGTCCTACACCGGTTATGGATTTGATGACTTTCAGATGGTCACCATGGAAAAGAACACTCTGGTATACCTGTTCAATCTCCATTGAGCAGGGCTCGAGATCAAGAAACGAGGAAGTGGACAGAACCGGAGGTTCAGGGAGCCTGTCAGACAGAATCGCCAGGCATGCCGAGTTCATGGTCTGCGGAGTCTCTTTTCCATGGCTTGACATGACAGCCGTTTCGGTCTCAAAGGTGCTGCCGCTTTTTATGCATTTGCCGGTGCAGGCGTTGATTTGTACACCTGCCGCGGCATCATCAAATGATATTCCCTTTAATAGTCTCACCCGGTCCATCCCGGAAAGACGGAGTCCGGGGTTGTTCTTTTCCGCGGCATAAGCTTTCCATTCCATGAGCAGGGCGAACGGAACCACGTATTTGTTGTCAATGATGTGGGAGTTGAGCACAGGGCAGGTTTCAGGGTTTACCATGAGTTCGAATGCGGATGAAAGTGAGTGGCCGGCTTTGGGTCTGCTTTTTTCAAAAAGATCCGCACCTGCAATAACTTCCACCTGGTTTCCGTTTTCAGCGCCCATTTCCAGTATCAGCCATGCAGCACCCGAAGCAGGGTCTATAAGGTCCACACCCCTGTTTTCAAACTCTTTTTTCAGGGATGAATTCACCATTCCGCCGTCCCACGGCCCCCAGTTGATGGATTTGAACCTGCAGCCGGGTTGTTCAAGAGAGAGTTTCTGCATGGTTTTGTTCAGAACCTCGTTTGCCGCGGCATAGTCCGACTGCCCTGTGTTCCCGGTTCTGGCGGCAATGGAGGAAAAGCAGATCATGTATTTAAGCATATCCGTCCGTGATGCGTTCAAAAGGGAGTTAAGGCCTGCCACCTTGGTATCCAGAACCTTGCAGAACCTTTCATACTCCTTCCGGACAATAAGCTTGTCCTCGAGCAC
>JAWLES010000246.1:0-3443 GCA_041685935.1 Desulfobacteraceae bacterium | reverse complement strand
CCGCAGAATCCCCGGACCAGGGAAAGGCGGTTTATGCCATCGGCTCTCCCGCGGGATTGAAAGACACGGTCAGCAAGGGAGTCATATCCGGATTTGAAAGGGGGTTCATAAAAACCGACGCCAAAATATACCCCGGTAACAGCGGCGGCCCTCTGGTTACAGAACAGGGACGGGTGGTCGGCGTCAACACGCTCAAGAAAATCACCAGAAAATTCGAAGGGCTTGGTTTTGCCATCCCGATCAATGCCATACTAGGGGAATTCTCCGATCACCTGCAGTAGCGGTGTGAACGGGCCGGGCGGCGGCTAGCCGCTTTTCCCTATGGAATACGGATGCGAAGCCTTGCAGTGAAACTCAAGAACCGTGCCGCCGATCTTGATCCGATCAAAGTTGTCCAGCTTCACCGAACTTGTAACCTTTCTGCCGTTCACTTTCGGTTTGGAAAAGCTTTTAATATAATTCAGGTAGTATCCGTCAGGCCTTCTTGCAATGGTAAAAGCGGTTTCTCCAATGGTAAAAGCTTTCACAACAATATCATTTTCAGAATCTTTGCCCACCTTTACAATATTCCTGTCCAGCAGCACTTCTCCGCTTCCCCCTGAAATATAATACAAAATTCCCTGGGGAACTTCATGGGCGCCCACCTCTTCAGACTTGTCTGAAGACTTCTTTTTTAACATGGAATTGTAGGTTTTTGTATCGAGTATGATTGTTTTGTCAGTATCAGAGTCAACCTCCACGGGCTCGGATCTGTGTTTCCGGTCTTCAGGGACAATGATCCTGTGTCGGCTGATGGTTACCACATCCCCCTTTTGCAGCCAGTGAGCATCATTGATCCGGGTCTGATTCACCAGCGTGCCGTTCTTGCTGTCCAGGTCCGTTAGGAGCAGGCCTTTTTCAAGGTACTGGATTTCCGCATGTTTGCCGGAAACAGTGGCATTGTCGATCATGATATCATTTCCGGGTTTCCGTCCGACAGTCACTCCCTGCCCCTTTTTCAGCGTAACCTGCTTTTGTACTTCCCCTTCGAACTCAAGCAATAGCGTAATCATAATTCATAATCCCATTTATTTATCGGTTTTCAGTCTCCCTTTAAACGGAAAAAACCGTTTTATTATTACAGGTAGTGGCAACCTTCTCTCTTCAATTTTCAGCACAACCACGGTGATATTGTCATCTCCCCCGCGCGCGTTTGCCATATCCATCAAAGCGGAACACGCCTTTTTTGCGGAATATCTCTGCACGGCTTGTGCAATTTCATCACCAGTCACCTTTTTGGACAGCCCGTCCGTACACAAAACAATCCCATCTCCTTTGCAGACAGGAATTTCGCAGATGTAGGGCTCCACAGTGTCGTTGCCGCCTATGGCCCTTGTCAAAACCCCTGGATATTTGTCTGCAAACCGAGCTGCGTCAGGACTTTGCGCCGAATTTTTTTCTCCCTGGACCGTATGAGGCATAAAGAGAGGAAACACACGGCCCGACTGTACCAGGAAAATCGGGCTGTCTCCGACATTGGCACAGATCAGCCGCCTTTGGTTTAAACAGACGGCTGCAAGTGTAGTACCCATTCCCTTGTACTCGGCAGCACTCATTCCCTTGCGCCTGACCCGCTCGTTGGTTCTTTCCAGAGCAACCCGCATGGTGTTGGCCAGGTCTGAGAAGTTTTCATTGCACGCCTCATGCTTCAGAAAACCGGCCGTATCCGTAAAGCCGTTTTTAAAATTCCGGCTGAGCTGCTCGGCAGCAAGACGGCTTGCGGTATCTCCCGCATTGTGCCCTCCCATTCCGTCAGCTACAAGAAACAATCCGATACGTGTATCCAGGAGGAATGTATCCTGGTTGACAGCCCGCCTTTTGCCGACATGGGTTTTTCCGAAAACGTCATAATCATAGCCGGACATGACTCAATTCTCCGGCTGCAATATTTTATTTTTATTTATCATTCAGCTCTTTCGGGCCGAAAAGCTCCGGTTCTTTTTCCGCCTTGTCTGCCGGCGGCTTGTCCTCTTTTTCAGTATTACCGCTATCCTGCTTTTCAGAGTTTCCCGAATTTGCCGCCAATGTGCGGACAAAATCCCTTGGCATCTCCACGGAAGTTTTCACCCGGTTTGCAGGAATCTTAACCTTTTCCCCCACCTGGAGATTCTGGGGCGCAAGGCCTGGATTGATCCTGGATAAAAGTTTCCAGTCCTCCATGCTTCCTGTGTACCACTTGGCAATAATGGACAGAGTCTCGCCCTGCCATCGGATTCGGTGAAACAGAAATTCATTGGTTTCAGCCTCCTTTTCAGCAGATCGTGCAGGTTTGTCACTCCAGGGAAAATGCTCCCAGTCAGCTATTTTTTGAAAATTCGACATGCACCCGGAGGTCAAAACAGAACACAGCAAACAGACACAGAATAATTGAATCCGGAAAAAGCGGTTAAGGATCATGCGTCTTTCTCTCCGACTTTCGCTGAAAGCTTTTCAAGATACCTTTTTGCCTTTTTGTTGTCAGGGTTGGCTGCAAGTGCTTTTTTCAGATTATTCACGGCTGCCGTGTTTTCCTGCTGGAAATACTGCATAACCGCAAGATTGTAAAGGGCTTCATCCATATAAGGGGGAGCAAGCTCAACCGTGCGGGCATACATATTCTCGGCCTTTTTATAATTCTTCAATCCTGCGTACGCATACCCCAGATTGAAAAATGCCAGATGAGATTCCGTATTTACTTCAATGACCTTTTTATACTCCTTTACAGCCTTGCCAAACTCTTTCATCCTGATATACAAAAGGCCGAGCTGAAACCGGATTTGCACATTGTCAAGTCCCAGCTGAACCGCCTTTAAATAATATGATTCAGCTTTTCCCGGCTCATCCGAGTACTCTGCCGTGACAGCCTCCAGGGCTTTTAAATAATATTCGGAAATCTGCCTGTCAATCCCGGGACGGCGGGAAAGCGCCTTTTCAAAAAGGTGAACAGCCTCTTTTGACCTGCCGTTTTCGAGCGCTTCCAGGGCCTTGTCCACCTCTTCAACCTTTGGTTCCGAAGAGGTGCTGCTGTCATCCCGGACCTTTTCGGAAGGTATCGCCACATCCCCCTTTTTTTGAGCAACAATCATTGCCGGGGAAGTTTTATCGCCGGGACCGTTCAGTATGAAAAGCCCGAGTGCCGCAAGGAGAATCACCGCAAAAAAGCCGGCGCCTGTGTAGAAACTGATACGCTTTTTTGTGAAGAATCGATTTTCCGGTTTCCCGCCGCCTGCTCCGTTGCCTGAGAAAGCCCGGTATTCCTGCGAGTCCATCAACACGGTTTCAGACTCATAACCGTCACCCGCAACTGCTGTTTGATTGCATTCCCCGGCACCACCGGCATCGTTGCCCCGCTGCATGACAGCTTCCTCTGCAATAATCTCCTCCCTGAAAAGGGAACGCATGATCCGGCTCAGCCCGCTCGCCCT
>JAWLES010000245.1:0-3452 GCA_041685935.1 Desulfobacteraceae bacterium | reverse complement strand
AAAAGTGAAAACGGAGTACCCCAAAGAGGTTTTTTGCAGGGAAAGGTGTTGTGACTGCTGTTATGCCTTGTTTGACATTACCGTCATAGAGGCGGCCTATCTGAATCACAAGTTCAGGGAGAGGTTTGCCGGAAAAGAGAAAAACAGGATAATTGAAACCGCTGCAAAAACCGACCGGGCACTGTACAAGATAAAGCGTGATATTTACAGGGAATCAAAAGAGGGTAAAAACGAGGTCGAGCTTCTGGCAAAGGCCGGAGCCGAGCGTGTCAGGTGTCCGCTTCTGGGGGAGGATGACTTGTGCCTGATGTATGATGTCAGGCCGATAACCTGCCGGCTTTACGGAATTCCCACGTCCAGTGCGGGTATGAGTCATATCTGCGGCCGGACCAACTTCAAGGAAGGGGAAAAGTACCCCACCGTGAATATGGACAAGATCAACACCCAGCTTCAGTATATCACCGCTGAAATGCTGCGTGATATCAAATCCAAGCATGTGAAAATGCATGAAATGCTGATACCGGTTTCCATGGCGTTGATCACCGATTTTAACGAAGCCTATTTCGGGGTGGAACAGAACAAAAATGACTGATAAATTTACAGACGAGGAAGTCGAGGCCAAAAAAAAAGCCATTTTTGATGCCATGGGTAAACGGGGGCAGAAACAGATTCTCAAAAAGGGTTATGAAAGATGGGATCCTTTCCAGGAACCCAAGGACCCCATCGATATAAGGCGTGACAGAACCAAGCGGACCACCAAGACCCTGATCCGGGATTTCCTGGCCGAGGTGCCGCATGAAGAGTATTCCAATTCCTATTCACAGGGAGCGCTCGAGGTGTGTCTCGGTATGGTCAATGACGATGAAAAGGCAAGGGGGATGTTTGAGTTTTCCTGCTGGTACAGGGACCTTTTGAGAAAAGAAGGCCATGAGATCCCGTGAAGCGGGGTCTGCGATTGCGGGAATTCTCGGCCGGCACGGCGGGAAGATCGCAGCCGTGCGGCTTTTCAAAGGGGGGTGTTTTCTGCTCCCCCTGCTGTTTTTTCTTTTTTGCCCCCTGTCTCTCCATGCAAAGATCTATACCTGGACAGACCAAAACGGTGTCAAACACTATTCCAATATTGCGCCTCCAGTTCCTGAAGACAGGCTTGAAACGGTCAAGGAAACCGGCCTTCCCGGGGAGGGCACGGTCCCTGAAGATGCTAGAGGCTTTACTGTTTTAAAAGTATATGACGGCGATTCCATGAAAGTCCGGGGTTACGGGCTTGAACTGATGGTCCGGCTTGTGGGCATTGATACCCCGGAATGCGGACGCGGGGATACACCGGCCCAGCCGTTTTGCGGAAAAGCGGCTGATTTTTTGAAAAAACGGGCGGCAGGGCGGAATGTAAGGCTTAAAACTTACGGAACCGGCGGTTACAACCGGCAGCTCGCAGAGGTTTTTGTTGATGGCGAAAACATAAACATTGCGCTTCTGCGGGCCGGGCTTGCAGAGGTGTACAAGGGAAAGCCGCCGCAAGACCTTAAAAGAGCAGGTTATAAAAGGGCGGAATCTTATGCAAGAAAAAAGGGGCTGGGAATCTGGTCTCTTGGTGACAAGTACATCAGCCCCGGGCAGTGGCGGAAAAATCATAAAAGATAGCCATCATAAACCCTTGAGAAAATATACTCCCGGGTTTTTTCCGGGCATTATGGTAAAAAACGGGTGATTTCCAGGTATTTTTTTGTGTTGTATTTTTGTTGTTTCTGGTATACGTGTGACCGAACATTTTTATAAAAAAAAACAAAGGATGCAAAAATGCCCGGTTCAGGCAAGGCTGATATTCTGGTTGTCGACGATGATCAGGCGGTTTTAAAAATGCTTTCCCTGATTTTTACCCGGAAAGGATATGTGACTGATCTTGCAAACAGTGGGCATGAAGCGATGGAAAAACTGAACACAAACCGATACCGCCTTGTGATCACGGATATTAAAATGCCCGGTATATCAGGAACTCAGATACTGGAGTATGTGAAAACTGAAAAGCAGCTGCATGTACCTGTTGTGGGAATGTCGGGCACCCCCTGGCTTTTGCAGGGAGAGTTCGATGCGGTACTGTCCAAGCCCTGTACAAACGAAGACCTGTTAAAAGTCATTGCCCGAACCATGAGACAATCGAGTTGACGAAATACTGATTCCACTTTCAAAGGTGAATTTTTTCAGGGCGGAATTGAAAAAATTCACCCTTCGTGATACACCGGTATACATACTTAAAAGTCCGGATCCTCTCCCTCTTCTTCTTAGACAACAGCCCGCATTAATAAGGGAGCAGGTCGATATTGCACAGTTAAAGATATTGCACAGTTAAAAAGGAGGCTTCATGAAACCGATTTTCACCTGCATGAGGGCAGCGCTTTTATTTTGGTTTTTTGTAACGGCTCCGGTTTTGATTGCCCCCTTTCAGTCCCTTTCTTCCGAGGTTCTCGAAGAAAAGGTCACCAATTCTCTGGGCATGGAGTTCGTGTTGATAAAACCGGGAAAATTCATGATGGGCAGCCCTCCTGACGAAGAACACAGGAGCGAGTTTGAAGTTCGGCATGAAGTGGTTATCCGGCAGCCTTTTTACATGCAGACCACTGAAGTGACGCTTGGGCAGTGGTGGGAACTTATGCGTAAGAAGTTTTTCGGAGCCCGGAAAGGTGCTCCTGATATGCCTGTGACAGAAGTTTCCTGGTATGATGCAAAGAAATATGTGGAAAAACTGAACAGGCTTGACCAGGGAACTTACCGGCTCCCAACCGAAGCGGAATGGGAATACGCATGCAGGGCCGGTACAACCACGGCCTACAGCTGGGGAGACAGCATAGAATGCAGTAAGGCCATGTTTGCAAACAATTCTCTCCGCGAGGACAGGTGTGTTTCTTACTATCAGTCAATCGGGCTGGAAAAGGATTCGCCTGCTCCGGTGAAAAGTTTTTCTCCGAATCCCTGGGGCCTTTACGATATGCACGGCAATGTATGGGAGTGGTGCAGGGACAGTTATCACAGGAGATACGAATCCGCATCAAGGGTAGACCCCTGCATGGAAACAAAACGCATGGCCAAAGTTAAAAGAGGGGGAAGCTGGTTCAAATACGGTTACTCCTGCAGGTCGGCCAACCGTGCCTGGGCCAGGGCTCCCAGCAGGCTGCGCACTACAGGATTCAGGCTTGTTCTGACTGTTGATTCCAGGTAACCGGGTGGACCTCCACGCTTAAATGATTCAGGTTCAGGCTCTGATGCAGCCTGGCCCGGTATTCTTCCGCAGTCCGGTTGCCCGCAGTCGTGAGAGAGACATTGGCGGCTGTTTCTGCCGATCCGATCCGCCAGGCATGAATGTCTATCACCCGGCTGTCATTGTCCGATTCAACGGCTTTTTGGATCTTTTTACAGATATCCTCTCCTGCATTGCCATCCAGGAGGATCGCTCCTGT
>JAWLES010000244.1:0-3467 GCA_041685935.1 Desulfobacteraceae bacterium | reverse complement strand
GCGGAAGATTGAATCCCACGCAGGTCATCTTGTGGAAACATGTAATGAAGTAGGAGAAAAATACGGCATCAATGTGGTTAACAAACGGATTTCCATAAGCCCTGTGGGGCTTGTGGGCGGTGTTTTCAGCTCTTCCGGCATGGTGGAAATCGCCCATACCCTGAACCGGGCTGCAACTGATGTGAACATCGATTTTATCGGCGGCTTTTCCGCTTTTGTGGAAAAAGGGATGGCAAAGGGGGACAGGGCTTTGATCGACGCGATCCCTTATGCACTTTCCGAAACCGAACGGGTCTGCTCCTCTGTAAATGTAGCCACCACCACCGCAGGCATCAATATGGACGCCGTGCTGGCCATGGCTGACGCCATAAAAAAAACCGCCGGGCTCACTGCCCGGGATGACGGCATCGGGTGCGCCAAGCTGTGCGTGTTCTCCAACATCCCCCAGGACATGCCCTTCATGGCCGGCGCCTGCCTCGGTCCGGGAGTTTCGGACGCGGTGATCAATGTGGGGGTTTCCGGCCCGGGAGTTGTAAAAAAGGCCGTGGACCGGGCCGTTGAAAACGATCAAATGCTTCCGCTGGGCAAAATCGCAGAAATCATCAAAAAAACATCATGCAAGGTTACCAGGGTTGGTGAGCTCATCGGGCGTGAAGTTGCGGAAAAACTCGGTATCAGGTTCGGGGTGGTGGACCTTTCTTTGGCCCCGACACCCACTGTCGGGGACAGCATCGGGGAGATCTTCCAGTCTCTCGGGCTTACCAGCATCGGAGTTCCCGGCTCCACCGCCGCCCTTGCCATGCTCAACGACGCAGTTAAAAAAGGGGGGGCCTTTGCAAGCAGTCATGTGGGCGGCCTCAGCGGGGCATTCATTCCTGTGAGCGAAGATTTGAACATTGCCGAAGCCGTTGACAAAGGATACCTCTCCGTTGAAAAGCTCGAGGCCATGACCTGCGTATGCTCTGTCGGCCTTGACATGGTGGCGGTACCCGGAGATATCACAAGAGAGTGCCTTGCCGGAATCATTGCCGATGAAATGGCCATCGGCATGATCAACAACAAAACAACAGCGACCCGGCTGATTCCGGTACCCGGCAAAACAGCAGGCGAACGTGTCTACTTCGGCGGGCTCCTGGGAGAGTCCGGAATCATCAATGTACCCAACCACACGCTCACGGACCGGTTTGTCAAACACGGAGGCAGAATCCCGGCACCCATTCACAGCATAAAAAACTAGGCATATGAATTACCTGATCATTTCCTCACTCACACTTGTTCATTTCACAGGAGACTTCTACTCCTCCTTTGTCACTCCGCTGATACCGGTTTTCGTGGACAAGCTCTCCCTGTCCATGGCCCAGGTGGGGCTCATGACCGGTATCGTCAGGCTGCTCTCATTTATCGTTCAGCCGGTTGTGGGCTACTGGGCCGACCGCTACCAGAGCCGGGTCTTTATCCTTGCCGGACTCATGCTCACGTTTTTATTCATCCCCTTTTCAGGAATCGCACCCAACTTTTACATACTGATTCTTTTTCTGTCCCTGGGCTCCATAGGCTCGTCCATGTTCCATCCTTCGGCCACCGGCATGGTTCCCCTTTACAGCGGCGGCAGGACCGGGTTCGCCCTTTCCATCTACAACACCGGAGGAACGTTTGCATTCGGGCTCGGGCCGGTATTCATCTCCTGGTACGTAAGCCGTTTCGGTCTTGAACAGATGCCGTATACAATGGTTATCGGCCTTGTTTCGTTTATTCTGTGCCTCAAGTTCGTGCCTGTGCCGGTGAGTGAAAACCTTAAAAGTTCCGGCTTTTTCGGGTCCATGAAAGAAATGCTCGGGGATGTGTGGAAACCCGTACTATTCATATGGGTGGTCATGTTCCTGCGGGCGGTGACCGGCCAGACGTTCATCACTTTCATGCCGGTTTACCTCACCGAGCAGGGACATCCGCTCGTCTCCGTGGGAATGATTGTGGCGATTTTCATCATTGCGGGAACCATGAGCGGCCTTATTGCCGGGTTCATTTCCGACCGCATCGGGTTCAGAAAAATTTTCTTCACCACCCATGCGCTCATGGTGCCTGCACTTATTCTGTACCTATACCTTCCGGGATATTATGTGTATGCAGGATCTTTTCTGGCTGGATTCTGCGTTCTGGCCACCATGCCTCTGGGAGTGGCCATGGCACAGGAACTGGCTCCCAAAAGCCGCTCCATGGTGTCCAGCCTGATGATGGGGTTCGCCTACGGCCTCGGAGGAGCGCTGTCCCCCCTGATCGGAAAGCTTGCCGACATTTACGGCCTGGAACCGGTTTTGTTCTTTACCTCTTTTATTCCTGTAATCACTCTGTTTTTTATCCTGAAATTCCCTGCACGTGAAAAACGCCTTGAATGATAAAAGATCGAGTCGGCGGTATACAGGGAAAGAGCGGTCCAGATGCAGATAAATGTTAAAAGCTTGTCAACGGAAAAAGGCTCCCTGTAGACAAAGACAGCCAGAAGGAAAGAACACGAGGGTGCGATGTACTGCATGAACCCCACGGTGGTCAGCGGGGACCTGCGTGCGCCCGTGGTGAACAAAAGCAGGGGAAGCGCCGTAACAAGGCAGGTGCCGGAAAGGAGAAGATCCGTTGTGAATCCGATTCTGAAAACAGCTCCCTCTCCGCCGGAAAAAAGAAAAGCCAGGTATGCTGCAGAGGGCACCGACATCATCAGGGTTTCCACCAGAAGGCCGGGCAGTGCATCCACGCGGGTCATCTTGTGAACCAGCCCGTAAATCCCGAATGTGAATGCAATGGCAAGGGCGATCCAGGGGAACCTGCCGAGGCTTACCGCATAGTAGGTTACTGCGCCTGCCGCAATCAGGAGTGCCGCTATCTGAAGTTTTCTCAGCCGCTCTTTGAAGAAAAGCATGCCCAGAAGCACCATAAGAAGCGGGTTGATATAATACCCCAGGCTCGTCTGGAGCACCTGATCATGGTTCACCGCCCAGATAAAAAGATACCAGTTAAGCCCGAGGATCATTGCAGTCCCTGCAAGCTTTACAACGGAACCGGATGAACTGAATATCTCCCTGATTTCATGGCCCCGTCCCTGGGAAAGCACGATCACCGTTAAAAACAGGAACGACCATATGGTCCTGTGCAGCAGAAGCTCAAACGATGCCACATGTGAAAGGGACTTCCAGAATACCGGGCTCAGCCCCCATATCAGATAGGCCGGGAACAGAAAGAAAAAACCGCTGACGCGTTGCTCCGGCATTATGCCACCCCTGCCATGTTTTCCCGGATAATCCCCCTGACATACTCCGCAGCCTCCTCTGGAGATTTTCGGGCAATATCATTGTACGGTATTTCATCCAGCACCTTGATGTGCATCTCTTTTTTTCCGGTGAGGTGAAGCGCATGCTTGGGAAGCGCCCTGCTTGTACCTTCGATCACAAGGGGCAGGATATTTGCCTTCACTCTCT
>JAWLES010000243.1:0-3487 GCA_041685935.1 Desulfobacteraceae bacterium | reverse complement strand
TTTCTCAGCGACGATGAAAAAGACAAGGACAGGCTGGTCGAGCATATCTGTGAAAAAGCGAAAAAAGCCTATTCTGACAAAGAGGCTTTAATCGGAAGTGAAGACTTCAGAGAACTTGAGCGTTTTGTTTTTCTGCAGACGGTGGATTCCCTGTGGAAGGACCACCTTCTCAACATGGACCACCTCAAAGAGGGTATAGGACTGAGGGGATACGGACAGCAGGACCCCATCAGGATTTATAAAAAAGAGGGGCTGGAAATGTTTGAAGACATGATCTGGAGAATAAAGGAAGAGACTGTCCAGCTTCTTTTCAAGATCCAGATCAAAACAACCGAGCCTGTGGTTGAGATGAACAGGCCCAAAGAACAGAATCTGACGTTTTCCCATTCTGATGATTCATCGGTAAAAGAGCCTGTAACAAGGAAGCAGCCCAAAATAGGAAGAAATGATCCGTGCCCCTGCGGCAGCGGAAAAAAATACAAAAAATGTTGTGGTAAATAAACTATGGCATCAACAGACACTAATACAAAAGAGGAGATTGTTTCAAAATCAGAGAAGGACGCCGCGCATCCTCCGATGTATAAGGTCATTCTCCACAATGACGATTACACCACCATGGAATTTGTTGTGGATGTTCTGATGAAGATTTTTGGAAAATCACTTGAAAAAGCAACTGAAATAATGCTTAATGTACACAGGGAAGGTAGAGGTCTTTGCGGAACATATACGCGTGAAATCGCCGAAACAAAGGTGGATACCGTACATAAACTGGCAAGAGAACACGGCTACCCCCTGAAAAGTACTATGGAGAAGGAGTAGCACATGATAAGCAAGGAACTGAGTACAACCCTCGGCTATGCGGTCAGAGAGGCAAAGAAGAGAAGGCATGAATATGTCTGTGTCGAACATGTTCTCTATGCGATTCTAAACCACAACTCAGGTTCACAGATAATTGAAAACTGCGGAGCGGATCCGGTTAAGATAAAAGCACATCTAGAAGAGTTCTTCAACAGCAAAATGACCAAGATTGACAGTGAAGAAGAGTATGTTCTTCAACAGACAATCGGTTTTCAACGAATGATCCAGAGGGCTATTAACCAGGCAAGGTCGGCGGAAAAAGCCGAAGTCAACCTGGGTGACATCCTGGCCTCGATTTTCCAGGAAAAGGATTCCCATGCGGCGTACTATCTCGAATCCGAAGGCCTGGAGCGTATTGATGTACTGCGGTACATTTCTCACCACGAGGAAACCAGGGCGGCATCCCCTGAACCCGAGGATGAAAAGCCCAAGGGGTTCCAGCAGACCCCCAAAGCCCATCCCAAAAAACAGAGCAAGGATCCTCTGGCTCTGTTCACCACGGACCTTCTTCAGCGGGCCCGGGATAACAAAATCGACCCTCTCATCGGAAGGGAAAGAGAGACCCGCCGGATCATGCAGGTTCTCTGCAGGCGGAGGAAAAACAACCCCATACTTGTGGGAGACCCGGGCGTGGGCAAAACCGCCATCGCAGAAGGCCTGTCCCTTAAAATCCACAACAAGGAAGTACCCGACCTTCTTGAGAAGTGTGAACTCTATTCTCTGGACATGGGATCGCTTCTTGCCGGGACCAAGTACCGCGGGGATTTTGAACAAAGGCTCAAAGATGTGATCAATTCACTCAAGGAAAAAGAGAATTCACTACTGATCATAGACGAGATCCACACGGTGGTTGGTGCGGGCGCAACATCCAACGGCTCCATGGACGCGTCCAACATTTTGAAACCCGCACTTTCCCAGGGAGAAATCAAATGCATCGGCACGACCACATATGAAGAGTTCAAAAACTACTTTGAAAAAGACCGGGCATTTTCCAGGCGGTTTGAAAAGATTGAAATAGGCGAACCCACGGTGGATGAATCCATTGATATACTCAAGGGGCTGAAGCCGTACTACGAACAGCATCACGGCATCGAATATTCTGATGAGGCAATCGAGGCTACGTCCAGGCTGTCAGCCAAACATATCAACGACCGGTTTCTGCCGGACAAGGCCATTGACGTAATGGATGAAACCGGAGCCTTCCTGCGGCTCAACAACAAACCCGCAGATTACATGGTCACTGAAAAAGACATTGAAGGTATCGTTTCCACGATCGCCAAAGTGCCGCCGTCCAGCGTATCTTCCTCGGACAGGCAGAACCTTGAATCCCTCGGCAAAAGACTGCTCGAAGTCATCTACGGTCAGGACCAGGCCATTGAAACCCTTGTCACTTCGATCAAGCGTTCAAGGGCCGGCCTTTCCACCCCTGAACGCCCCATAGGTTCGTTCCTGTTCACCGGACCCACAGGTGTCGGCAAGACCGAAGTGGCAAAACAGCTGGCTTTCCATATGGGCATTGAATTTTTGCGGTTCGACATGAGCGAATACATGGAGAAACATACCGTATCAAGGCTCATAGGTGCGCCCCCCGGATATGTGGGATTCGACCAGGGCGGGATACTCACCGACAACATCAGGAAACACCCGCACTGCGTTCTGCTCCTTGATGAAATCGAAAAAGCGCATATGGACCTGTTTAACATTCTGCTCCAGGTAATGGACTATGCAACTTTGACGGATAACAACGGAAAATCAGCTGATTTCAGGAACGTGGTCATCATCATGACTTCCAATGCCGGGGCAAGGGAGATGAGCGCAAACAAAATCGGTTTCGGCAAGGCTATTGAAACATTTGAATCAGCAGGTCTCAGGGCGGTTGAAAAGACATTCAGCCCGGAATTCAGGAACCGGCTCGACAGCATTGTACAGTTCAGTCATCTTTCCCACGAAATCATGGAAATGATCGTGGATAAAAACATGAAAGAGATCAAGGCCATGCTGAAAGAAAAGGGCATCACGCTGACCTATTCCAAAAAGGCCCGTTCTTTCCTTGCCGAGCAGGGATACGACCCCAAATTCGGGGCACGGCCGCTTCATCGGGTGATCCAGTCGGATATAAAAGATGTTCTTTCCGAGGAAATCCTCTTTGGAAAACTGGAAAACGGAGGCAGGGTTTCCATAGGATGCAGGAACCAAAAGCTGACATTCAACTATAAAAGTTAATGCCGGTCTTCAGACTGTCGGAACAAATTGAATTTCCCCCTCCCGGCCTTGCAAGGTCGGACGGCCTTCTTTGCGTGGGAGGGGACCTTTCAACAGAACGCCTGATAGAGGCTTACAAGAACGGGATCTTTCCCTGGTACGCCCATAATGAACCTATCCTCTGGTGGACCCCTGATCCCAGGCTGATCCTATACCCCCGGGATATTAGGGTTTCCCGGAGTCTTGCCAAAAGACTCAGAAAAAATTTTTTTTCCGTTTCCATGGACACGGCATTTGAAGAAGTGGTCCGGAACTGCGCGCATACCCGAACAATACATGGCGAGGATACATGGCTCACCAGCGATATGATTCAGGCGTATACAAGGCTCCATGAAGCGGGCCGGGCCCACTCCGTTGAATGCTGGAG
>JAWLES010000242.1:0-3540 GCA_041685935.1 Desulfobacteraceae bacterium | reverse complement strand
GGACTTTCTCCATTATCTTTCATCGCTCCGGTTCACCGGGGATGTGTTCGCCATGCCCGAGGGCCGGATTTTCTTCAAAGAGGAACCCGTGCTGGAAATTACCGCTCCGATTATCCAGGGCCAGCTGGCGGAGACATACATCATCAACCGGTTCAATTTCCAGGTGGCTGCCGCCACCAAGTTCTCCAGGAGCGTTTCCGCGGCACAAGGAAGACAGGTGGTGGACTTTTCCCTTAGGCGGACCCAGGGAATCGATGCCGGCATGGCCGTTGCACGGTCCGGCTGGATTGCAGGCATGGACGCCACCAGCAATGTCATGGCGGGAAATAAATACGGGATTCCCGTTTCAGGTACCATGGCCCATTCCTACGTGACCGCGTTCAAGAGTGAACTTGATTCGTTCCGGGCGTATGCGGATCTTTACAAAAACGAGACCGTTCTTTTGATAGACACCTATGATACCATGAAAGGTGCGGAAAAAGCAGCGGACGTGGCCCGTGAAATGGCGGAAAAAGGATACCGGCTCAAGGCCGTCCGCCTGGACAGCGGGGACATGGTTCAATTGAGCCGGCAGGTAAGAAATCTGTTTGATTCACAGGGACTCGATTATGTCAAAATATTCGCCAGCGGCGGGTTTGACGAATATTCAATCGCCGACTGCCTGGACAGGGGCGCAGCCATAGACGGGTTCGGTGTCGGCACCCGGCCGGGAGTGTCCGCGGATGCCCCTTATACCGACATGGCCTACAAGATGGTCCATTACAACGACCGCTCGACCCTGAAACTCAGTTCCGGCAAACGATCTCTGGCAGCCCCGAAACAGGTGTTCCGGAACACGATAAACAAAAGAATGGAAGGAGACGTGATCGGTCTCAGGCAGGAAAGCCTTTCGGGCAAACCGCTTCTGATGCCGGTGATGACTTCAGGGGAAAGGGCGCAAAAATCCGAACCCCTGCAGACGGTCCGGGAACGTTTCCGATCCGATCTTGATGCATTACCCGAACGGTATCGGAAACTCAAGTCCCCTGATGAGTATCCTGTGGAAACCAGTGATGCACTGGAGAGGCTCCAGGAAGAGGCCGTCAAAACAGTTACCCGGCATGAGATGGGCGGGCCGGATGGAAACAGAATCGAAAGGAGTTTCTCATGAACGAAAAAAACGATAAAAAACAGTATAAAAAAATCATAGACCGGGAAATGCTGATGACGCTGAATTCAGGGTGCCCGGTGTGCGGGAGATCGTTTACTCTCGGAGACCCGGTGGTATACGCCTGCGGCTCCTGGGAAGGGCCGATGAAGCTGATCCACGAAAGTGAAGCAGTGTTTGACAAAAGAAAATCTCTATACATCGAGCGGGAGTGCTACAACGCTTCCAGGTAACACCGGACGGGGAGCTTGAAAAAATTGAGGGGAAATGACCAGCCCCGGAATCACGGAGAACAGGAGGCAATATGTCAGACCAACCGATTGAAATGAACAAAACAGACGCACTGATAATCGTGGATGTCCAGAACGATTTCTGCACCGGCGGGAAACTCGCCGTCGAGGGTGGTGAACAGGTGGTGCCGGTCCTGAACCGGTGGATCCGGCAGGCTGTATCTCAAAACGCAACAGTCATTGCGTCAAAGGTCTGGCACCCTCTCCAGCATATCAGCTTTGACACCCAGGGCGGTCCCTGGCCGGTGCATTGTGTCCAGGAGACAACCGGGGCGGCATTCAGAACCGATCTCGAACTCCCGGCAACCGCACCGGTCGTCACCAAGGGGGTGCGGCTGGACAAGGACCAGCACTCTGCCTTTGACAATACCGGGCTTGCCGTCTTCCTTGAAAAAAAAGGCATCAAAAGGGTATTCATTGGCGGTCTCGCACTGGATGTCTGTGTGCTAGCCACGGCGCTGGATGCACAAAAAGCCGGATTCGAAGTTGTTCTGCTGCGCGAAGCTACCCTGCCTGTGGACAAGGAAAAAGGGGAAACAGCGGTGGAAAAGGTAAAGCAGGCCGGCGGGATCATCAATTATGACGATCTCTCTGATCACCCGGACTATTGTACAACCTCTCCCGAGTTCGCAGAGCACGCCCGCATGGACGAATCCCAGGATGCCTGTGATGACGGCAGATCCGGGAAAATATGACAACCGGAAACAACCTGCGGAAAAAATCAACACATTCCATGATACCCGCGAGGACTGCGGAGCCCGAAAAGATATAACCAAAGGGGAGTTGTATGGACAATGATGCAGGCAGGACCATGAATTTAAAAGCCCGGCTGGATACCGGTGACGGACCGGTGACGTATTACGATCTTAGACGGCTTGCCGGATCTTTGAATATCGATTTGGATACATTGCCGTTCAGTATCCGGATTCTTCTGGAAAATATGGCCCGGCATGCGGAACTTTTGAATCTTCCGGATTCTCTTTTCAAGTCGGTGGCAGCTGCCGGCAAAGGAAAAGGGCCGCGCCGGGAGATGCCGTTCATGCCGGCCAGGATTCTGATGCAGGATTTCACAGGGGTGCCTGCGGTGGCGGATACGGCGGCCATGCGGGACGCGGTGCAAAAGGTATCCGCCGACCCCGAAGTTGTCAACCCGCATGTCCCTGTGGATCTTGTGATCGATCATTCGGTCCAGGTGGACAGTTTCGGAAGCTGCCTTTCTTTCGGGTACAATGCGGAAAAGGAGTTTTACAGAAACCGGGAGAGATACGAATTTCTGCGCTGGGGCCAGGATAACCTGGAACGGTTTAACGTCATCCCCCTTGCCACGGGAATCTGCCATCAGGTGAATCTCGAGTATCTGGCAAGTGTGGTGTTCAAAAAGCAAGAGAACGGCGAAACCCTGGTATTCCCGGATACTCTTGTGGGTCTGGATTCACATACCACCATGATCAACTGCATCGGCGTGCTCGGCTGGGGAGTGGGCGGCATCGAGGCCGAGGCCGTGATGCTGGGCCGGCCGTATTACATGCTCTGCCCCGAAGTTTTCGGGGTTGAGCTGACAGGAGAGCTGCCCCCGGAAGTTACCGCCACCGATCTCGTGCTCACGCTGACAAGCATGCTAAGAGAGAAAGATGTAGTGGGCAAGTTCGTTGAATTCTACGGCAAGGGAACCAATACCCTTTCTTTGCCGGACCGGGCGACTGTTTCCAATATGGCCCCGGAATACGGGGCCACGGCCTCGTTTTTTCCCGTGGATGAAAGAACCCTGGAATACCTGGAACTCACCGGCCGTTCCGCGGAAACCGTGGATCTTGTGTCCGAATTCTGCCGGGCCCAGAACCTGTTCCGCACCGATGACGCAAACCCGGTATATTCAGACACCCTTCATCTCGACCTGGGCCGTGTGGCACCATGCCTTGCCGGCCCCAGCCGTCCCCAGGACCGCGTGGCCTTGAAAGAAATGAGAACCTCCTTTGAAAACGCGGTACAGGATGTATACCACAGGGATATCCATGACCGGATCCTTGTTCACCAATGGGAGGCAGAAGGCGGAAACTGCCCGATCCAACCGCAGGAACAAAAGGCTGAGGGTGAGGGTGAGGG
>JAWLES010000241.1:0-3564 GCA_041685935.1 Desulfobacteraceae bacterium | reverse complement strand
AAGGAGAACGTGTCCAAACCGATCCACCTGCACAGCCACTTTACGTCCGGCATGGCGTCCATGACCCACATGAAGGCTGTGGAGGCAGGGGTGGACATCATTGACACCTGTCTTTCGCCTTACGCGTACCGGACCTCCCATCCGGCGGTGGAACCACTGGTGATGTCGCTTCTGGGAACGAACCGGGATACGGGTTTCGATGTGGAAGCCCTGGCTGACATCAACCGGACGCTTGAAAGGGATATCATGCCCAAGTACAAGCATCTTCTGGATGATACCAAGGTGTCTGTGATTGACACAAACGTGCTTCTCCACCAGACACCCGGGGGAATGCTTTCCAACCTGGTGAACCAGCTCAGAGAAATGGATGCCCTGGACAAAATCGAACAGGTGTACAAAGAGCTTCCAAGGGTGAGAAAAGAGCTGGGCCAGGTGCCCCTTGTGACTCCGACCAGCCAGATCGTGGGCATCCAGACTGTGAACAACGTCCTGTTCGATACCGAAGAGGAGCGGTACAAGATGGTGACCGCCCAGGTAAAGGATCTCTGCTACGGGCTTTACGGCAAAACCCCCACCGGCGTGGACCCTGAAGTGCAGAAAAAGGCGCTCAAGGGGTACGAGCGGGGAGAAAAACCGATCACCTGCAGGCCGGCTGAAGTGCTGGAGCCGGAGCTGGAAAAGGCAAAAGAGGAGATCGGGGACCTTGCAGTTGATGATGACGACCTTCTGGTGTATACGCTCTTTCCCGTCACCGGCAAGAAGTTTCTCAAAAGAAAGTACGGCCTGGAAGAGGTGCCGAAAGAGTGCCTGCCCACCACGCTGGAGGACGCTAAAAAAGAGGAGGAGCTTGTCAGAAAAGCCAGGGCGGGCAAACTTGTGGAAAGCAGGGATACCTCGGAGATGCCGGAAAAGAGCGAGTATCTGAGAAAATTCAACGTGTTTGTGGAAGATGAGTGTTTTGAAGTGGGCGTGGACGAGATCGGCGGGGCTCCTGTGATCGCATATGCCCAGCCGCAGCAGCAGGCTGCCCCCCAGCCGCAGGCCCAGACGCAGCCCCGGCCGAAACAGCAGGCCGGAACAAAAGTACCGCCCCCGCCCCCGGCTCCGGGCAGGGAAAAATCTGCCGCGCCTGAACAAAAGAAGGCTGAACCGGCAGCAAAAGAGCCTTCCAAGGCGGCTGATCCCGCACCTGCAAAAGCTGCGGCCGCAGGGGACGGCACGCCGGTAAAGGCGCCCATGCCCGGCATTGTGATCAAGTATGAAAAGAACGTGGGAGACGAGGTCAACGAAGGGGACACGGTTGTTGTCATCGAGGCCATGAAGATGGAAAATTCGCTGCCTGCTCCCAAGTCCGGCAGGATCAAGTCAGTGAATTGCGCAAGCGGGGATTCCGTGGCCAAGGAGGACGTACTTGCGGTTATCGAGTGAGACGATTGACAAACTGTTCCCTGTGCTTACTTTAGTGGCTATGATGTACAACCATCACTAAAGGAGATAGGAATAATGACATTTGAAACAAAAGAAGAACTGCTCCAGAAGTTTCTGGATATGGATAAACCGGTATGCCCCCATTGCAATCAGGAGATGACGCTCTGGGAAGTGCCGCAGATTACATTCGGTGACGGACTCGGGTGGGGAAGTCCCTATCTGTTTGTCTGCTTTAACGATGAATGCAGGTCATACAAGGAAGGCTGGGACAATATCCAGGAAACCATGGAGTATACCGCATCCTACAGGTGCATCCAGGAGCCGGGAAAGGAAAATTTCGACTATATGCCCGTCTTCAGCCCGCAGGGGGCCAAGGGCCAGAAACTGGATGATGCGGAACTAATGGAGCGTGAAGCAAGAAAAGAGGCTCTTAAGCAGGGATTTTCACTTCTGACGGATCTGTATATCTCAAAAGACTGGGATGAAATCCTCAAGGTGCTGCTGGATTCCGCGTATCCGCCCAAGGTTAGGCTGAAAGCGTCCGAAATGGTGGCGGAGCTTGCCGATTACACTGCAATCGAGCACCTTCTGAACCACAATTTCCCCTCGCCCGTGCTGCAGGAAAGTGTGGACAACACCATACAACAGCTCCATGAACGGAACTACACCAGGGAGTGCCCGTACTGCGCGGAAATTATCAAAAAAAGGGCGGGCGTGTGCAAGCACTGCGGAAAAGAGGTGTCAAAGGGGTAGTCCATACATCATCAGCCCCTGCACTCATCCTCGTACCTGACCATGTCATAGGAGCGGAAGATTATTTTCTCCCGCTCCTTTTTTTCTTCGGGAATCGGGGTGAAATCAAGGGTATCCATCATTTCAAGTGCCTGCCGCCTTGACGGAACATTGTCCATGCCTTCGCCGTAAGGTTTTCCGGTGGCAGTGTCCCTGACCAGGGCACTTTCCCCGTCGGTGGAGACCGAGAAGGGAATCCGGTAGTCGAACACCAGCCGGGCTGCTGCCAGCACTTCGCGTTCATAGGAGGCAAGGGAGCCTGCAATGCATCTGGCCGCCATGACAGCCTTGTTTTCCACGGTAACGATAATGTCCACAACCGATCCGTAGGGCTCTCCGTTCACAGTGAGGTCAATTGGCCGGTCCACGGTGATTTCTTCGGGTTTGTACCCCTTTTCCTCCACCAGGACTTTTTCGAAAAGCTGGCGGTTTCCCTCCGGTCCGATAAGTGGAAGTTCCTTTCCGGTTACATAGTCTGTAACGGTTTCGATCTCATTCATACAAAGCCTCTCCTGTCATGTCTTCGGGTTGTTCAATATGAAGCATTCCAAGGATGGTGGGTGCAATATCCCCGAGAATGCCGTTTTTAAGACGGATATCCCTGAAGTTCTCCCCGGCTGCTATAAAATTGACCGGGTTAAGGGTGTGCGCGGTATGCGGGGAGCCGTCACTCTCGGCCATTTTTTCCGAGTTCCCGTGATCCGCTGTAATCACGGCGGTTCCCCCGGTTTTCCAGATTGCGCGAACCACTTTTTCAAGTGCGGTGTCCACGGTTTCGCACGCCTTGACTGCAGCTTCCAATACCCCGGTATGCCCGACCATGTCCATGTTGGCAAAGTTGATCACCAGAAAATCGAACCTGCCTGACTCAATTTGCCGTACTGCTGTTTGTGCAATCTCAAGGGCGCTCATTTCAGGCTTAAGATCATAGGTGGCCACGTCCCTGGGGGATGGAATCAGGATGTGCTCCTCTTTCGGAAACACATTTTCATCTCCTCCGTTGAAAAAATAGGTTACATGGGCGAATTTCTCAGTTTCAGCCAGCCTAAGCTGACTGAGTCCGTTCCTACTCAAAACTTGTCCGAAAATGTTATCAAGGTGCTGGGGCATGAATGCTGCAGGAATGTCAAAATGTTCGTCATACCGGGTCATGGAGACAAATCCTGACAGAGACGGCCTGTCCTTAACATTGAATTCGCTGAATCCCTCTTCCGTGAACGCCCGGGTCAGCTCCCGTGCCCGGTCCGCCCTGAAGTTGAAGAAAAGGATTCCGTCGCCGTCACTGACTGCGGTGTCATTGCCTATGACAACAGGTTCCACGAATTCGTCTGTCCCGCCCTGTTC
>JAWLES010000240.1:0-3604 GCA_041685935.1 Desulfobacteraceae bacterium | reverse complement strand
TTTCTTATACTGCAGGGCCTTTTGCTGGCTGTTCACTGGATCCTTTTTTTTCAATCCATCCAGATTTCCACGGTGGCGGTCGGCCTGATCTCGTTTTCCACCTTTCCCATGTTCACCACTTTGATGGAGCCTTTTTTCTTTAAAGAAAAGCTTCTTTTAAAGGATATTGGCGCAGCGCTCCTGGTCATTGTCGGAACCCTGCTTGTGATCCCAGAATTCGACATTTCCAATCACATGACAAAAGGGGTTGCAACCGGTATTCTTGCCGGATTCACATTTGCACTTCTGACTCTGCTGAACAGGCGGAACGTGGTCCGGACCAGCGCGGTTTCAACTGCATTTTACCAGAACTTATTCGCCTGCCTGTTCCTTCTGGTCCCGGCACTCCTGATGGACCGACCCGATCCTTCAGGCAGAGAGATTCTGCTGTTACTGCTTCTGGGGGTTTTCTGCACCGGGCTTGCACACACTCTTTTTATCCGGTCCCTTGTATACATAAAAGCCGGGGCTGCAAGCATCATTACCGGACTTGAACCTGTATGGGGGATCGTATTCGCGTTTTTTCTGCTCGGGGAGGTGCCGGGCATCCGGACAATGGCGGGCGGGGTGGTGATCATCACAGCTTCGATTATGGCACAGAAGGATAACAGCAACTGACATTCAAAGCTGAAAAAAGGGAGGGGGAATAATTTTCAGATAAAAAAAGAGTGTGTGTTATCAGACTTGCTGGTTATGGACGTTCATCGCTGCGGCAGGGCCGATTTTCATGACATCAATACATGCTTCAACGCATTTTTGGATAATTTCATCAAGCTCAACAGCCTCGGCCCCGGAAAAACGGCCCAGCACATGGCCGGTTACATCAGAGGACTCTCCGGGATGCCCTACACCGATCCGCAGCCTGCAGAAATCCCGGGTACCCAAGTGTTCCACGATCGATCTTATGCCGTTGTGCCCCCCGTGCCCTCTGCCTTTGGAGATCCGTATCCGGCCGAAGGGAAGATCCAGATCATCATGAACAACTATAAGGCAGGATGGATCAATCTTAAAATAGGCTGCAAGACTTGCTATCGGTATGCCGCTTCTGTTCATATACGATAAGGGCTTGACAATGAACAACCTGCGCCCTTCAATGACGGTTTTAACAAACTCGGCATTGTATCTGGATTGGGTGTATACGGCACCACACTCTTCGGCGAGTCGATCCGCAACCATGAATCCCACGTTGTGGCGGGTCCTGAAATATTTCTTTCCGGGGTTTCCCAGGCCCGCCACCATATAAACGGGATCTATGGTCATTGTAACTTTCCGTGCTCCAGAGCGCTATTCTATTCAGAGGAGTCTTCTTCAGCCTCGTCCGTTTCCGCCGCCTCGGTCTCTTCGCCTGCTTCGGCTTCCTCGCCTTCCTCAAGCCCTTCTTCCTCTTCAGGCTCTTCCGCCTCAGGAGGCACAACCGTTAGAACTGTAAAGTTTGTTTCAAACGGAATCTGAACATTTTCACCGAGATCGATTTCATCCACATGAACGGAATCTCCGATCTCAAGGCCGGAAATGTCGATTTCAATGACGTCAGGCGTATCAGACGGCTTACAGATTACATCGAGCTCACGCCGGACCACCTGGAGGAAACCGCCTTCTTCCGTAACCCCTTTGCATTCACCGACTGTTTCCACAGGCACGGTAACGGTCAGTTCGGTATCCATATCTATTTCCTGAAAATCCACATGAAAATAGTCAATGGCAAAAGTGTCCATCTGGACCTCTTTGAGCATAACCGTTCTTGCCTTTTTGCTGTCTCCGTCAACTGAAAGCTTCAAAAAGACGCCTGAATATCCGTTTTCTCTGACGATTTTGTCAAGATCAGGCATATCCACGGACAACATCAAGGGATCCATTTTAGGACCGTAAACGATACCGGGAACGCTCTTCTGCTTTCTTAAAGACCGAACCTCACTCTTTCCTTTTTCGTTTCTCTTTTTAGCTTTTAAATCTATTAATTCCAACGTTTTATCCTCCATGGCCGCATTTTGATTAATGCAGCTGATGACCTCACAGGTGTTTTATACAAAAAGTGAATTTACCGAATCACCCCGGTAACTTCGAATAATCGCCTCTCCGATCAATTTTGCAACAGAGAGTGTCTTTATTTTATCACATTTTTCCGCTTTTTCCGAAAGCGGAATGGTATCCGTGGCCACAAGCGTGGAAAGGGATGAGTTCTCAATTCTGTCCACCGCAGGTCCGGAGAGTACCGGATGGGTGCAGTAGGCATGAACCTCCCTGGCTCCCTTGTCTTTTAAAACACTTGCAGCTTCGGTCAGGGTTCCGGCTGTATCCACCATATCATCCAGAACAATGGCAACCTTGTCTTTCACATCCCCGATAATGGCCATTGCCTTTGCCTGATTGGGTGCGCTTCTCCGTTTATCCACAATTGCAAGGCTGGCATGAAGGCGCTTGGCAAAAGCTCTGGCCCGCTCTACCCCCCCTGCATCAGGGGAAACCACCACAACATCCTCGGTGAATTTGGTTCGAAGATCCTCTATTATGACTGGTGCCGCGTACAGATTGTCCACCGGTATATCGAAAAATCCCTGTATCTGGCCGGCATGAAGATCCAGGGTGATGACCCGGCTGACACCGGTGTTGGTCAGCAAATCAGCCACGAGTTTCGCACTGATTGGCACCCTCGGCTCAACCTTTTTATCCTGGCGCGCATAACCGTAATACGGTATGACCGCATTAATCCGGCTGGCAGAAGACCGCCTGAATGCATCAATCAACAGCAACAGCTCCATCAGGTTCCGGTTGACGGGATTGCAGGTTGACTGAATAACAAAGACTTCCTGCTTTCTCACGTTTTCCTGAATTTCAACCTGAATTTCCCCGTCACTGAACGAATCCGCTTTCAGTTTCCCAAGAGGTTTTGAAAGATATTCCGAGATCCTTTCCGCAATAACCGGGTTTGATCCACCCGCAAAAATTGATAATCCTTCCATAATGCATCTCGATTGCAAATAGTCATGATTTGGCTGGGGCGAGAGGATTCGAACCTCTGAATGCAGGGATCAAAACCCTGTGTCTTTACCACTTGACGACGCCCCAGCAGAAAACTCCGCCCCGATTCATTATTTCACCGGATAACGGAGGCCAGATACACACTTTCGCCATCCTTTTTCCAGTTTTTCGAAAACCGGTAAAAAAAATTTTCCGCCTGGTCCGAATCAGAAAACAGTGCAAAAAAACATGAGCCGCTGCCGGTCAAATAAACAGGTACGGGCGAAGCAAGCTCAAATCGTCTTCCGGCGGTTTCCAGTTCGGGATAAACAGTACAGGCGGCAGGCTCCAGATCGTTCCCCATGTAATCAAGAACACTCACCTGCCCGTTTTCCCAGTCGATATCCAAAAGAGCTTCTATATCAATTTTTCTTTTTCTTGTCAATTTCAAATTCAAAATTTTATATACCGCTCCGGTGGACACTCCGATCCCGGGATAAAAAAGAATCACGTTTGACGGCAAATCCACATTTACTTTCAAAAGGGTGGTTCCGGTTCCGGTGGCAAGTGCCGGAGAGCCCAGGAGAAAAAAAGGAACATCCGAACC
>JAWLES010000239.1:0-3664 GCA_041685935.1 Desulfobacteraceae bacterium | reverse complement strand
GTTCACAAAAATTCTTTCGATCCATAACGCTGTTATTCTGGATATAAGCCAGGCAGTTATTTTTGATCATCTCTCACTTGGCCTGCTGGTGGAAATTCCGGAATCCAGCCGGTCTTCCTCAATCCTCAAGGATCTTTTGTTTGAAAGCCACAAGCTCGGAACCGAGATTTCCTTTTCCGCCGTGGACCCGGAACAGTACGAGGCCCTTAACTGTGAATCCGAAAAGGAACGCCTCACAATAACTCTTCTGGGCAGACGCATTACAGCCTTTCATGTATCAAAGGTGACACACGCACTGTCATCTCATCACATGAACATAGACAACATAATCAGGCTTTCCGACAGGATACCGCTACAATCACCCCGTTCCGACCACATGTCCAGCATCCAGTTCAGCGCCAGCGGTAAAAAGCCTGTTTCCAGGGATTTACCCGGAGACCTGATGCAGGTGGCCAAAAATTCCGGTGTGGACATCAGCTTCCAGGTGGATGACATCTATCGGACCAATCGGAAACTGGTGGTATTTGATATGGATTCCACCCTGATCCGTGCTGAAGTAATCAACGAACTTGCAGCGCTTGCAGGTGTGGCAGATGAGGTCTCGGAAATCACCAGGCTTGCCATGGAAGGGAAGATGGACTTTGACGAAGGGTTCACACAGCGGGTGCCACTGCTTGAAGGACTGCAACAGGAAAAAATCGACTCCTTGGCAAAAAAGCTTCCCTTGTCCGAGGGAGCGGAAAAGGTTACCCGGACCCTGAAAAAGCTCGGATACAAAATCGGCATTCTTTCAGGGGGATTCTCGTTTGCAGGAGAATACCTTAAAGACCGCCTCAACCTTGATTACGTATATGCCAACGAACTCGACATGAAAAACGGCAGAGCCACCGGACTTGTAAAAGGAGAGATCATCAACGGCGCCAGAAAAGCGGCTCTGCTGAAACAGCTTGCCGAGCAGGAGGGATTGTCCCTCTCCCAGACCATAGCGGTTGGAGACGGTGCCAACGATCTGCCCATGATTTCCATTGCAGGACTTGGCGTGGCCTTTAATGCCAAACCCGTTGTCCGGGAAAAGGCGAACAGCGCCATTTCAAGCGTTGGACTGGACGGCCTGCTCTACCTGCTTGGTATCCGCGACCGAGAGCTTTCCTGAAGCTCAGACCCTGTCCGATTTTGAAAATTTTATCGTGATGTCACGTAAAATCAGGTAAAGCGAGGGAACGTACACGAGGATCAGCAGGGTTGCGCCCATAAGGCCGAAACAGATGCTTACAGCCATTGGAATCAAAAACTGCGCCTGGAAGCTGGTTTCCAGAAGAAGCGGAAAAAGTCCCGCAATCGTGGTGAAAGAGGTCAGCATAACCGGCCGGAACCTGCTTTTCCCCGACTCAACCACCGCAGTCTGAACATCATCCCCCTGTATAAGTCTGTTATTGATAAAATCTATCAGGATCAGAGAATCGTTTACCACAATGCCTGACAGCGCCACAATACCGAATATGCTGATGATCGTAATAGGGAAACCCATGACAAAATGACCGATAACCGCGCCCACCAGCCCGAAAGGAATGGCTGCCATGATTATCACCGGCTGGGAGTACGAGCGGAACTGGCTGGCCAAAAGCAGGAATATCACCATCACGGCAAGCAGAAACCCCTTTTTCAAGCTGTCAATGGACTCTTTTGTCCGCTTTGCCTGACCTTCAAGATCAAATGAGATTCCGGGATACTGTTTCACAAGATCCTGCAAAAAGCCGCTTTTTAAATCCGTCACGATTTCCCTTGCATTGGCCTCATCCTCGTTGATATCGGAAATCACGGTAATCACCCTTTTTCTGTCCACCCGGTTTATCTCTGAATACCCTCTGACGGTTTCAATACTTGCCACTTCCTTTAAAGGAATTTCCCGGTTGTCCTCTGTACGTATCCGCATTTCCTCAATGGAGGCGATCTCTTCCCGCTCTTTCTCTGCATAACGTACCATGACTTTGAGATCGTCCTTGCCACGCTGTATCTGCATGACCTCATCCCCGTAATAGGCCTGGCGTATCTGGCGTGCAATATCCGCCATCGTCACACCGACGGATTTGGCTCCGTCCTTTATTCGGAGACGCTTTTCCATCTTTCCAGGTCTGAAATTGTCGGTAATATCGAAAGTGCCGGGGTATTTCGCAATTTCATCCTTCAGGTCTTCGGACGCCTGCTTGAGCTGGTCAAACCGGTCCCCGGCCAGCTGAATTTCAATGGGATTGCCTCCGGGACCGCCTGCAAGGGGAGAGAAAGTAAGCTTCTCAACCCCGGCGATTCCTCCGGTGTACTCCCTCCATTTCGAGGTCACATCACTGACCGGAAGATCCGGCCTGTCCTCGGCCGATTTGATCTCTATCCATACCTCGCCTGCATGTGCACCTTGAACACCGGGTTTCCAGTCCCTCCTGGGAATAGACCCCACAAGTGAAAAAGTATTCACCAGAAGGTCCCTGTCCCCTTTCACCTCTTCCCGGAAGGCCTTGTCCAGCTTGAAGGCGGCATTTTCAATTCTCTTGATGGAGGATTCAGTCTTTTCAAACGGAGTGCCCAGGGGATAGATGATTTCAGCAATCACCCAGTTGCTGTCGCTTTTCGGAAAAAACACAAACGGCACGTGCTCTCCCCTGATCGCCCCCATGCTGATGATCAGGATTCCTATCCCGATAGTCAATGTAAAGTACCTGTTTTTGATGGAGTACTTGACCACCGGCACATATATCCTGTTTATGAACCGGTCCTGGGCTCTTTCCACCACTTTCCGCACCCTCTCGTGAAGATGAAAGAAAAAAAGCTCCTTTTTCTTTCCTGCACTGGACAGGGCCGAATCCAGGTGAGCCGGGAGGATAATCAACGCCTCCACAAGTGAAAAAGCGAGTATGGCAATTACCGCCTGAGGCATTACAGCTATGAATTTACCCATGATACCTGAAATATACATCAGGGGAAGGAAGGCAACCATGGTGGTGCTCACCGCCATGAGCACAGGGCCTCCGATCTGCTGCATGCTGTCCATCACCGCCTGTTTGGGCGACTTTCCTGCTGAATAATGACTGAATACGTTCTCGCCCACGATAATGGCGTCATCAACCAGTATTCCAAGGGTCATGATGAAACCGAAGAGGGAAAGCATGTTCACGGATGCACCCAGATAATCCAGTACAAGAAAAGCACCCATGAACGAGATGGGAATACCCAGGGCAACCCAGAATGCAAGCTTCAGGTTTAAAAACAAAGCCAGCACGAGAAACACCAGCAGAATTCCCTGGACACCGTTTTTCAAAAGAAGGTTGATGCGGTCCTTGACCATATCAGACAGATCATACCAGCATGCCAGCTTGACACCATCCGGCTGCCGGTCAAGATGGTTATCCACATATTCGCGCACCTTGTCTGATATCGTGATGGTATCCTGGGTCGAGGTTCTGTTCACCTGAACAAGGGCGGCGGGCTTGCCGTTAAAACGTGCCTTGATATCTGATTCCTCAAACCCGTCAATCACCCTGGCCACGTCACCGAGCAGCAGGCGTGTCCCGTCAGGCCGGGTTATCAAAGGAATCCTTTCGAACTCGGCTCCTGTATAAAGCCGCCCCTTGGCCCTGACAACGAATTCCTCGCCCCTGGTCTTTATCTTTCC
>JAWLES010000238.1:0-3677 GCA_041685935.1 Desulfobacteraceae bacterium | reverse complement strand
TCGTGAAGGGTTGCTGCGAGACGTTTTCGCTCCTTTTGTTCACTTTGAGAGAGCTTGTTGGCAAGAGCGCTCAACCGTTCGGACTGGCGTTGAATTTCAGCGGTCTTTTTCTCCACCTGATGCTCCAGATCTTCATTGAGTCGTTCCCTTTCTTCTTCAAGATGCTTTCGTTTGGTGATATCGGCGACCACCCCGACCAGTCTTTTCTGTGTATCGCCTTCAGCGGTATCAAATTTTCCTGAAAATGCAACCCACCGTTTTTCTCCGTCATCCTGCCTATGAATACGGCAGAGGGTGTGAAAAAGTCGGTCGGTGTGCATGGCTTCTTCCAGGGCGCTCTTGAAATCCGCCAAATCTTCGGGAGCAATGATTCTGGTATAAAACTCCTCCATTGAAAACCGCCCCTGTTCAGGGGTTCGCCCGAGAATATCATAGATTCGTTGATTCTCCAGTCTGATGGTATCCTTGTCAGCCTCCCATTCAAACACCCCCAGCTTCATGGCGGATACTGCAATTTCAAGGCGCTCTTCATTTTTTGTCAGGCTCTTCTCAGCCTCGTAAATTTTGGAAAGATCGAGTGCGAAACTCACGTAAAAATTACTATAAGGATCAACAAGAGCTGCCGCCCCAAGGAACGGAGATCTAGTTCCGTCCGGCCTCAAAAACGCCTTCTCGCTGGCAGGCAGTTCCCCCTGCCGCAACAGCTCTACCGGCCACTGGTGAAAATTGCGTCGGTGTTCAGGTGCTATGCATTCGTTCCAGTTGATTCGTCCATTTTGATAATCTTCTCTGGAATGCCCTATCATTCTAAGCATTTCATCGTTGACATAAGTCACATTTCCCTCGGTGTCACCGACCTGGACTCCCAAAAGATCAGCATCGGCAAGTTTTCGGAAAATTTGCTCGCCCTTTTTGTAAAATTCCAGGTTCTCTCGTACTTCCTTCAGACTGCCGGTAATTTGTGAATTTTTGCCGAAAAAGCCGGACACCTGTTTGTTTTTGTTAAAAACAGGGGTTATGTGAAGAATACAGCAAACCGGCAAAAGGTCCACGGATAGATAGGAGATATCCATCTGCAAACCGGTGCCGGTTTTCCGAACATTTTCAAGCTGCACCTTAAAAGCTTCGATATCAGTATTCGAGATGAGCTTCCAAAGTCGCCCACCTGTCAACTCATCTTTTCCAATCCCGACGATTTCAGCCATACGGGTATTTGCAAAAGTGATATCTCCGTTCAATTCAAGTATCCAAATGCCTTCAGCTGTATTTTCAAGAATATTGAAAAAATCAGATTGCAAATCATGCAGGATGTTATGCGATTCTCCGGGAACGTTCCCGCCGTGCGTGTGCCCCTTAGCACCGGCATCTTCTGCTCCTGATTTTCCCTCCGGACGAATTTCCGGATTTTCAGTTTCCAGGTTGTCTGTTTTTGAAAATGCGATATCGTTCTCTTTCATATTTAAGCTTTCATTTACTGATGACTTTTTCATTCACTGAAACCCCATTCCGCCTGGATCCGGGCACCGTCACCCTCTTTCGAGAAGACCGTGAACCGTCCTCCTGACGACTCCACCCTGGCTCTCATGCTTTCAATTCCAATACTGGTGCTTTCATGGCTGAAGCCGCTGTCCATCACCTGATCCATATCAAACCCGACACCGTTGTCTTCCAGTTTAAACTCAAGAAATTCGGGCCTGTTCTTTATGGCAGCAGAGACATGGTCAGCCCTGCTGTGGGCTGCGACATTGCTTAGCCCGTCCTGCATCAGACGGTACACCAGAAGTTTCAAGCGCCAGGACAATGCTGTTTCATCCAGGTCCAGATCGTATGTAAGTGTCACCGTGGAATATTCTGCCCGAAAGTGATCGCAAAGCGATGTCAAAGCCACCTGAAGCCCCAGCTGCTCCAGTATACGGGGATACAGGTCCTGGGAAATCCTGCGGGTTTCCACCACCAGCCCCTGCACCATTTCGATGATATACTCTATAGGAACGTCCGTTCCGCGATCCCCATCACCCAACTCCTTAAGTTTTCTTTCCAAAAGAAAACGGACCGCTACAAGAGAGGAACCGATGCTGTCATGAATATCCTTTGATAACCTTGCCTGCTCATCTTCCCTGGCGTTTATAAACTTTCGCATAAAAGCCAGACTCCTATTTTCGGGCGTGGAGAACGCATCATCGACGGTTTTTCGTTTTGAAACTTCGAGTACTATTGCTAAAAATCCCTTTAGCTCATGACCCGGGATATTGACCGGTGTCAATGCAGACAGGCCAAGGAAACTTCCTCCATTTTTTTTACTATACTCGTTGATCCGGCCGATGTCAAAATCCCCCTCCCCCCTTTTTTTAAAAAAATCCTTCAAAGGAGAGGGGGGATAACACCCTGAAAGCTCATTCTCCAAGTAGCCGAACAGGCGGCAGAACCTCTGATTGACATACAGGATGCATCCTTCATGATCCGCAAGACATATGCCGCACGGTAAAGCCGTCTCAACAGTTTCCCCGGAACCAAGCTCTTTTTTGAACGTTTTTTCCGGCTGTTTTCGCACTCGGATTCCGTTTTCCATCTCTTTTGATATTTTCCGCAGTTCTTTATTCCGAAGCTCTATCTCAATCTGGCGGACAGCCAGCTCATGCAGCAGAGATTCGCTGTCAGTACCGTACTTTTCCTTGAGGTTCTGAATCAAATCCCCTCTTACCAGAGACTCAGCCCTCTTTCTATACGAATTATCATCCGTCATTATATCCACATTACCCGGCATGCCAACAATTTACATTTGATTGTCACTTTTTTTAACCGTTGTGAAAACGTACTTCCACCCGGCTGATCAATACTCCATAATACCTTTTGCTCAGCAAGCGATGAAATACATAAAACCCCTCATTTCAACTGTGACAGCCATGTATAATGAAACCTTTGAAATACTGTTTGTTTTTTTCTTTTTTTTTGGTATAAAAAAAGGACACTGTTACAATCTGCTGAACAAAATCTTTACTCCTTATCAATTCGTTAAAGGTAACCATGGATAAGAAACGTATTCTCATAGCCGAAGACAACCGTTTGCTCCGGGAAGGACTCTGCCTGATGATCAACTCGGATGAAAAACTCGAAGTGGCGGCTGAAGCCGGCGACGGACTTGAAGCGGTTTCTCTTGCCTTGAAGCACGAACCGGATCTTGTCATAGTCGACCTGTCCATGCCCAGGATGAACGGCCTTTCCGCCATAAAGGAAATTGCCCGCCAGGCACCGAAATCAAAAATTATGGCACTGACCATCCATGATTCGGATGAATTCATCATAGAGTGTTTTAATGCAGGGGTTAACGGTTACAGCCTGAAAGACGCTTCCCAGGATGACCTTATGAAGGCGATTCACCTTGTGCTGGCAGGTAAAACCTATATTGACAAAAATCTTGCTGACAAGGTTATGGAAGGCTACCTGGAAGGGAAAAAAAGTCTGAAAACCGGAACTGCATGGGACACGGTCACCCAACGGGAAAAGGAAGTCCTGAAACTGGTTAGTGAAGGATACTCCAGCAGGGAAACGGGAGAGATTCTTCATATCAGCCCCAAAACCGTTGAACGACACCGTTCAAACTTAATGAAAAAACTCCGCCTTCATAATGTCTCCGAGCTTACGGCTCTTGCCATTGAAAAAGGACTGACGGATCAGTA
>JAWLES010000237.1:0-3697 GCA_041685935.1 Desulfobacteraceae bacterium | reverse complement strand
CCGTCGAGAAAGGTGAGCATGACTTCCGTGCCCTTGTGCAGCGGAAAATGCATTCCCTGGTTTTGGCCCGCGTAGGGCTGCATCATGCGGAACCAGGCTGATGCCTTGCCCCCGAAGCGGCCGCTTCTGTCAAAGGGCAGGATCACCTTGTATCTTCCCTGGTCGTCCAGCTCTGCATATTCGCCGCTGGACGCTGCATCGATTTTGGCGTTGATGGTGCCGGATATTTTGGGTTTGACCGCTTTTTGGGGTGGTCTGAACTGGGCGTCTGAATAAATTGCAGTGAAGGTGTTTGCGTAAAACATTTCCTCGTCCGCTCCGGAAACGGCATCGCTGAGTCCGGCGGTGAGGTATCCGGTCTGGTGTCCTTCATGGGTGACTTCGGTGATCAGGTATTTTCTGTTGCAGGAGGATTTGTAATGCTCCTCGAGATTGAATGTATATCCGGGAACGATGAATGGAACGGAACTTTCGCCGTTAAACAGGGATTTTCCGGCAATCAGTTCCTCTGCTCTGATATTTGCCAGCCGTTTACCATCTTCAGGTGTGTCAAAGTTCAGCCCGTATATGTAGTTTTCACCTCTTCCGTTCTCGTCCACGTCTGCAGTCGCTTCCATGGCCATGGACGGTTTCATGTAGTTGTAGTCTTTAAGGTATATCCGTCTGGGCAGAAGGGTGTGTCTGCATATGAAGCTGTGAATCACCTCTTTTCCGCGCAGGGTGTCCAGGCCGGAGGGAGGGGAATATTTCAGGTCCTTTTCATGGAAAAGATCAGTGTGGGATATTTTGGTGTCGGTGAAAACCACTTTTTCCCCGTTGGCGGTCTGTTCAAAAAAGTAATAAATACCTTCCCTTTCAGCCCATCTGGAGATGAAATTGAAGTGGGATTCGTCGTACTGGCAGATATATTCAAACGGGGCGTAATTTTTCTGAAGCCTGAATTCAAAATCGATTCCCGGATAAAGCCCTGCATCCTTTAAAGCCGATTCCATGATCTCCGGCACTGCGGCGTCCAAGAATACCTGGTTGTGATGGGTCAGGCCCAGCCACCAGAGCTTCGGCGCGAGGACCGCTTTAAAGAAAAAGTATCCGTTGAATTCCTGTGTCTCCTGAAATTCGATAAGGATGCCGTTGAAGTGAACATCTTCGGCTTCGTCCCTGTGTATGGTAAATACTGCAGGGTTCTGGAGAACATGCAGAGGATCAATGCCCGGAAAATCGGATACCACTGTGATTTCAAATTCATAGGGCTTTGATATGGCTTCGAATCCGCTGAACCGGACCACACCGAAACTGTCCCCGGTGACCCCCGGTGCCCTTGATAGAAAAGAATACTTCTGCTTTGTAAGATAATCCATATTTGCCTCCAAATGAACGGCCGGGTATTGTGCCGAACAACGTCGTACCCTATAAGAGCATTACTATATATAGCCTGTTTTTTCCGTCCTCCCGGGAATATTCGATACTTTCGGCAAGCTGTTTTACCATGAATACTCCGAGCCCGCCGGGTTCTCTCTCGGTTATGGGGGCCTCGATGTCCGGAGGTTTTGTTTCAATGGGATTAAAAGGAACCCCGTTGTCGAATATGGTTAAATACAGCTTTTTCCCGTCGAATACACTTTTGACGCGGATATATATATCACCTTTTTTTTTATCTTTAAACCCGTGCTTGATGATATTCATGGCCAGCTCCTCAATTACGAGGTCCACATGCATCAGTGCCTTTTGACTCAACTTTTCTTTTGAATAGAGGCTTGACTTTACAAAATCCTGGATTTCAGGAACTGAGCTGATTTCAGCTTTGAATGATGCACATTTCATATCAGTCGGGCTTTAAGAAGTTAACGGTTTTATTCCAGTGTGATGTTTTGCTTTGCAGTCTCAAGGTCATCGTAAATGGTCATGAAAGATGTAAAACCCGCCATCTCGATGATCTCCCGAACATTGTCATTGGTGTTGCAAAGGCAGAACATGCCTGAATCATAGAGCTGCTTTGTGACGACCACAAGAACCCTGAGTCCGGCGCTGCTGATATACGAAGTTTTTTCAAGTTCCAGGATAATTCTGGTTTCCCCTTCTCCTATGAGATCCATGAAGGTGTCTTCTAATTCTTCAGACGTGGTGGCGTCTATTTTTCCGGAAACATGAACCACCGTACACGGATCATGCTTTTCTATATTGATCTGAATATCCATATGGCGCCTTGTGAATGCTTTGCCCCTGATGTTAAAAGTTTAAAACCGGAACCGATGTTCCGATATACCATAAGCCGGATTTTCATTGAACACTTTATTTTCATTTTCGTCAATCTTTACTATGCGCATAGATATTTTTTACTTGACAAATGTTTGCACAGATGGTGATATTTTCTGGCATTAATGAAACGTGTGTCCGGTTTGCAGCCTTTTTCAAAAGATTGTCCGAAAAAGGGTTGATGTTTGAGGTTTTTTCAATTTCAGCGATTCTTTACAACGCCTCCGCTTACGCGGAGTAAAAGGGAAAACGGATGAATCCATCCTCAGGAAAAAAGCTTTTGATAGTGACCCGCTCCCTGAAAATTATCGTCTCTGTTTTCGTTTTTTTCGCTGTTGCATTGTGCGGCTCCTGCGGAGGGAAAAAGGCCGGGCAGGCCGGACCTGAACCGGACTGGAGTTTTCAGCCCAAGGGAATTGAAATCAGTTACAGGGCCGATCGTATGCTCAATGAATACCAGGGAGAGTCCCATGCCATTCAGGTGGTTGTGTATCAGCTTGACAACCTCAACCGGTTCAGGGAGCTTGCTGAGTATAAAGACGGGCTGATCCGGCTGTTAAAGGCCAAAAGCTTTGATCCTTCAGTGAAAGCGGTAAAAAAGATGTTCGTGGACCCGGGAGAATCTGGAAAACTGGTCCTTGACCGGGCGGAAAACAGCAAATGGGTCGGGATCGTGGCAGGCTATTTCGATCTTGTTCCAGGCAGGAGTTCATGTTTTTTCGAGATCCCGGACAAAGTTGAAAAAAAGGGGATTGTTTTCAAGAAAGAGGTCCCTGTGGTAATGAAACTGAAAGCTGAGATTTTATTGAAAAATAACGAGTTGAAAAAGATAGAGTGATATGAATAAAGCAGCAAAACCTATTTTGTGGAACCAGGGGCTGTTTTTACAACCCCATCATTTTCAGCAGTTCGACACTTACCTCAAATCCCTGACGGTTCCTTTTCATCAATATCAGACTCCCTATTTCTGGGGGTGCAACCGCCTGGAAATCTCCGAATCCGCACTTTCCGCAAGAGTTCTTGAAGTGGATCGCTGCGAGCTGATCTTCCCGGACGGGACCTGGGTTCAATACCCTGGAAATGCCGGGCTGCAGGCAAGATCCTTTGAAGATATTTCGTTTGATGTGGAAGGGGATGAACCGGTCACCGTATATGTCGGCATCCGTAAATGGGAGGGCCACAAAAACAATGTAACGTCCCTGGCCCCTTCACAGACTGCAGGCTCGGCAGGAACCAGGTTTGTATCATCCGAAAAGCCCGAAGAAGTCGCTGATACCCATGAGGGGGGCGAACCTGCCGGAATCCGTAAAATGGAGCATGTGCTCAGGATATTCTGGGACCATGAAATCGAGAAATACACTGAATATCTTGTGCTTCCTGTGGCCCGGCTCAAGCTGGAAAACGACCGGGTGGTTTTTGCAAAGGACTTTGTACCTCCGGTTTA
>JAWLES010000236.1:0-3718 GCA_041685935.1 Desulfobacteraceae bacterium | reverse complement strand
CCGCCCGGCTCCGCCGGGGAACTGGTCTTCACATCCATCACCAAGGAGGCATTCCCGGTTATCAGGTACCGGACCAAAGACATTACTTCGCTGAACCCGGAACCCTGCACCTGCGGAAGAACCCATGTGAGAATGCACAAACCGTCGGGCAGGACGGATGATATGCTGATCATCCGCGGGGTGAACGTGTTTCCGTCCCAGATCGAGAGCGTGATCATGAAAAACAAGGATGTCAAACCCCATTACCAGCTCGAAATCGACCGGATCGAAAACCTGGACACACTGACAGTAAAAGTTGAAATCGGCGACACCCTGTTCTCCGACGAAATCAAGGCGCTGCAGCAGACCGAGGCAAAACTCTCAAAAGATATAAAGGAGTACCTCGGCGTTTCAGCAAAAGTGAAACTCGTGGAGCCCAAAACCATTGAAAGAAGCCAGGGAAAAGCGGTACGGGTGATTGACAACCGAACGATTTAAATAACGGCCATGACCTTTCAAACGCATCACATGTTGAAAGCTCCCGGCCAGAGGCAGCAGGCCGCCCGGCATACCTTGAGGCGGGTTTAAATGACGGCCGGTTACCGGTCACACGACGTGACCGGTTCCGGCATTTGCCTCGGAGCAGCCCCGGATGGGCTGCGAGCAATGAGACGAAGGGTATGCCGGGTTGACTGATGCCGGTGACTTGATGAAAGACTTTCATATAAATCCAAACGGAGGTAATAACCATGCGTGCAGAACAGATATCCATTTTTCTTGAGAACAAGGCCGGACGCCTTGCAGAAGTGACCGCCATCTTAAGGGACGCCGATGTCAACATCAGGGCGCTGTCCCTTGCCGACACAACGGATTTCGGGATTTTGCGGCTCATAGTCAACGACAACAAGAAAGCTGAAGAGGCCCTCAAACGCGAAGGTTTTACAGTAGGCAAGACCAACGTTCTCGCGATAAAGGTGGAAGACTCGCCCGGCGGCCTGAACCGGGTGCTTGACCCCCTGTGCGCCCAGGACGTTAATGTCGAATACATGTATGCCTTTGCAACCCCCAAAACCAACCGGGCCATCATGATCTTCCGGTTCGATGATATTGACCGCGCCATTAAGATTCTCAAGGAGCAGGAAATCGAGGTGATCAAAGGGGAGGACGTCTACGGCCACTAGGCCGTGAACACGCCGGACTTCGACCGGACACGACTACAATCCCGATCAATGTAAAATTTTTGTCAAAACACCCGGCTGGAGGTGCGGCCGGGTGTTTTATCATGTATTTTATATATGAATTTTTCATCCAATTTGGGGTTATTATTGTGAAAACGGACAAATCAGCAGCGATCATCGGCATGGGATGCATATTCCCCAAGGCCGCAGGACTCAAACAGTACTGGAATCTTCTTTTCAGCGGCACCGACGCCATAACCGGGATACCTGAAGAAACCCACTTCTCCCTGAAAGATTTCCATGACCAGGACCCTTCCACACCTGATCACATCTACTGCAAACGGGGCGGTTTCATCCCGGCTGTAACGTTTGACCCTTCAAGATACGGCATTCCTCCCAAAAATCTTGAGGCCACGGACACCTCCCAGCTTCTCGGCCTGATGGTCGCGGAAATGGCTCTGAAGGATGCCGGGTATCCTGCGGATCAGGACCTGTTTATAAAAAAGCGGACAAATGTGATCCTGGGAGTCACCGGGACCCAGGAGCTTGTTATCCCTCTTGGCGCAAGGCTCAGCCATCCGGCCTGGAAGCGCGCCCTTGATGATTCCGGGATCGGCGCGGACAAAAAGGCTGAAATTTTAAAACGCCTTGAATGTTCGTACAACCAGTGGCAGGAAAATTCATTTCCCGGCCTTCTCGGCAATGTTGTCGCAGGCAGGATAGCAAACCGGCTGGACCTCGGCGGCACCAACACGGTTGTTGACGCTGCGTGCGCAAGCTCGTTAAGCGCAGTAAACACGGCACTCATGGAGCTTGCGTCAGGCAAGTGCGACATGTCCATCACCGGAGGCGTGGACACACTCAACGACATTTTCATGCACATGTGCTTTTCCAAAACAGGTGTGCTGTCAGCAACAAGTGACGCCCGGCCCTTTTCCGCAGATGCGGACGGCACCGTCCTGGGCGAAGGAATCGGCATGGTTGTGCTGAAACGTCTGGAGGACGCGGTGCGTGACAATGACCGTATTTATGCGGTAATCCGCGGTGTGGGAACCTCCAGTGACGGCAGTACGGGCGGTATTTACGCACCTGATGCAGCAGGCCAGAAAAGAGCGCTTGAAGCCGCATACAGGGAAGCATCAGTGGACCCGTCCACGGTGGGGTTCATAGAAGCCCACGGCACCGGCACCCGTGTCGGGGATAAAATCGAGTTCACCGCACTTAACGACTTCATGAAACAGGAGCAAAACTCCTGTGCCGTGGGATCAGTAAAGTCCATGATCGGACATACCAAGGCTGCAGCAGGTGTTGCCGGAATGATCAAAGCGGCCCTCTCCCTGCACCACAAAACCATTTTCCCTACCCTTAAAGCTGAAAATCCCGACCCTGAACTTGACATCCAGAACTCCTCTTTCTACCTGAACAATCAGGCCATACCCTGGATTCATCCGGAGGAGAACAGACACCCCAGACGTGCTGCCGTGAGTGCATTCGGTTTCGGAGGAAGCAACTTTCATGCGGTTCTCGAGGAGCACCAGCGGTCCAAAACAAAAGCTGCCTGGGATGGATCCGTCCAGATTGCAGCATTCTCAGCTGATGACACCACCGGCCTTAAAAACGCAATCACCGGGTTTATTAAAGAATTCCGGGATGCTGACAACCTGGATCAGCAGGAGAGACAGGACCATCTGGCACGGATTACAGCCCGTCTTCGGAAAACCTTTGATCCGGGCCGGAAACACAGGCTTGCCATGGTCGTCAACACCAGTATGGACCCTGTAACCACAGCCGATGCATCCCTTGACATTGTAAATTCCGGCAAACCTTCTTGTGAAGGTAACGCGGATATTTTTTATGGTTCAGGAGAGTCTCCGGGCTGCCTCGGGTTTCTCTTCCCCGGCCAGGGGAGCCAGTATACCGGTATGGGACGGGACATCGCTTCTGTTTTCCCTGAGGCAATGGAGGCATTCTCCCTTTTTGAATCAGCATTCGCCCGGCTGTATGCAGGTGACGGAACCGAAAGGCTGAGCCGTTATATCTTTCCGCTGCCTGCCTACCAGGTAAAAAAGAAAACCGCAGAAGCCCTGCTCACGGCAACGGACATTGCCCAGCCCGCCATAGGTGCACTCAGTCTTGCCATGATACGTGTCCTGGAGAGGTTCGGCATAAAACCCGACTTCACCTGCGGCCACAGCTTCGGCGAGCTTTCAGCCCTTGCAGCGGCAGGAGTGATCGATGACCGGACCTTTGCCGAGCTTTCCTGTATACGGGGCGGCCTCATGGCTGAAGCAGCATCCCTTTCCCCGGAAAAAGGGGGTATGCTCGCGGTAAAAGCTCCGCTTGAGGATATAGAGGCGTTTGTGGCATCAGAGGCACCCGGCCTTGTGCTTGCCAATCGTAACAGCCCTGAGCAGGGAGTTCTGTCCGGGTCACTGGATGAAATTGAAAAAGCATACACCCGTTTGAAAAAAAAGAAGATCAGGGCGGTGAAACTGCCGGTTGCAGCGGCGTTTCACTCCGAACTTGTGGCAGCAAGCGCAGCTCCTTTTGCAAAGGCCCTT
>JAWLES010000235.1:0-3728 GCA_041685935.1 Desulfobacteraceae bacterium | reverse complement strand
TTTGAACATTTCCGATGACGAGGTGTTCAATCGGTCGGTACGATCGGTGATGTCCTTTATGATGTTGTGAATCTGTTCGATAAACCGGTTGAACCATCCGGCCAGCTCTCCGATTTCATCCCGCCGTTTTACCTCGAGCCGTTTTGTCAGATCCCCGTCTCCTTTGGTCAGATCTATCACCATTGTTTTCAGTGCGTTGATGGGGCCGGTGACAAGGACTTTGAGACTCAGTACAATGGAGGCCACCAGGGCGAGTATTATGATCACGGTGACTCCGATCAGTGTTTTAATGGAGTTGTTGATCTTCTTTGAGGTGGTCTGCTCGAACTGGTTGAGGGTGACGTTCAGATCTTCCTTGTCGTTTTCAAGTCTTTTGTCCAGAATGTGGGTGGAATAATATATTCTCACATGGCCGATTATGTCCTCACCTTGCCTGACTTCGGATTTGAAAGAGAGGTCTTCATCCAGTTTTACCGTTTCAGGGATAGCGTCCCCTGTCAGGATTCCGTCCTCCTTTTCTTTCCAGACAGCGGCGAACGGGAGGCCGTCCTCGTCAATGACTTTGATCGCCTGCACTCCCGGGAACTTCAGGAAACTTTGCAGCAGTTTTTTCAACTGTTCCGGGGCGAAGTTGTAAAGATAATACGAGGAGAGGGCGGAGCATATTTCAGAGTTGATCTCGGTTCGGGTGGTAAGGGCTGTTTTCTGTGCTGCTGCGTTTTCTTCAAAAATTTTGGTGACATGGCCTTTGCTCCTGTCCATAAGGAATGAAACCAGATTCGATTCAAGCTTGATGGAAATATAGCTGCTTGCGGACAAAAGCACGAAAACAATAATGCTGCTGATGATTGCGGTTTTGGCTGACACACCCAGTTTGTTGAAAAGTTCTTTCATAAATCCTCCCACATGAACCGGTTCCCTTAAGAGGGTTGAGCTGTTCATTTGAAATTGTATTTTAAACTTAAGTTAACTCTACATGGATAGTATGAATTGTCAACATAAAATAGGGGCGTTTTGTTGGAATGACGGCGGTTTTATGGTAGTTTGGCAGCAGTAGCAGAGATAATTTATACTCTTTGTCATGATCCGGGAATCCCCCTTTACAAAAATGCGTATTACTGAAATAAAAGGGACCGTGTCAGGATATTATGGATCAAATGACCTATGGAAAGGAATGATCAATTGGAAAATATTTTTGTAGTTGCAACAAGGAACAAAGGAAAGACCAGGGAGATGGCCGCCCTGTTAGAGGGCCATCCTGTGACAGTCAGGAACCTGGACGATTTCGGCCCCATACCGGAAATTGAAGAAGACCTGGATACTTTTGACGGAAATGCATACAAGAAGGCCTCCACCACGGCAAGGATACTCGGATTTCCGGCAATCGCGGACGATTCGGGACTGGTGGTGGACGCTCTCGGCGGCGCTCCGGGTGTTATGTCCGCCAGGTACGCCGGAGAAAATGCAACCGATCTTGAAAATCTTGAAAAGGTCCTTTTGCAAATGGAGGGGAAAGAAAACCGCAAGGCCTTTTTCCAGTGCGTGATATCCGTTGCCGTACCCAGAGGGGCTGCTTTGACGTATGAGGGTACCTGCGAAGGGAGGATAACGGACAAGCCTGCCGGGGAAAACGGGTTCGGATATGATCCGATCTTTTTTTGCCCGGAGTACGGCAAAACCTTTGCCCGGCTAACCATGGAGGAAAAGAACAGGGTCAGCCACAGGGGAAAGGCTTTGAATGAAATGGTGTCAGAGTTTGAGAAAATTCTGCAGTGGGTGGAAATTCATCATCCGTAAACAGGACTTGCAATTTCCGGAGGAATAACCATGAATTCATTTTACGAACTTGTAAAAAGCAACAGGAGCTGCCGAAGGTTTGATCAGTCCCGGCCAGTTTCAAGGGCCACACTTGAGTCTCTGGTGGACCTTGCCCGAATGACCGCCTCAGCCGGAAACCTCCAGCCTTTGAAGTACATTCTGTCCGCAGATGAGCAAATGAACGAAGAGATCTTTTCCTGCCTTGCCTGGGCAGCATACCTCAGTGACTGGAAAGGGCCTTCCGAAGGAGAAAAACCATCCGGCTACATTGTTGTTCTCGGGGATACAAGCATTACATCGAATTTCCGGTGTGATCACGGAATCGCCGCCCAGACCGTCATGCTGGGAGCAAGGGAACAGGGCCTGGCCGGATGTATGTTCGGGGCGATCGATCATAAAAAGCTTCGCAGGGCAGCCGGCATAGAGGATCATTTTGAAATTCTCCTGGTCCTGGCAATCGGGAAACCCGTGGAAACCGTCCGGATCGAGCCGGTGGCGGATGACGGGAGCATCAAGTATTACAGGGATGAACACGGGGTCCATCACGTCCCCAAAAGAAGGCTTGAGGAGCTTATTGTCAAGTCGTATCCGGCCGGCCGGCTTTGAAACTGTTTCTTGTCAATCCCCGGCTTATGGATGAACGTATCAACGAATATGATACGTCTGCCGTACCCATAGGTCTTTATTACCTGGCAGCGGCGGCAGAGGATTCCGGGCACCATGTGACCCTTGTCAACCTGGCGGCTGAAAAGGAGCCTGATCGGTATTTCAAACAGCTGCTTGAAAAAGAAAAACCTGATATGGTGGGATTTACCGTGCTGAACGCCAATCGTTCAGGTGCGGTGGAAGGTGCAAGGCTTGCAAAACAAATTGTACCTGAAACGACGAATGTTTTCGGCGGCCCGTCAGCCACATTTCTGGGAGAGTTTTTCATAAGGAATGTTCCTGAACTCGATTTTGTGGTCTCCGGAGAGGGGGAGATTACTTTGATGGAGCTTGCCCGTGCGGTTGAATCAGGGGCAAATGAAGGGTATGATCTAATCCCGGGGCTTGTCTGCCGTAAAGACGGGCAGCCTTTCAGAACTGCTGAGAGAGGACGTGTCGAAAACATTGACGACCTTTCCGAACCATCCCGGTTTCATACGTTTCAGCACCTGGCGTTTTCAAGGGGGTGTCCGGGTAACTGCCGCTTTTGCGGCTCCCCTGCTTTCTGGGGCAAAGGACATGTCCGGTTTCATTCGCCACTGCGAATTGCCGATCAGGTGGAGAGGCTCTACAGGAAAGGAGTGACACATTTCTACTTTTCTGATGATACCTTTACCATGAAAAAGGAGCGTGTGATCGAGCTTTGCAGGACCCTTGTCCAGAAAAAGATTCCGGTTACCTTTAACGCCATATCACGGGCGGACTTCATTGATGAAGAGATGCTGTTTCATATGAGAAAAGCAGGGTGCATCCAGATCAGCTTCGGAGTGGAGAGCGGGTCGGACCGGATCAGGAATGCGCTTGGAAAGCCCATTAAGAAGGATCGCATCATCAGGGCCTTTGACCTTGCAGCAGCACATGGTATCCTGCCGAGGGCTTACTTCATCTACGGATCACCGGGAGAAACTGATCAGACGATTGAAGAAAGCTGTGATCTGATGTTGAGAATCCGGCCGTTGGGAGCGATATTTCATGTCCTGACGGTATTTCCCGGTACTTATTTTTACAGCCTGCTCAAAAAAGAAAACAGGGTTACAGATCAGGTCTGGGAACAGAATATCGAGGATATTCCCTGGTTTGAGGTTGATCCCGATCTTGATTTTGAGAAGGTGAAAAGATTCGGGGAAAGATTGCGGCATACCTTTTTTGATCATCTTGACAAATTCGCGTTACAGGTTACACTTGTGAGAAGGTCGGATCTTTAT
>JAWLES010000234.1:0-3730 GCA_041685935.1 Desulfobacteraceae bacterium | reverse complement strand
GAGCTGATTGTCAGGCCCACAGGTCTGCTGGACCCGGAGGTGGAGATCCGGCCCGCAGGAACCCAGGTGGATGATCTGTATGAGGAAATCATAAAACGTGTGGAAGCCGGAGAGCGCGTCCTGGTGACCACATTGACCAAGAGAATGTCCGAGGATCTCACTGACTATTTCTTTGACCTCGGGCTCAAGGTCAAATATTTGCACTCCGACATAGGCACGGTGGAACGGATTGATATTATAAGGGATCTCAGGAAAGGTATTTTTGATGTACTCATCGGGATCAACCTGCTCAGGGAGGGGCTGGATATCCCGGAAGTATCTCTTGTGGCGATTCTGGATGCTGACAAGGAGGGCTTTCTGCGGTCCTACAGGTCGTTTGTCCAGACGTTCGGCAGGGCCGCGAGAAACGAATTCGGCAAGGTGATCATGTACGCGGACACCACGACAGCTTCCATGAAACGGGCGCTCGAGGAGACGAACCGGCGCAGAAGAATTCAGAAAGCTTATAACGAAAAGCACGATATCACACCGACCACCATTAAGAAGGCCATTGCAGCTTTTGATTATACCATGGGGGATTCGGGCGGAGAGGAAGACTTCAAGGTGGCCGAGGATGTGCAGGCCTATGCCGGGGAGGAAAAGGACTTTGCCACACTGATCAGGGAGCTTGAAGCTGACATGAAAAAGGCGTCTGAAAAGCTTGAGTTTGAAAAGGCCGCCAGGATAAGGGACCGGATCAGGGAGCTGAACAAACTTAACAAGGCGTGATAGCATGGCTGAATCACTCACGGAAAAATACAGAAACGCCCCTGCAGGTCCGGGGGTCTACCTGATGAAAGACCGGAACGGGACGGTGATCTACGTGGGCAAGGCCATGAATATCAAAAAGCGGCTTGCCTCCTATTTTGTCAGTGACCGTCACGATCCCAAGACCGCTATTCTCTTGAAAAATGTCCGGGATTTTGAAACCATAGTCACCTGTTCGGATCATGAAGCCTATATCCTCGAGTCCAACCTGATCAAGGAGCATGAACCCAAGTACAACGTGATCTTAAAGGACGGCAAAAACTACCCGTACCTGAAGATCAATACGAATGAAGATTTTCCGGCCATCCGGGTGGTGAGGAAGGTTCGCAGGGACGGGGCGCTTTACTTCGGGCCGTATTCCTCTGCTTCAAGCGTCAGGAAAACCCTGAAACAGATTCACAGGATATTCAAGCTCCGCAAATGCGGGAAAAACCAGTTCAAAAACCGGTCAAGGCCCTGCCTCAATTACCAGATCAAGGCCTGCCTGGGCGTGTGCTGCAACAATGTATCCAGGGAAGAATACGAAAGGGTCATCAGGGATGTTTCCCTTTTTCTAAAGGGCCGGACCAAGGAGATTACCGCGCGCTTGAAAAAGGATATGCAGCAGGAGGCTGCCGTGCATAACTTTGAAAAGGCTGCTGAACTCAGGGACAGCCTTATGGCTGTTGAGAAGACCCTTGAGCGGCAGTATGTTATCAGTTACGATCTCAAGGACAGGGATGCGGTTGCCTGTGCCGTGGATAATTCAAAGGCGGTTGTCACGGTATTTTTTGTGCGCGGGGGATATCTTGTGGATACCGGCACCTATACGTTTGATGTTTCAGGGGATTCTCAGGCAGGCGTGCTTTCCGCTTTTGTGAGCCAGTACTATGAAAGGACACAGGTTGTGCCCGGAGAGATTCTTCTCTCCTGTCCCATGGAAAATTCTGACATGGCTGAGCGCGCCCTGTCCGGGAAAAAAGGAAAAAGGGTTTCGATCAATGTTCCTGCCAGAGGTGAGAAAAAACGCCTTGTTGAAATGGTGGAGAGGAATGCCGGGGAGCGTCTTGAAAAGATAGTTTCAGCCCGTGCGGAAACGGAGTCCGTGTTGCTGGGCCTTAAAAACCTTCTGGGCATGGAGTCCTACCCCGGGCGGATCGAGTGCTTTGACAATTCCAGCATCGCAGGGCAGAACCCTGTATCCGCAATGGTGGTGTTCAGAAACGGAGCCCCGGAAAAGGATTCATACCGGAAGTACATCATAAGGGGCGGGCATGGACAGGATGACTATGCCTGCATGAAAGAGATATTGGAAAGACGGTTTTCAGAAACCACCAAAGACAGGGAGTTCCCGGACCTGTTGCTGGTGGACGGCGGAAAAGGGCAGCTCGGGATTGCCGAGCGGGTTCTGATTGAACTCTCTCTTTACGGAAAGTTTGCAATTGCAGGCATTGCCAAAAAGGATTCGGAAAAAGGGGAAAAACAGGACAAGATCTATATCCCGGGGCGGTCCAACCCGCTTAACACCGGCCGGGCTGAAAAGGTTTTGCACCTTCTTGAACAGCTCCGGGACGAAGCTCACAGGAGTGCCGTCACTTTCCAGAGAAAACGCAGGGAAAAAAAAGGGGGGCAATCCTTTCTGGACAATGTGCCGAACATCGGTGAAAAGAGAAAAGCGGTTCTTTTGCAGCACTTTAAAGGGATCAGCCGGATAAAAGAGGCGAGTGTGGAAGAGATCGCCTCGTTGCCGGGGATGAATGCCCGGGCGGCCCGGAGTCTTTTGGACGCCCTTGAGAAACAGTCATGTAAAACGGTTAAGGCGGATGATGTGAAACATAACCGGGAGCAGAGGGGAGGAGTATGACTGAAACAAAAAAAATACTGGTGACCCGTGATTTTCCGCCCAAAGGGATTGACCGGCTTGAGGCGCAGCCTGAGTTCGAGGTAACCCTTTGGAAACAGGATCGGCCGATGACGCAGGAGGAACTGGTGGAACGGGCAAAGGGCTGCCATGCACTGTTCTGCACGCTCACCGACCGTATTGACAGGGAGTTTCTGAACAAGTGTCCGCACCTGGAAATGATATCACAGTTTGCAGTGGGGTATGACAATATTGATGTGGAAGCTGCCACTGAACTTGGTATCCCGGTGGGATACACCCCTGACGCAATGAGCGATGCTACTGCGGACATTGCTTTCGGCCTTATGATTGCCGCCTCCAGGAAAATGTTTTATCTGCACAAAACCATTCTTGACGGTAAATGGGGATATTTCCGGCCCAGGGGCAACCTCGGGATGGAACTTGCCGGAAAAACCCTTGGAATCTTCGGAATGGGGCGGATCGGGCTCAAGACAGCCCTGAGGTGCAAAGGGGCCTACAACATGAATATCATCTATAACAGCCGGCACCCCTGCAGGGAGGCTGAAAAGGAGGTTGACGCAGAATTTGCCGATTTCGACCGGCTGCTGGAAAACAGCGACATCCTGTCCGTACATTGCGCCCTTACAAACGAAACCCGGCATACTTTTAACAAGGATGCTTTTTTAAAAATGAAACCCACTGCCTTTTTTATCAATACGGCAAGGGGGGCGATCCATCACGAACCCGATCTGATAGAAGCATTGGAGAGCGGAGAGATTCAGGGGGCAGGACTGGATGTGACCGATCCGGAGCCCATGCAGCCGGACAACCCGCTTTTGTCGATGGAAAACGTGTGCGTGCTTCCCCATGTGGGATCAGGGACGGTGGAGGCACGCGATGAAATGTCTGTGATGGCTGCTGACAACATCATCGGGTTTTATCGGGACGGGAATATTCCCCATATCGTTAATCCCGAGGTCATGGCCGGATGAGTAAAGGTACTGAAACCGATGAGAGTTTGAACCGGATGCGGTTGGATTGTGACCGCATATTCCGTGCCGGTCTTGCAGCTGTGGAACCTGA
>JAWLES010000233.1:0-3740 GCA_041685935.1 Desulfobacteraceae bacterium | reverse complement strand
CAGCCTGGAATAACAGGATCTGAACCGCAAAAGTCCGCCGCGCCTGAAAACGCTGTAAATCACCTCAGGCACACCATGGCCCGCACCTTCATTCATGACCTTTTCAAGGAAGAGGGACGAGAGCATCGCCCCGGCACCCGGAAGCAGAAAAGCCCACCACATGTGCCTGTAATCATGAAGGAAAGCGAGTGTGAATTCAAGGGATCTGGCCAAAAGCACGGCTGCGACCCCGCTGACAATGCCCACGAGTACCCCTATGATGATCAGAAGAAACTGGGTGTTTTTGCGAAAAATTGCAAAACGCGCGGGGTTCCGCAGCAGCCTGATGTGTTTCATGGGTTTAAAGCCCCTTTTTCTCCATATCCGATTCCATCGCTTCAATCCTCTCGATCAAATCGGTCCGGCCGGGCAGATTTTGCAGAAATTTGACAAACGAGTTCTCTCTCAGGCAAAAGGACAGCCTGGCAAGCATATTGAGGTGCTCTTCAGTACTCGGGCTTAACAAAAGAAACGCGGCAAAAACAGGAACCCTGTCAATGGAATCGAAATCGATCCCCTCTTCAAAAAGGCAGGTGACGATCACGGGCTTTTCAATCAGATCCGGGCACGGATTGCGGGGATGAGGCACGGCAACTCCCTTTCCGATTCCTGTGGAACTCATCTCCTCCCTGGCTGAAATCTGTTCCAGCAGTGATTTTTTCCCCTCGTCATCAATCTCAGGAACCCGGCTGATGATTGCGGAAAGGGCACCGTACTTTTCTGCCGCCTCCCTGATCCGGAAGACTTGACCCCGCCGCATGGCAGAGGCCAGAATCAGTTCATCCTCTTCGGAATCATCCGGCCCTTCCTCTCCGGGAACCCGGTATATGAGCTTGTGCTTTCCTGCCCATTCAATCAGATCGTCCTGGTTGAAAATACCTTTATCAGCTTCCCTGACAACGGGTATTTTTCCCTGCTGTATCCAGCGGGTAACAGTATCTTTATTCAAATCCAGGCGCTTTGCTATTTCTGCAATCTCAAGTTTCATATCATCCAATTCTATCTCGACACATCCATATCGGAAAACTCTCTTGCGATGCTGTCCCTTTCATAAACGATTTCCACCCTTCTGTTGCGGGCCCTTCCCTTTTCCGTATCATTGGTGGCAACAGGATGATACTGGGCATATCCTTCAGCAGAGATCAGGTTTGGATCTATCCCGTTGTCCACCAGTATCCGCACCACCGTACCCGCTCTTGCACCGGAAAGCTCCCAGTTGGAAGGAAAACACTGTGTATTGATCGGGCTGTTATCAGTATGCCCCTTGATTTTGATATGGTACGCAAACCGTTTGAGCACGGTTGACGCTTTTTCCAGAATATCCCTGCCCCTCGGGGCCAATTGCGTCCCGCCTTTCTTGAAAAGCAGAAGGTCGGACATGGTAATCACCACCCCGAGTTCGGTTTTGGAGACGGTCACCATTCCCCCCAGCTTGTTGAACATGACAAGCTCCCTGACCTCGCTTACGATCTCATCCATCTCCTTTTCAATCATGCCGCCGAGCTCATCCACTTTTTCCGTATCAGTGGGCTCTTCAGAGGGCACCGGACGCATGGTGAGCCCCTCCCTTGTACCGGTTTCCGGAATCCGCTGGGCTCCCAGGGCGCTGCGCAAAGACTTGACAAGCTCCTTGTAGGTTTCCTGCTGGGTGGTGCTCATGGCGAACAGCAACACGAAAAAACACATAAGCAGCGTCACAAGGTCTGCATATGTCATCAGCCAGTCGCCGCCCTTTTTCTTCCCCTTCTTCTGCTGTTGATCTTCGGACGGAGCCGGCCGTGGTTCCTGTTCGTTCTTTTCTTCAGCCATGAGAGCTACTCTTTCTTAAGATTCTTCACTCTTTTTTTTCCTGCCTGCAAGATACACATTGAGTTTATCTTCCATGAGCTTTGGATGCTCTCCCTCCCGGATGGAGACCACCCCTTCGAAAATAATGTTCATATTGACCATCTCTTCCTGGCTGCGGGTTTCAAGTTTTTCCGCCATTGGCAGGAAAAAGACGTTTGCCAGGACAGCGCCGTAAAATGTGGTTATCATGGCCACTGCCATTTTAGGCCCGATTGTTGACGGGTCATCCAGGTTCGCCAGCATCTGGATCAGCCCGATCAGTGTTCCGATCATTCCGAACGCAGGGGAAAACGACCCCATGCTGGAAAAAATGTTCGTTCCCACATCCAGATTCTTTTTGGTCAGATTCATCTGCTTGTTCATTATGGCTGCTATGTCTGCGGTTTTAACGCCGTCCACCGTCATCTGCAGCGCTTTGGCAAGATAGGGGTCTTCGGTATTCTGGATATCCCCCTCAATGGAAAGAAGGCCGCCCTTCCTGGCCTTGTTGGAAATTTCGCCGAGATTGGCTATGATATCTTCGGGGTTTTCTATTTTGAACATGAACACTTTCATCATTGTTTTGAAAACCGTAAGGAACTGGCTCAGGGGATAGGCCACCATGGTGGCGGCCATTGTTCCGCCCACAACTACAAGAACCGACGGGAGATTGACAAACATGCCTATACTGCCGCCCAGCAGTATGGTGCCGGATACAAACCCTATGGCCGCAATAACCCCTATTATCGAAGATAGATCCATAATGCTATGCCTTTATATAAATCGTTTCGTTCACAGGGTATTCCCTGTTGTACCTAATTATCTTTTCAATGGCCTCCGTGTCAAGGAGAGTGTCTGCTGAAAACAGTTTCGTACCTCCTGCCGTGAACAGGGAAACCCCTATGGTCATTCCGGGCTCAAGCTGGTGTATGCCTACCCCCTTCATCCGGTCCCGCCCGTCCGAAGCAAGCCGGGTGGCGGCATACTTCTGAAGATGATGAACCACAAGGGGGTCCAGCCTTGATCCGGAGTATTCTTCAAGCTTTGCAAACCACCCGTCCATACCCTCCTCTGACTCCTGAAACCTCAGTTCATCAAACATATCAGCCCCTGCCAGAATCCTGGAGCCGACCGGGATATTCCTGCCCCTCAAACCTTCAGGGCGGCCCGATCCGTCCATGTTTTCATTGAGAAACCTGACCGTGTTAGAAGCTTTCTCCAGCCCGGGGAAGGATTCCAGGAGAGCGGCGCCCTTGACGGGACAATGCTGCAGCAGGTCCTGTTCATACCCTGAAAGATCGGTTCCGTCTTTGTCGAGAAGCTTCCCGGGGAGCAGAAGCATTCCGGTTTCATGCAGAAGGCAGGCTTTTTCCAGAGCTGCCAGCTCTTTTGCCCCGAGTTCCATCTCCCGGCCTACAAAACAGGCGATTTCAGCAACCCGAAGTGCATGGCCCCTGTTTCTTTCCACACGGGTCTCAATCAGCTTTGACAGAATCCGGGCAAATTCTCCCACACCATCTTTTATCCTTTGGCTGCAGGACTTGATTTTACTCTTGAGCCGTTTTCTCTCCCCGGTCATCAGGCTGATCTGTTTTAACGAATTATTGAGCTCACGGCGTTCGTCATGGAGCTCCTTTTTAACGGCCGCAAGCTTGTCCCTGTACCGGTCAAGATACCCAAAGGTCCGGTCCAGTTTGTTCCTGTACCGTGCTGCCTCCGCAGCCGCCTCTTTGGCCCTGTAAAAAAATGCAAGCTTATTTTTCACTTCAACAGGAAAAACCGGATTGACAATGCAGTCATCAAAGCCCGATTCCAGAACCGCAGATTTGATTTCAGCGTCTGCAGCCGCAGGAAGCAACGCCAGGACCATACGT
>JAWLES010000232.1:0-3740 GCA_041685935.1 Desulfobacteraceae bacterium | reverse complement strand
GTTTCTGGCAAAGGCCGAGTTTTCCCTGAGGTTGGTATCAAGGAACAAAAGCCTCACCCGTCCCACCTTCACCTGCCAGACCGCCGCTTTGATGACCTCTTCATCTCCAGTGACTGCAATGACAAGGTCGTTATTGAACCTGTCCTTTACCCTCTGAAGGGGCATATCAAAGATATCATTCTCAAAGTATTTTTCCTGCTGCCATCCCTCATGATTCAGAAACTGTCGGAAGTACCCCTGGCCGAAAAGCAGCCCGATCCCGGTAATCGGAAGCCCGAGGGCTGATGCCGCCTTGAGATGATCTCCGGCCAGAACTCCCAGTCCGCCTGCAAAACAAGGCAGTGACTCGTGAAGCCCGAACTCCATGGAAAAGTAGGCAATGGTCTCCCTGCCCTCTATTTCAAGGTTGAGGTAATCCGGTTCCTTTGAAAACATTTTTTCAAACTTCTCCTGTACCCTTTTCATGTGGTCCAGAAAGCCTGCATCCATGGAAAGTTTTTCAAACTGCCGCTGGGAGATGGAAGAGAGAAAAGCCACCGGATTTCGTTTTTTACGCTCCCATTGGCCGGGATTGATACGCCTGAAAAGGTCAACCGCTTCATGGTTCCAGCTGAACCAGAGATTTCCTGCCAGATAATCCAGAAAGGACAGCTCTTCGGGAATGTCCGGGTACACCTTGAAAGTTTCCAGTATTTCCATGATATTTATTCCTGTCAGATCTTCCCTGCTAGGTCGTCAACACCTGCATAACCCCGGATACTCATCATGATTTCCGGGCCGATTCAAGTTTGTGTATCACCCTTGCAAGCTCACTTGAGCCCCATGCCTGGGCATCACAACCCCTTGGGGAATGGGGAAAGTCACCGTCGAGTATCTCCGGTATAAATCCCGCAGCCCCTTTTTCCAAGAGTATTACCGAGCTTCCCAGCCACGCAAGAGCAGTGTCTGCGCTTCTCCCCTGAAAAGTCGCTGCCCATGCCTCGCAGAACATTGGAAACTGCCATGTCCATGCAGTACCGTTATGGTAGGCGGGTTTTCTCTCGGTGTCCTCATCACCGGCATATCTGCCGGAGTAGGGATAATAGGGATCTTTGAGACTCTTTCCATTGTGCCTGATTTCAAGGGGATATGAAACGGGCCGGTCTGCAAGGCTTCTTACCGCCCCCGGGACCAGAAGCTCCATGCATGATTCAAGCATCCGCATGCACACCTCGACGTCATCCACAACATTCAGCGTAATCAGGAGAAGCTGATTGGGCCGTAAAGCATCATCAGCTTCCGCAGCGGCAGCCGGACCGCCGTCACCCGCATGAAGGCAGTCTGAAAAATATCCTTCGCCGGTCTTAAAAAACAAGTCCATGATATTCTGTTTCAGCTTTGCAGCCCACTCTTTGTATCTGCCTCTTTCCCCTCCGAGATTCTCATGAAAAACAAATTCAAGTGCGTAATACCACAATGCCTGAATTTCAACGGGATACCCCTGTCTTGGAGATCCTGCAGGAAAGTTGGTATCCATCCAGGTGAAATGGGAGGGGCTGTAAATGAGGCAAGACTCTTTGTCCATGAAAACGCCGGTATCGGTTCCGGACGCCATGGCCTCCACAATGGAGAGCACGGTTTCGCCGACTGTTCTTTCACCAAGACTCTCCCGGAGAAAATTGCAGTTCGGCTCCTTTTCCACAAGCTCTCTGCAGGCCGCTATAAACCACAACGGTGCGTCCGAGGTTTCGATATTTCCGGCATCCTCTCCGCAGATCATATTTGGCAGGGTTCCGCCGCTCTCGAACCGGCCGAAGAGTCTTAATATTCCTTTTGCCTCTTCAAACCGGCCAAGCTCGATCAGAGCCCTGCAGAAAATCAGGCTGTCCCTTCCCCAGTCAAGGAACCACGGGTATCCTGCAATCACACTGTTATCCGGGCCCCGCTCCACAACGAATGCGTCCAGGCTTCCGTATACCGCCTGCCTGAACCCCTGCTGCGATATTTTCCCGCGGGTTTCCGCGCAGGCTTCCGGATGCTCAGCTTTTCCATCCTCAGCCTGTGTAAAACCACTGGTTTCAACACCGGCATCCAGGTAAAACATATCCTTGCCTGCAAGGGAAATATCAAAATACCCAGGGCTGAAAAGATCTGAATCCGGGTCAAGGCCCCTCTCTCTGTCCAGGGGACGATGAACCATGTACTGCCATTCGGGATCATCCCTGTACACGCCCCTGGAAGCTTTTACCACAAGCCTCCTGCCAGTGTCGGGCTCAAAGGCGAACCCTCTGTCCACGGGCCGGATGCTTGCCTTCCATTTCTCCTCCGGGCCGGTATACGCCTTTACCGTCTCATGGAAGCTCCTGTCCTCGATGTCCGGCCGAATCACAACTCTCACCCTCTTTTCCGGGTCAAGCAGGGAGTCAGAGGGGTTCCGGCTGTGTCTGCCCACCTTGAGACGAATACGGTTGTCTGTTCGATTCCCCTTGAGTGAAAGCTCAACCGGGTAATACTTGCCTTCGGACGTGGGCACGCGGAACCGCCATCTGCCTCCCCTGTCATGGTCGTATGAAAAACTTTCAAGACAGTCCGGGGCAAGCTCCCTGGAGTATCCCTGGAATATACACCAAATACGCATCCTGGACAGCATGATCCACCTGTCTTCAGGAAGATAAGAGCTCAGGTTTGCTGCTATCAGGGCATCATACCGGCTTTCAAGCCGGCCCCAGGAAGCGGCCGCCCTGTACATGCCCCCTTTTTTAGTGGTCTGCAGCGCCTTTAAAGAGGGATCTTTTGAAATTTTTTTCCTTGAAAAATTCGATTCCATGACCAGAGAGTCATAATCAGCCAGGTAAAGCACGGGACAGTCCTTCTTCACTGAGCATCCCTGTTCATGAATCCTTATTTTCAGGGTACATCCCGAATGGCGTTTTGAAGTCTCAACCGGTTCAAACACGGCAAAAAAGGATTTTCCGTCCCTGTTCGGCAAGGCGCGTTCATATTCAACCGTGGTATTCTTGCCTGAATCTTCAACCAGTCTTGCGGAAAAGCTGAAATCACAGACAACCAGCAGAAAAAATCCCGGAGGAACCATCACACGGCGATTCTGATCCCGGTCAGGCTTAAGGACAACCACCCTGGTATCTGAGTATTCGCCTGCAAGGGAGCTGATAAATCCGGCAGGATTTGATGAAAACCATTCCACCGCCTCTCCTGCATCAAAACCTGCTGTATCCCCGTACCCGCCAAAAAAGGTATAAATTTTCCATATTTTTGCCTTGAGCCTCTGTTCGCGCACCCGGTCCGGTATACCGGATTCACACGGATCTTTATTCAGAAACGCCAAATCCGATTCAGAGGAGCAAAGCAGGGCCGCCCTGCCGGGCTCAAGCAGGAGCGAGCATCCGGAATCATTCAGGGTCAGCTCCACCGGCCGCTCGCTGAGAAGGTCGAACATTACACTGCCTTCCATGTGCACTTCACCTGCATCAAATGTCACAGTCTGCGGGTTCAGGCAATCCAGGTTGACCAGTGCCAGAACCTGCTTCCCTGTTCCGCCATGATGCCGAAGCAGAGCAATGCAGTTGCCCTCCCCCTTTTGAACAAGCTTAAGCCGGGTTTGGCTGAAAAAGGCGGGATGGTTTTTCAATATCAGGTTCAATCGCCTGATATCTGCCACCTGGTTCTCTTCAGCACCCCAGTTCAGCGAGCAGATATCATGGACATCTATCTTTTCCTCGGCAAACCATTCCACGCCGTTG
>JAWLES010000231.1:0-3762 GCA_041685935.1 Desulfobacteraceae bacterium | reverse complement strand
GGGTTGCTGCCCATGACCGTCATCCACTGGCCCTGGGTTACCGGGGTGGTCTGCATGTAAAACCCCTTTGTAAGGGTCACCTCGTGCTGGATTTCGTCGTCATCGCGGCCGGGTTCGGATTCCGGGCTGCCCATCATGAAAGCACCCGGTTCTATGGCGACAAATGTCATGCCCAGAAAATTGGTGAGGGTGCCGGGGCCTGGATTTGTTGGTGCGAAATTCGTTTCCGCGCTGCCGGTGGAATGGCTGCTGCAGGCGCAGGTAACGGCCGCGATAATGAGAAGCATTGCTGCAGAAAAACAAGCACGACGCATTGTCAGAAGGGCTTTCGTGGGTAAAAGGGTTTTTTTGTCTTTTTAATTTAATGCATAAATGGTTTCCGTACAAACAAAAAAAAGGGGGACGCCCATGAAATTATGCGTTTCTATAAAAAAGAGGGACTCCCTGGGGCAGAGGGTCCCTACTACATGCATCGGGGACGGTTTTTTTTTGTGTGCGGGAGGGGTGGAGGATGCGGGGAGGGTGCGTTTTACCACAGAGGTCACAGGGGAGACACAGAGATTCACAGAGGAGGGCGAAGAAATTAGAAAAAAAGGAAACGCCCATTTTACCAAATAACTTTAATGCCTGCCCGTGTTATCTTGTCATCTTTTGTTATTAATGGCAGGTTAAAATGCTGGGCAACAGCAGCAATAATTCTATCCGGCATATCCGGAATTTTTTCTCGTGGAATAGACCCAAGCTCTTCAGCAACGTGCGTATCAATCGGCAACACATGCAACTCAGATGCAGAGGCTCGTATATTTTGCATTAGCATTTCAAGCCCTTTTCCCGGAATTTTTTTCTTTTCAACAAGATATATAATTTCAATAATAGTGATTACTGATATATAAAGCTTGCTATTGTTCTCCAATGTGTTTTCAATGGCTGCGGCTGCTTTTGGTGAAAGGTTTTCAGGGCGGGCCATGTACCATATAAGCGCATGTGTATCTAAAAGCAGGCCATTCATTTATTGGGATCCCGGGGAAACGATGACCACATTTCCCGCTTGCAGTTCAAAAGATCCTGATCCAATATATCAACCTCGAGGTTCTTCCACAGTCCCTTGAGCCGGTTGGGAGCATCCTGCGCAACCCGCCTTTTTAAAAATTCTATAAATTCAAGGGCTTCTTGTTTCTTTTCCGGAGGCAACGATCTAATCGCCTGAATTACTTCTTTTTCAAAATTTTCTAAATTCATTTGCGCCCCTGTTTTCAAAAAGTTTTATATTATAATATGCCGTTTTGATAAGTTATTGTCAAGGGGTGGTTCAGGAAATCATGCGTTTCTCGGGATGGAGGGGGCAGAGGGCCTGGGCGGCGGGGGCGATTTTCTTGTATGCGGGAAGGGTGGAGGGTGCTTGAAGGGTTAGTTTTACCACAGAGGACACAGGGGAGACACAGAGATTCACAGAGGAAGGCAGGACGGGTTATTGATCCATGAGGCATAGCATTTTTTCAGGGTCGGGATTCACATCCCAACAATCCCAACAATGGCGCTTGACACACAACCAGTAAGTCGATAATATGTCGACATAATGGAATCAAGAGCATGGTATACCGCCCTACCGGGCAATGAATTTGATTACCTGGCGTTGATGGGCGCCTTGAAAAAATACAAGCGGCCCAGAGACAGGGTAACCAAGCTTTTACGATACAAGGAGATCATCCGCGTAAAAAAGGGAATTTATGTTCTCGGCCCGGGTCTGGCCAGGGGGGGCATCAGCCGTGAAGTGCTGGGCAATCTGCTTTACGGTCCTTCCTATCTATCCATGGAATACGCCCTTTCATGGCATCAGCTTATTCCGGAACGCGTTGAAACGGTCACCCTGGTTACCCTGAACAAAACAAAAACTTTTACCACGCCACTTGGCTATTTTACCTACCGTCATGTAAAGGCGGCTTATTACCGAATGGGTCAAATCAGTCAGCAACTGCCCGATAAAAGGGGCTTTATTATGGCCGGCCCGGAAAAAGCGCTTGCCGATATGGTGTACTTTGCCAAGGGTCTGGACGATCCAACCGATCTTAGGAATTATCTTTTTTCGGATTTACGTATTGACCGGGAAGCGTTCGCCCGCATGGATGGGGATTTCTTCCGCCACCTGGCATCTGCTGCCGGAAAGCGATCGCTTCGGCTGCTTTCGGATCTGGCAAGGGAGCGTTTATGAAAGATGCTGTTTTTCAAATGATTGAGCGCTCGGCCCCCCAAAGCCTGGATGAATACAATACGGTGCTCAAGGAAATCATACAGCGTATCTGTCTTTTAGGGCTATGGCGTGCCCGGTTTTTTGAGCACTGTGCTTTTTACGGCGACACCGCCCTGCGCCTGCTATACGATCTGGACCGCTTTTCAGAAGATCTTGACTTTTCCCTGCTCCAACCGGATCTGGAATTTCGCTTGCAACCATACTTTCATGCCGTGCATCGGGAGTTGACAGGCTTCGGATTTGAAGCGGAAATTTCCGGCAAAAACCGGCCGGAAGACAGTACGGTTGCCGCAGCCTTTGTAAAGGCCAACACGCGCCTGCATTTTTTGCAAATCGGGGTTCCGGATCACGTGACCCGCAATGTTCCCGGCAACCAGCTGCTTAAAGTCAAATTCGAAATAGACACCGATCCGCCTCCGGACTTTGACACAGAAGTCCGTTACATTTTACAGCCGGTGCCCTTCAGCGTAAGGATGTTTGCGCCGGAAGACCTGCTTGCCGGCAAGATGCATGCACTGCTTTGCCGCAGATGGAAGCATCGGGTAAAAGGGAGAGACTGGTATGATCTGGTCTGGTTTGTCGGAAAGGAAATTCCTCTCCATGTGGCGCACCTGGAGGCCCGTATGCGCCAGACAGGAGACTGGAGCGGAGAAGCGCCGCTCACGGAAAGCGATGCGGGGCAACGGTTGCATCAGGCGATACATGACCTGGACATCGAAGCCGCCAAAAAAGATGTTTCGCCCTTTCTTCGAGACAAGTCCCAGCTCGAATTGTGGTCCCATGATTTTTTCCGCACCATTGCGGAAATGATCCGGTTTGTGTGATCAAACCAGCCGGCCACCCGGATCATTTCTTGTGATCGTTTACTATCATGCCCGAATTTATTCGACCCCACAGCCATCATCGACGATGGCGCGCAAAAAGGCACGGCAATACCGCGCCCGTACAGTGAAAGAAAGTTGCGTTACTCCCTCAATTACTCCCTCAATTACTCCCCTGTTTTCAGGAAATGTCTTCATATTTCAGGACAAAATCAGGGGACTCCGATGAAATTATGCGTTTCTATATAAAGAGGGGCTTCTCGGGGCAGAGGTTCTGGGCGGCGGGGGCAAAGGCTCTGGGCAGCGGGGGTGGTTTTTATGTGTGCGGGAGGGTAGAGAAGGCGTGGAGGGTGAGTTTTACCACAGAGGACACAGGGGAGACACAGAGATTCACAGAGGGAGGCAGGACGGGCCGCAGTTTGATTTGCGTCCGCTTTTGGCGTTTGCAGGTTCAGTTTTCAATCTGCAAATATGTCATGTATCGGTCACGTGGCCGAAGCCTCTTGCTATATCAGACATCTTTTTTGTCTACGGAAAATAGGGGGCTATCTGTATTTCTTCAATTGATTTAAAATCTTTGTGGTTAAACGTGGCAATTTGATTGATTCCACTGGCAAGACCGATGCTGGCTATTTCAAAATCATGTACTTGAAGCCCTACTGGTTGATATTTTTCTAGATCTTCTTAAAAAAT
>JAWLES010000230.1:0-3781 GCA_041685935.1 Desulfobacteraceae bacterium | reverse complement strand
CTTTCCAGTTGCAGCCTTTTCGCTTTCAGACAATCCTCATGGATGGCGGCCGAAGCCTTTTCCATTGCGGATTGTGCGGACTCCTGACGTTCAACCCGGTCGACAAACTCCGTAAAAGCCGCCATATACCGATCCGATTGCTCCAGGATATCCGATACCGTGTTTTTTACCGCCGTGGATTCTTTTTCATCGAGTATCCGGCCGGCAAGATCCTGAAGCAAGCCAAACTCTTTTTTCAAGGCTTTTTCAGCGGCCGGCTCCGGAGTGAGAAGAAAGCTCTTTTCATGCTGCAGCACCTTCACGATATGGCGCTCCAGCTTCTGCAGCCGGTTGATCGACTCCACCTTGTCCACCACCCGGCCGAGCCCGACACGCCCGGCCAGTGCAAGAATGAAAAATAAAACCAGGATGACTGCAAACCCGCTGATAATTTTTTTTGAAAGACTCAGGTTTCCGAACACATTGCCCTCCTTTCTTCTGTGCAATAAAACACCGACATGAGCACGGTCTTTCTTTGAGTGTTTTCATCCTGTTTTCAAGGATTCTCCCACTGTCCAATACCGGATATACTTCCATCCTTATCACATGTTTTTTCCAAAAACCATCCCAATGGGCTACAAGAAAAGAAAGACCCGGGACAATCCATAGTAATTTCCGGCAATGGATTTGAATTACGGCCATGACGGAAAAAATACGTCTCAGACGAATAGAGAATCCGGTTTCCGGGGTATCTTTACGTTCTGGAGGGTTCGACACCGGGCAACCGCATGCATCGGCCCGACATCACGGCAACTTTTCAATTGGAGGGATTGAACGGATGCGGCTATTATTCCAGCTGTCTATACCGTGTGGGAAGCCATTGGAATCGGTTCACCGACAAAATGAATCAAACGCTGCACGATTCATCTGTTCACGATGCTGTTATACAAGCTTCGCTGGAGGCGTATTCACTTTGACATGCCGTTGATAAAGGTTTCCAGATCCTCCAGTGACGGAATATACTGCGTTTCGGAAAACTGCTCCATTTTGTCAACACCGCCCCACCGGAAGGCCTGTCCGCCATAGATAACCGGCAGGTCTTTGAAAGTGGACCGTATGGTATCCGTGTGCTTGACAAGCAGCGGCAGATTGGAGTAAATGGACAGGGAAAGTCCTATCACATCGGGCCCGGTGTCGTGGATAAATTGAATCTGGTCCGGCAGCGGGGTATTGACACCCAGAAAATAGCCGTCCCATCCGTTGAGCTCAAAAATATCCGCCACCATCTTCCCTCCGATCTGGTGATATTCATTTACGGCGCATGAAATCACGGCTTTTTTCCCGATATGTTCCGCACTGAAGAGCTGGGGATAAACCAGGCTCATAAGGCTTTCCGTGATGGAAGTGGCCAGGTGCTCGACTGCCACGGAAATCCGGTTCGTCTCCCAGAGTTCTCCCACCCGGTAGAGGGAATGTTCAAAAAGGTCAGCGTACAGGGTCCGGATATCAGTACCCTCGGCAAGAAGATCCGTCACGATCTTTTGGCATTCGTGCCTGTTCCCCTGAAGAAGGGCCTCCATATAATGGTCCATAAACTGTTTATCCATGGCGAATATCCTTTTCCAAGGTGTTCACGTGAATTGAGCCGGATGAAGTCCTGTAAACCAGGGAATTCATTCAGAAACTGAAAATCATCCGTTTTGCCTGAATAGTACAATCTGTATAAAGATCTGTCAATTGTGGACACAGTTGCAGACAGGGCAATTTTGGAGAATCGGTTTGATTTGTGTGCCGGAACGTGGTAGCACTTTCTATTAAATGAAATGCGCAACTGATGGAATCGTTAAGGAAGATCAAATGTTTGAAAAAGTATTCGATTATGTGTACCAGTCAGCCCCGATCCTTTTTTTCAGGCTTGAACGGGACGGGCGTATCGTGGACATGAACCGGTTCGCCGCCGGGAAAATGGGGCCCCTTTCACCTGATACGTTTTTTCCCGACCTGATTGTCGACTTTGAATCCACGCTTGACCTTGAAAACCTGGTTCGTTCTTCGGAAAACGAACACATGCTGACCCTGAATACCCCGGAACAGCAATTGCAGAGCTTCTTGTTCAAATTCACGCTTTCAAACTCCCATATACTGGCATTCGGACGGCCGGAAACCAAGGATCTGGAAAGAATGCAGACCGAGATGATGGCACTGAACCGGGACTTCGGCAACCTGAACCGGGAGCTGCAAAAGAAAAATGCCGAGCTCCAGCACGCCCTTGATCATGTAAAAACTCTCCAGGGAATCATACCCATCTGTATGCACTGCCACAAAATCCGTAACGACAAACAGATCTGGGACAGGCTTGAAGCATACCTTTCCGAACATACGGAAGCCCGGCTCAGCCATGGAATCTGTCCCGAGTGTGTGGAGAAGTACTATTCCGACCTTGATGATGATTAGCAGGAAAATCCGTGAATATTCGGCGTCGTTCAAAAGAATTGCCACGGCTCTTTTTTCCACACCAGGTCCACTTACCCGGAGGGGCTGGAGAACGCCCTTGATATATTCCCTGATTAATGGGATAATTCCAGACTTGAAAAAACAATTAAAACAACTGCGGGAACTAAACAGGGCATGACTGAAACACATCCGGGAGATATGAAGAATCGAAGAGATCCCGGCAAAACCATAGAGGTGCTCTTCAGGATATCCGAAGCGGTCAGCAATACCAGCGACCTTGATGAACTGTACCGTGTTATTCACAAAAGCCTTGATGAGATTCTCAATGTGGACAACTTTTATATCGCCATCCACCATGAGGACCGGGACTCCATCACCTTTCCCTACCATGTGGATGAGCAGGACGAAAACCCTGATGAAATATTCAACTTCAGCCGGACCGCCTCCCTTACCGGCCAGGTCATCAGCGCCAGAAAACCGCTGATCTTTTTTGAAAAAGATATCCTTGAAAGCGCCCGGGCCTTGAACAAAGAGCCTGTTGGAACGGTAAGCAGCGTCTGGCTGGGTTCGCCGCTCATCATTCAGCAAAGGGTGATCGGAGCCATGGTTATCCAGAGCTACACCTCTGCGGATGCCTACGGGAAAGAGGATCTTGACCTTTTAGCTTCAGTTTCCCGGCATGTGGCACTTGCCATTGAAAGAAAGGAATCAGAGGACAAGGTACACGAACAGCGGCAGGTGCTTGAAAAAATACTGGAATCCTCCCCAATCGGCATCGCGCTTATACAGAACCGGGTGTTCAGATGGGTGAACGCCAAAATGGTTCACATGTTCGGATATAAATCCAAAAAAGACTTTGAAAACAACAGTACCCGGATGATCTTTTCAACCGACGAAGATTACCGTAAAACAGGGCACAGAATATACAAAAGCCTTGAAACGGATGGGGCGGTGGATTATGAAATCGACCTTGTAAAACAGGATTTCACCCGGATTCCGGTTCACATCAAAATGGACAGCGGTGACACCGAAAATCCAATGGCATGGAACATTGCCACATTCACGGACCTTTCCCAGAGACGGGCTGCTGAAAAGGAAAAATTTGAAAAGGAAAGACTCCAGGGGGTCCTTGAGATGGCCGGAGCAGTCTGTCATGAGATAAACCAGCCGGTTCAGGCCATTCTGGGCTACTCTGAACTTCTTTTGATGAATTCAAGAGAGGTCCGGACAAAAGAGACTGACAGCCTCGTTACCATCCAGTCCCAGGCCGCCCGCATAGGAGAGATCACCAAAAAACTCTCCGGAATCACCCGTTACCGGACGGTTGATTATTCAGACAGCACCCGGA
>JAWLES010000229.1:0-3798 GCA_041685935.1 Desulfobacteraceae bacterium | reverse complement strand
GGCATTGGAAATTTTTACGGTTTTCCCTATCCTGTGGTGCTTCACCTTCATTCCTTTGGTGAATTTGCCGGAGCATATCCTGAAAAAAGCGATTCTGTCCCTGTGTTCCGGGTCCATGTTTGCCTGTATTTTAAAAGCGAATCCGGAAAAGGCTTTCTCCGAAGGTTCCACATACCTTTTGTCCGCCTCTCTTTTACCGGGGGGAGGGGCGATTTCCACAAATGAGTCAAGCATCTCCCTGATACCGAAATTGTTGATGGCGCTGCCGAAAAAAACCGGTGTCTGGGTGCCGTTGAGGAACAGATCAAGATCAAAAGGGTCTGCAGCCCCTTCAAGGAGCTCAATATCATCCTTGAGCTCTTTTGCCTGGGTTTCGCCGATGGTTTCCTGCAGGACACGGCTTGACAGGTCGCTGATGGTTATTCCGTCACTGTCTTTGGGGGTATAACCCGGGGAGAACAGTCCCAGTTCGTTTTTTTGCAGGTTGTAAACCCCTTTAAAGCGCCTTCCCATCCCGATGGGCCAGGTCATGGGTGTGCATTCAATCTGGAGCTTTTCCTCAATATCTGCAAAGATGTCAAGGTGATCCATACCCTCGCGGTCAAGCTTGTTGATGAAAGTTATAATGGGAGTGTTCCTCATCCGGCAGACTTCCATAAGTTTTTCGGTTTGCGGTTCCACTCCTTTTGCGCTGTCAATGATCATCACAGCGCAGTCCACGGCTGTGAGCACCCTGTAGGTGTCTTCTGAAAAATCCTGATGGCCTGGAGTGTCCAGCAGGTTGATTTCGTATCCCTGATATCTGAACTTCATGACCGAGGAGCTGACGCTAATTCCCCTGTTTTGTTCAATGGAAAGAAAATCGCTCGTGGCATTTTTGTCCGCCTTTTTTGATTTTACCGCTCCCGCCTGCTTTATGGCGCCGCCGAAAAGCAGAAGTTTTTCAGTGAGGGTCGTTTTCCCGGCATCAGGGTGGCTTATGATCGCAAATGTCCTTCTGATGCGGATATTCTCTTGTATGCCATTTTCAATGGGTGTTGATTGTGTCACCAAAGCTTCCTTAAAAACGATATTAAAAACTTTTATAAATATAATAATTTTCAGAAATTTTCAATGAAAAAAACAACTCTCGGGATTTCGCCGGGTTGTTTCCGGAACCAATATTTAATTGACTCTATTATGCCTGCATGGTATTGACGATTTATGGCCCTTGGAATTATACCGGTAAAAATCTGTGAAACATTATGCCCCGCCCGCAAGGATAGGCCCGTTGGTGTTTGTGACAGGGCGTTTGTGTGAAAATATGGAAAAAACAGCAAGCAGGCAAAAATCGATTGATCATATTTCAAGCAAAAGCATCGCCAGCAGTCTGGTTTTCTGGCTGCTCGGCCTGATAGGAGTTATCGTTATCAGCCTGGGCAGTATTTACTATATGTACATCAGCAAAGGCCTTTACGACGGCCTGTATTCCGAAAGCCGCAATATGACGGAAAAATTCGTCACCATTGTTTCCAAACCCCTGTGGAATTACGACGTCAAGGGTGTGGACGTTATTTCCCAGGCCTATCTCCAGTCCAAAAACGTGACCGGAATCAGAATTGAACAGGTACTGCCCAATAAAGACTCGCATGTGTTTATTGATCAGGGTGTGACCGAGGGGCGGGACATTTTCTCCTTCCGGCTTCCGGTAGAGAATCAGGACGAGCTCATCGGCAGGGCCGAGATTTTTTTCACGGAGCAGAACATAATCAAGACCCAAAGGATAGTGATTGTTTCCATTCTCCTGGTAACGGGTGTGACACTGATTGTGGTATCGGTCTTGACCCGGTTTATTCTCAACCGGCTTTTCCGGAACCCTGTTGAAAAACTTAACCGGGGAATCCGGGATCTTGCTTACGGACATTATGAAAGACGCCTTGAATATATGAACCGAAAGGAGCTGGATTATATTATCTCCGAGATCAATGATATGGCAGGCCAGATAGAACATCGGTCCAGGCAGTTGAAGGATGCCTGGAGTGAAACCACTCAGCTGCGGAACTATCTGTCCAATATTATCAACTCGATGCCCTCGGTCTTGATAGGAACCGATTCGGACGGCAGGATTACCCAGTGGAATGACAAGGCGGAAGAAGATACCGGCGTTACCGCAGGGGCGGCGGTGGGCAGAAAACTGGAAAATGTTTACCCCGGTTTCATGGATCAGATGGAAACTGTTTGCAAGGCCATACAGCAGAGGAAAGTTCTTGAAACCCCTGCCCGGAAAAGAAAGGTCGGCGAGGAGATCAGGTATGAGGACATCACCATATACCCGCTGGTGACAAACGGGGTTGACGGAGCGGTGATAAGGATTGACGACAAAACCGAGCAGAAACGTCTGGAAGAGATGATGATTCAGTCTGAAAAAATGCTTTCCGTTGGAGGGCTTGCTGCGGGAATGGCCCATGAAATAAACAACCCCCTGGGCGGAATCATGCAGAATGCCCAGGTCGTCATCAAGAGGGTTACCGGGGACATGCCTGCCAATGATAAGGCCGCATCCGAGGCAGGGACTTCCATGTCCGCCATCCGGGCATTTATGGACAGCCGCAAGGTGGTTCATCATCTTGAAATGATACTCGAGGCCGGCAAAAGGGCTGCCGTGGTTGTGGACAACATGCTCAGCTTTGCCAGAAAGGGGACCCGGTCCATGGACCCCTGTGATCTGGTGGATCTTCTGGAAAAGACTGTTGAGCTTGCAGAAAAGGACTATGATCTTAAAAAGAAGTATGATTTCAAAAAGATCCGTATCGAACGGGAATACGAAGAAAATCTTCCCCTGGTTAAATGTGAATACAGCAAAATTCAGCAGGTGTTCCTGAATATACTTAAAAACGGGGCCGAAGCCATGGCTGCCTCGAAAGGAAGGGATCTTTCCGGCAGCAGAGTTTCAATGTTTTACCTCAGGGCCAGAAAACAGGATAATTTTGTCCTGATCGAAATAGAGGATAACGGTCCCGGGATTCCGGAAGGTGTCCGCAAGCGCATTTTTGAGCCCTTTTTTACAACCAAGCCGGTGGGGGTCGGTACCGGTCTCGGTCTGTCAGTATCCTATTTTATAATCACCCAGAACCATGACGGAGAAATGACTGTCGAGTCAGAGGAGGGCAATGGATCGAAGTTCATTATCAAGCTTCCGGTATGAGGCACGGCCCTGATCAAGTAAAAAAATTTTTGTTTGACAACTGTCCGAATATGTGGTCTTATATCTAAGATCGGCATAAATTTATAATAATACTAACAAGTTGGTGGGCTAAGCATATGTCAAAACAAAAGAAGTCTGAGGACTGCACAACAGGTATGACAGAATTTTGCAAAGGAGATCTTGCCGTTTATCCAGCGCACGGCGTCGGCTGTATAGAGTCGATTGAAAACCGTGAGATCAACGGGGAAAACATGAATTTCTACATGATGAAAATCATCGAAAACGGCATGGTTATCATGATTCCGACTTCAAATGTGAAGTCGGTGGGATTGCGGGAGGTTATCCGGGTAAAGGATATTCCCGATGTATACAAGGTTATGCAGGAGGACAGCGACGGCACCGACAACCAGACCTGGAACAGGAGATACCGTGAGTATATGGATAAAATCAAGACCGGGTCTATCTATGATGTCGCCACCGTGTTCCGTGACCTTTTCAAGCTGAAGCTTGAAAAGGATCTTTCCTTTGGCGAAAGAAAACTGCTTGATACTGCCCAGAATCTTCTGGTTCAGGAATTATCCACTGCCAAGGATATTGATGAAGAGTCCATGATC
>JAWLES010000228.1:0-3905 GCA_041685935.1 Desulfobacteraceae bacterium | reverse complement strand
GCTTTGCCTGTACTATAATGACCTTTATGATTTCGATATGGTCAAAACCCTGCCGGAAATGGCAATCAGACTGTTGCAAAGCCTTGGTGCCGCTTCCATTCTGCTTGCATTTGTTTATTTTCTGTTTCCGCTTGCCATTATCAATCAGCTGGTGTTCATACTGAGTATTCTGCTGTTGATTCTGTTTGTGACCGGGTGGCGGCTCATATACCTGAATATATTAAATAAAGGTTTTTTCAATGAAAAAATTATTATACTGGGATCAAGTGAGTTATCCCTTGATATAATCGATAGAATCAAGAATACGATTGACTGCGGGTACCAAATCAGTTCGGTTTATCCGGACTCTGATAAAGATATCAAAAGCCAAGTGAGCATTGACGGCCTCAAGTTTAACTATAATATTGAAGCCATATGCCAAACCGCTGTTTCAGCAGGTGTGAAGAAAATCGTAACCGTGCTTAAAGAGCAGCGCGGCGCTTTTCCCATGAAGCAGCTGATCCAGTGCCGGACCCTGGGTATTGAAATAATAGACGGGTGCTCTTTTTATGAACAGCTCACCGGCAAGGTGCTGGTCCAGAAAATCAATCCTTCATGGCTCGTTTTTTCTGAAGGCTTTAAAAAATCCGCTCTGCGGAACTTTTTAAAAAGGACCCAGGATGTTATCGGATCTCTGGTTCTGCTGGTGCTTCTTTCGCCGTTTCTTGTTTTTGTGGCTGTTTTGATTAAAATGGATTCAAAGGGTCCGGTCCTGTTTGCCCAGGATCGTGTCGGGCGAAACAGGAAGGAATTTATGATGCACAAATTCCGGTCCATGGTACATGATGCGGAAAAACTCACCGGCCCGGTCTGGGCAGGACAGGATGATCCCCGCATTACCCGGGTGGGCAAAATTATCAGAAGGTGCCGTATTGACGAGCTTCCCCAGCTTTGGGACGTGCTTGCCGGTCGTATGAGCCTGGTGGGTCCCCGGCCCGAAAGAAAACACTTCACCGACCAGCTGGAAGAACAGATCCCGTTTTATCCCCATAGATTTCTGGTGAAACCAGGAATCACCGGCTGGGCCCAGATTTGTTATGACTACGGCGCAACAGTGGAAGATGCGGTTGAGAAGCTGAATTATGAACTGTTTTACATAAAAAATATGTCCACCATGTTTGACCTGGTGATATTGATGCGCACCCTCAAGATCGTTATTTTCGGCAGGGGCGCAAGGTAAACGTAATAAAAATTTTCGGACAGTAAGGTAAACGGATGGTTCGATGTAATCGAAGGGGCGGAGCTATGTGTAATATGCGAAAAGTGGTTTTTACAGGAGTGTTTACAGTTTTCTTTTTTCTTTTTTTTACACCTGGATTACATGCAGGTGAAGAAGCGGCAGGGAAGCCTGCAGACTTAGAAACAAGATCCCACTATAAAATCGGCGTGGGAGATGTATTAAAAATCAACGTCTGGAAAGAGCCGGACCTTTCCATCGAGGCGGCAGCCGTAAGACTGGACGGGATGGTAACGGTTTCCCTGATTGATGATGTGAGAGCCGAGGGCCGGAGTACCATGGAACTGAAACAGGTGATTGAAGAAGGACTGGGCGAATACGTGGAATCTCCGCAGGTGACCGTTACGCTGTTGAAATCAGGCAGCCGCAAATACTATATCCTAGGTGAAGTAAAAGAAACCGGCGAATATCCGATTTACAAAGATTTGACAATCCTCCAGGCCTTTTCCATCGCAAAAGGGTTTACTGAATGGGCCTCCAAAAAAGAAATCCTGCTGTTCCGCCGGGATAGCGGAGAAGACAAATTAATAAGAGTCAACTATAAGGAAATCATTGATGGAGACATCAGCAACAACGTGTATATCAAAGCTGATGACACCATCATTGTTCCCTGAAATGTGGTTTGCCGGATTTTTTAAACAGAAAAAAGGGGGAGGAGGTTTGAATGCTGAATTATCAATCTGACAAATCCATTGGCACCGTGTGTTTGTGTTTCATAACCGCAGTTGTTCTGTTAAGCCCTTCTCCAGCCTTTTCAGTTGTTACCGAATTTTCTCCGGTGTTATCCGTCTCTGAGAACTATACTGACAATTACGACCAGACGGAAAAGGATAAGCAGGAGGAATGGTATACCACCTATGAGGCCAGATTCCTGATGTCCATGCGTGAAAAAACCTGGCGTGCGTATTTCATTTATAAACCCCAGTACAAGGATTACAGGGAACACGATGAAGATGACACCCTGGAGCACAATTTTTCCTTGTACGGTGATATGGATTTGAGCCGGCACGCGAACATAGACTACCGGTTTGTTTATGACGACTACGAAGAGGGAAACGAAAGCGAGTCCAGTGAAAGCATAGCCCATGTCGGCGGCACATTCGAGCTTGACAAGTATAAATCCCTGGCTCTCTCGCAGACCTATTCAAGGCTGTACAACAGGATACAGCGAACCGGGGACTTCGAGGAACACGATACAAACGATACTTCCGTGGATTATTTTCACCGGTTCGGCAGACGGAACTCATGGGGCACAGGATTCACGTATGCGTTTGATGAATATGATGACCCCAATGCGGATGAGAATGAAAGTTATAACCCCACCGGGTTCCTTGCCTACTGGTTCAATGTCAGATACGGCTTTGATACGAATGTCTCCTACGAGAAGACCGATTTTGACCTGACAGGAAACGAGGAGGATGTATGGTCCGGTAATGTCCGGTTTATCAGGAAATTCACACGGCATTTTCAGACATATCTCAAATACGCACATTCTTATTCCGAAGACGACATGGAAAAACATACCGTATACAATCCGTCAGTGGGCTTTGACTGGAACGTATCAGAAACATCAAACATCTCAGTCGGGGTCGGTGTACTGTTTAACGAGTATGAAAACCAGGACGATTCAGAGGATGCGTTTGTTGAGCTGGACGTATTCAAGCAGTTTGACTTCAGCCCCAGGGGTGATTTTTATGTCAGTGCATCCAGCGGTTATGAAGAAAGCGGTGATGATGCGGCAAGCCTTGGATTCACAGTTTACTACCAGGCAGGGGCCAATTTTACCTATGCATTGACAAGACGGTCCGATCTGGATATCTCCACAGCCTACAAGCGGAATGAGTATGACGAAGTACAGTCCGACCGGGTGGACAACACCTTTGACGTGAATGCGGGACTCAACTGGAGGCCTTTGAGATGGATGACGGTCCGGATGTCATATTCCTACACCGACTTTGATACGGACGGCGCCGGCAGAGAAGATTACGAAGAAAACAAGGGGATGATCAAAGTGAGCATCTCGCCATGGAAACCCATCCGAATGAAGCCGGCCGACCCCACACCTGCTCAAACCAGAGAAGCTGTTGAAACAAAGATTTTTGATGACCGATAACTTGAACAGACTGGATCTGAAAAACCAATGACCTATACAAGAATTATTATCATTTCCTCAGTACTGCTTTTGGCACTTGTGATCACCGGGATTGCGTCCAGGTCGGAAAGAATCGAACCGAGCCGGAACTTTGAGAACTTTCCCGGAAACATCGGTCCATGGCAGGGAAGAATGGATCAATTCGATCCGGAGGTGTACAATGTCCTCGGGGTGGATGATTCCATCCTGATGAATTTCAGGTCTCCTGACAACAGGTACGTCAATCTGTATGTGGGATTTTATCAAAGCCAGAAAGAAGGCGACCTGATCCATTCCCCCAAAAACTGCATGCCCGGAGCCGGCTGGAACATTGTGAAAAGCCGGATTGAACCGGTAACTTTTCCGGAAACCGGGAAAACCATGGATGTGATCCTCCTTGAACTGGAAAAAGGTTCCCAAAAGCAGCTGGTGCTGTACTGGTTCCAGTCAAGGGGACGGATCATATCCTCTGAATACTGGCAGAAGATCTGGCTGGTG
>JAWLES010000227.1:0-3906 GCA_041685935.1 Desulfobacteraceae bacterium | reverse complement strand
TTCAGGCAGGAGACCGGGTACTCAAAAAGATCCTTTCTGATAGCGACATCCGCCTGGTGTTTACCACCAGCCGGCACGCAGAACGTCTCAAAGCAGTCGCCCCTCAGATCACTCTCGCAATTTTGGACCCAGAAAATAGCGGAGACAGTTCCTGGAAGCACTTTTTTTCCATGGAAGGGGATTTGCCGGACCCGGCTTCAGAAGATGAAGCTGTCTTGTTCTACACTTCCGGAACCACCGGACCACCCAAAGGAGTTCCTCTCAATCATGAAAATCTGATGTTTCAACTGGATACGGTATCACAGACCGGATTGATCAGCGAAAAAGACGTTACGCTGCTTCCATTGCCACTGCATCATGTTTATCCTTTTGTCATAGGAATACTGGTTCCCCTGTCTATGGGATTGACCATTGTGCTGCCCGATTCTCTCACCGGACCACAGGTTCTCCGGGCGGTCAAAGAGGCAAAAGTAACCGTAATCCTCGGTGTTCCCAGACTTTACAGCGCTGTTTTTTCAGGCATCCGGGATCAATTCAGGTCCAAAGGATTTATTGCAGAAAACCTATTTGATATCCTTCTCAAACTTGCTGTGGTCCTATGCAAAAACAAGCTTTCAACGGGCAGGCTGATATTCAGGCCGCTGCACGAGAAAATCGGACCCGACCTGAAAATTCTGGCATCCGGCGGTTCTTTTCTTGAACCGGAGCTGGCCTGGAAACTCAAAGGACTCGGCTGGAACGTAGCCATCGGTTACGGACTTACGGAAACCTCCCCTTTGCTGACAATAAATCCCCCCGGATCAGGACGCGTTAAAAGTATCGGAACGGCCATCGAGGGAATGGAGCTTCGGTTTGATCCTTCTGCCTTCCCCGACGGAGATGGTGAGAAACAACAGGAACCTGGAAAGAAAAAAGGAGAGATTCTGGCCAAAGGTCCGGGCGTATTTTCAGGGTATCTCAACATGCCCAAAAAAACTGCCGAAGCATTTGCCGATGGGTGGTTTAAAACCGGAGACCTGGGGTATCAGGATGACGCGGGTTATGTTTATGTTACCGGACGGGTTTCCACGTTGATCGTCACCAGAAGCGGGGAAAACATCCAGCCGGATCAGCTGGAAAAAGCCCTTGAAGAACATCCGGTGATCAGCGAAGCCGGGGTACTGCAAAAGGAGGGAAAACTGACGGCGCTTCTGGTTCCTGATTCTGCAAAAATCATCAAACGACAAGCAGACGACATCCGGGAAGTGATCGGAGAGGCAGTCAGGGCTCAGAGCCGGAAAATGCCCTCTTATCAACGCATCGAAAATTTTGCCATCACCCGTGAAACCCTTCCCCGCACCCGGCTGGGCAAAATCAAGCGGCATATTCTCGAAGACCGGTATGCATCCGCCATCAAACAAAAAGAAGAAACACCGGAGTCCGGACCCATTGCTCTGGAAAAAATGTCTGATCAGGACCGGCTTTTGCTTGGACACGATGCGGTATGGCATATCTGGGAATGGCTTGGTACGCGTTTTCAGGACCATCGTTTGACCCCGGACACAAGTCTCCGCCTGGATTTGGGGGTGGATTCCATGGAATGGCTGAACCTTACCATGGAGATCCGGGAAAAAAGCGGGGTAGAGCTTACAGACGAATCTATCCAAAAAATTGACATTGTCCGGGACCTTCTCCAGGAAGTGAAAGAAGCATCCCGGCAGGAAACAATGCCCGCCTCTCTTGAAGAACCGGAAAAAATCGTACCTGAACAGCAAAAAAAATTCATTCAGCCCCTGAAACCGGGCATGCAGCATATTGCCGCAGCCTTGTTCAAGATCAACAGAATGCTCATGCGTCTGCTGTTCAGGGTAAAAACAAACGGACTTGAAAATATTCCGGAAGGAGGGGTGGTATTCACCCCCAATCACGTCAGCTATCTGGATCCTTTTATTCTCGCTGCAGCTTTGAAAAATGAACGCCTGGCAGACACCTTCTGGGTGGGATATGGCGCAGTCACCCTGCACAATCCTTTCAACCGGATGGTGGCCCGGCTGGCCAAAACCATACCCATTGATCCTGTAAAAGGGGCCTTTTCTTCTATAGCTTCGGCCGCACTTTTACTCAAACGCGGCAACAGCCTGATCTGGTTTCCGGAAGGAATGCGGTCACCTTCGGGAAAACTGCAGCCGTTCAGGCAGGGAATCGGGGTGCTTTTAGAGCATTATGAAGTGCCGGTGGTCCCGGTTTTCATTAAAGGAACCGGAACAGCTCTATCGGTGGGCAGTGTCGTTCCGAAGCCCGTAAAGGTCAAGGTGACTTTTGGTGAATCCGTATTTCCCGAACAGCTCAAACAAAGCGGAAAAGCAAAAACTCCCAGGGAGAACATCACGGAAGGACTTCATACCATTGTCGCTGAAATGGGGCTACGTCTTTCCAGTCCTTTGGTCTGCGGATAAGGGTTACGGCTGCCCAGGGGTACCTGTAAAACACCCATCAGTACGTTGGTCAAAACAAGGAAAATCAGGGCCACCCCAGACCCCACACCCGCAAGTCCGCCGATGGCGGAAAGCCTTTTCCTGGCTGTGACCACCACACCGGTGGATGCCAGGATAAAGACAAACAAACCCAAAGCGTAAGATAACGCCTTCAAAGTACTAAACCAAACATAATGTTGTGCCGCCCGGTAGTTCGGGTCGGCACCACCTATGGGTTATGGGCTCCCTACAGTTGATGCGCAGAATATTCATCCAGAAGTCTGCGTATCATTTTTTGATACTGAGTATTATATTTCTTCGCTTCTTTTTTGAAAAAATCAACGCTCGTCTTACTCAGAGCGATTGTGACTTTGACGGTTTCGTCTTTCAAGGCAAGTTCTTCAGGTGAAGGAAGAAAGTCGGAAATGACTTTTACCTTACCAAGAGGCTCATCTGTGTATTTTATTTTGGCTTTCATATATTTTTTTTACCTTTATTCATAAAATTATAATACGTTCAGAAAGGCATTTTGTCAATATAATAATATGGCTATTTGTATGTTTTACTTTCTTTATGATCGGAAACTTCTGGCAAAATTGTCCGGGGCCAGTTCAATGCATGTTCCGCAAAACACACAATTGTCATCCACATAATAATCACCAGGGGTATTTTCAGGAAATTTTTCTGATGAACCTGCACTTCAGGACAGATTCTCCCTGCGTTTTTTTGGTCGTTTGATTTCAGGAAACCGGGACACTCATCACTGGAACACCGGCGTTCCGGGAAACTTTTTCGGCAACGCTGCCATACCCGAAATAGGCATTTTCTCCCTTTACACTCATAACGATCAGGTCGACATTTTCCTTTTCAGCCAGGTTCAAAATTTCCCGGGCCGGATCTCCCACGGTGGTGTGTTTGATATACAGCGGGCATCCCTGCAGGTAATTGTCACAAATCTGTTCGAGTCGATCCGCCGCTTTTTCCTTTTCCCATTCCAGGATTTTTTCAATCCTGTCCTCACCAAATTCACCGTACCAGGGTTCATGATTGGCGATATCTCTTATGACATAAAGCACATGCACTTCACAGTGATATTTTTCGCTCAATGACTGCACATAGGGCCTGGCGTATTCGGCATTGCCCGACAAGTCTGTCGGCCATAATATCCTGGTTATTTCCATCTCTCCCTCCTCAATCGGTTATGCACTGGATCCGGAAAAAAATCAGATTGACACCATCTCAGGTCCGTGTTCCGGCATTTTATTTCATAAAACCCACTGTTCCCCGGGACTCTTTTTGGTCATAAATGATCCCCGGCTGAAAAACAGGCAGATTTTTTTCTTTGATATCAAAATTGTTCAGCAGATAAGATTGTACCTTGTGTGCCCTTTTTTCTCCGAGTTCATAGAGTTCCTGCCGCTGCTTTTTGTCCAGAAGAGACGCATCAGCAGAA
>JAWLES010000226.1:0-3930 GCA_041685935.1 Desulfobacteraceae bacterium | reverse complement strand
TGAGACCTGTTCTTGATTGACATAAATTCGGTCCCTGTTTTTTACGGTCACCGACAGCACGGTTTCCGTTTCCGTTTCCGCGGTCTCGGATTCGGGAAGTGTCACCGGCATGCCGTGGTGAACCGACATGGAGAGCATGGAGTAGATGAATACCACCAGAACCAGAAACACGATGTCGATCAGTGGAAGCATTTCAATTCGGGCGCTTTTTTTGTGGGAAAGCTCCACCTTCATTCGGTACACTCCTTTTTGCAACGTTTGATCTCGTCCCGGATTTCAAAGCTGGTGGTGTATTTTTCAATGATCCGGCCGGCCCGTTCGATGCGCGAGTTGAAGTAATTGTAGGGAAACACCGTTATGATGGCGATGGCAAGGCCGGAAGCCGTGGTGATCAATGCTTTTGCAATTCCCCCTGTGACGGCCTGTGGATGCTCGATTCCGCCTGCTCCCAGCATGTCAAAGGATTCGATGATTCCGGCAACGGTTCCCAGGATTCCCAGCAGCGGGGCCACTGTAATGATGGTGTCAAGAATTCCCATGTACCGTTTCATGCGCATGAATTCGTCCGTCACAGCAAGCTCCATGGCTTTTACCGGGTCATAGTCCCGGTGGAGAATCCCGCTCAGCAGAACTCGCACCACATAGCTTTTGGAACCTTCAGCCGCTTTTTTGACACCTTCAAAGTCCTCTTTTTCGGTGAGCTCGAATATCCGCTCGATCACCTTCCGGTTGGTTTCCATGCCTGCGGAAAGCCAGAAAATCACACGCTCGATGATCACGGTCAACGACACGATGGAACAAAGCAAAAGCGGGTACATCAGGAACCCGCCGCTTTCAAAAAGATTGGCCATAATCGTTGTTCTCCTTTCGGGTTGCATCAGATTCCCGGTTGGTCAGAAACACGCACGGTTTTTCAGACACCGGGTTTTTTATTACCAAAACGTCGGTTTTGTATACTTTTTTTACGGATTCTTCCGTGATCACACTGCCGGGGTCTCCCATGCCGTATATCCCTCCTTTTTCCGTGTCGATCAATACGATGGAATCGGCGTATTCACATGCCAGGTTAAGATCGTGCAGCACCATGACCACGGCGATTTCAAGCTCCTTTTTGATCCGGGTGATCAGTTCAAGGATATGGGCCTGGTGCGAGATATCAAGATGCGAGGTGGGTTCGTCCAGAAGCAGAAGGGACGGCTGCTGCACAAGGGCCCGGGCAATGGAGACCAGCTGTTTTTCCCCGCCGCTGATCCGGGTCAGCGGTATGTCCTTGAATCTTGCCGTATCAGTCAGTTCAAGGAACTGGTCCACGATCTCTCTGTCTTTTTCCGTCTCGAAAAACTGGAAGGGCTGAAAATGGGGGAGCCTTCCCAGGGTTACATACTCGTGGACCGTCATCTGTGCGGTCTGAATCCCCTGCATGACCACGGCCACCTCCAGCGCCCGCTTTTTTCTGCCGATTTCCCGAATGTCGGTTCCGTTGAGCAGAATACGGCCCTGTAAGGGAGCAAGGCTTGCGGCAATGGTTCTCAAAAGCGTGGTTTTGCCGCATCCGTTGGGTCCCAGGATGGTGACGTTCTCACCTTTTGACGCACAGAATTCGATATGCGCCAGAACCTCTCCGGTCGGGTACCCGCACGAAAGGTTGCAGATCTGAAGAAGCTCCGAAGTGCTGTTTTCCCGAACGCCGTTTTCAAAAACGTTTTTTTGCGGCTGCTGTCTCACAATACCACCTGCCTTTTCCCGAGCACCCAGATGAACACAAGTCCGCCGATGATACCTGTGATCACCCCGACAGGGAGTTCCAGCGGGGCGATCACGGTCCTTGCGAAAAGGTCGCACAGGATCAGGAACGTGGCGCCCCCCAAAAATGAATTGAGGATCAGAATCCGGTGGTCCCCGCCGAACACCATGCGCATGAAGTGGGGAATGATCAGTCCCACGAACATGATGATGCCGGACACGGATACGGAAAGACCGGTAAGCAGGCTTGCCGTGACAAACAGCACTTTTTTGGTCCGGACCGTATGAATGCCGATAAACGAGGCTTCCTCTTCCCCCAGCACCATGGCGTTAAGATCATGGCAGAAGAAAAGGGACACGAAAAGCCCTATGATCGATCCCGCGCACACGATCCGGATCAGGTCAAGGTTCGGCTCGTCCAGGGACCCCATGATCCAGAACACGATGTTGTGAAGATCATCACTTTTGGATACCGCCATCAGGAGCATCACCAAAGAAGAGGATACAAAACTGATCATAACGCCGGTCAACAGCATGCTTTCGCGTTTCAGGCTTCCCGAGCGGAGGCTTAGGGAGTATACCAGGAAAATCACGATTCCGGCTCCGGCAAAACCGGATACCGGGTATGCCATGATCCCGAACACGTTGTTCAGATGAAAAATGATCGTCAGGCAGACGCCGAGGGAGGCGCCGCCGGAAATCCCCAGGGTGTAGGGTTCCACCAGGGGATTTCTGAACATGCCCTGCAGGAGAGTGCCTGCAAGCCCCAGGGACCCGCCGACTGCTGCGGCAAGGATCAGTCTTGGAAGCCGCAGCCCCACAAGGATGTGATACTCGGCTGTATCCTTTTGATAAAGAAGGATATCCGCAAGGTCACTGAACGGGATGTCAGTGCTGCCCATGGAAAGGGCGGTAATCCCGGCAAGCGCCAGGGTGAAAAGCTGCAGGAACGGTACGAAAAGCCGCTTTTTGATTCCGTGCTCACTCAAGACGGACCTCCTCTTTCTTGTCCGGATGGATCAGGCGGAAAAAGTCGGCAAGCCCCCGGGCGAATACTTCCGGGGTGGGGCTGCAGACGATGTCCGGGTCCAGCACGTGGATGTTTTTGTTTTTCACCGCTTCGAGGAAGGAAAATTTGCTCCAGGCCTCTTTTTCCCGCAACCCCGACTTTTTGGAGGAGCCCATGGTGGCGATCAGAATCACGTCCGGGTTTTTCTTCAATACCTTTTCCCGGCTGTACACTCCTTCCGCCGCATCTTTTGCGATGTTGATCCCGCCTGCGAACTCGATGTACTCGTTAATGAACGTATGGTCGGGGGAAGTTTTCAAGGGTTTGATCCCGATCTGGATGAAAACGGTTCGTTTTTGGAGCGCATCCGCCTTCTTCCGGATAATACTGACCCTTTCCCGGGCTTTTGCCGTGACTGTTTTTGCCTTTTCCTCTTTTCCCACAAGGGTTCCAAGCTTTACAAAGTTTGAGCAGATTTGTTCGAAATTCCGCGAGGTTTCCAGCTCGATCACCTGAACTCCCTGTTTCTGCAAAAGCCGGATCTGTTTTTGGCGGGTCAGGGCATTGGCGATCACCAGATCCGGTTCAAGATGAACGATTTTTTCCACGTTCATCTGCATCACTGTGCCGATGATTTCTTTTTCATCATCTTCAGATGTTTTGCAGTACGAGGTTACGGCCACCAGCCGCCCCCCGGCCCCGAGCAGGTAAATCATGTCAGTGATCACGGGCCCGAGGGACACGATCCGGTCCGGGGAGCCCGCATAAGCCCCGGGTGCAGGTAAACTCAACAGGGTCCATGCCGCTGCAACCATGAAAAGACGAATCATCCGGTGTCTCATATCCGTTACATGCTCTTATAATAAATGCCGTTACACACCGCGTTCAAAGCCACTCGCAATGCCTTGGGCATGCCGGGTTCATCCACGATCCGCTTCATCGAATCAATTTCCTGTCCCGCAATCTCTTCGGCAACCTTTCGGGCATACGCTTCAAACGTGGAAAGGTCCTTGATCAGTCCTTTTTCATAGTCATCGTTCACTGCAAACGCGGTTTCGATAAATCCGCGGTACCTGTTCTTGAGAAGAATATGCTCGACCGCGCCTGCAAATTCGCTTTTTGTTCTGCCGCAGTCGCACTGCTCGGCTTTCATAAGGCCGTATATACTGATGCCTCTC
>JAWLES010000225.1:0-3950 GCA_041685935.1 Desulfobacteraceae bacterium | reverse complement strand
ATACGACAGGGTGAGCGATCTTCTGGTGAGCAGTGAAGAGCCTTTCCTGGTCATGTTTTCCGTGACGGTCTATTTCAAGGATATTGAAAAACCAATCAAGTACAAGACCTTTTTCGTAAACAAATCCCACATTCTCTGGGCCAGCCCGGAGGAGGACCAGGTGTAGCGTGCTTTCATGGACTTGACAATGTATCCGGTTCTGTTCGGGGCGGGCCTGTGCGCGGGGTTCGTGGATTCAGTCGCCGGCGGAGGCGGCCTGATCGCATTGCCGGCACTGCTTACAGCCGGCCTGCCTCCGCAGGTTGCCCTGGGCACAAATAAGCTGCAAGGCAGTTTCGGCACGTTCTCTTCCGCGTACAACTATATCCGGAGCGGAACCGTTGAACTGAAAAAGTCGGTTGACGGGGTCTTTTTTACCATTGCCGGAGCGGCTGCCGGGGCCTGGGCCATACAGCAGATGGACCCCGGGTTTATCCGTCATCTTGTTCCGGTACTGCTGCTGGCCGTTTTCGTTTATATGCTGTTTTCCCCGAAGATCGGGTATGAAGACGGCCGCGAAAAGATGCCGGGGTTTCTGTTTTTCCTGATTTTCGGCCTTGGGCTCGGGTTTTATGACGGTTTTTTCGGCCCCGGAACCGGTTCTTTCTGGATGGCCGCGTTTGTCATGGTGATGGGATTCAATATGACCAAAGCAGCCGGATACACCCGTGTCATGAATTTTACCAGCAACATTTTCGCGCTTGCCCTGTTTATCAGCGGGGGAAACGTGCTGTATTCCGCAGGATTGTGCATGGGTGCGGGCCAAGTCATCGGCGCGCGGATCGGTTCCGGAATGGCCATCAGGAGAGGGGCGGGTTTTGTCCGGCCGGTTTTTCTGACAATGGTGTTTCTCACCATCCTGCGGCTCGTATATGTAAACTATGCAAAATAATCCGGTGCCCCGGCAGAAATATGTGCACCTGGACACCGGATTTGAGTGAGTCAGGCCAAGGTACACTCACGAGCCGCCTTTTGAACCACTTCCATGGATGCTGATAAAACAGGCTCCCTGAATTTTATCCCTAGGGCCGATTTGAGCATTTCCATGCTGATCACGGTGTTGCCTGCCGCAAGAACCGCCAGCATGGCAAGAGCCCAGTCTTTTGATTTGATTTTTGCAGACCTGAAGTCCACTTCCATGACCTTTGCCCTGCCCGTGGGTATCTCAAGTCCCTTAACCTTGATCACAGTGGTTTGAGCAGGAAGGTTTTCCAGCATCTTGGTGCGCTGGGCCGTACCGTCTTCGGACAGGGCCAGAACCAGGGTCGGGGTTTCCGTTCCGGTGTACCCGATTTCCTGCTCGGAAAGGATAAGCTCGGTGATGGAATGTCCCCGGAGAACGGTTATCGGGTAGTCGTTTTTCTGGGTGGCCTGCATTCCGGCAGCCATTCCTGCAAGGCCGATGAGCTCGCCTGCAGTCACGATGCGCTGCCCTGCCCCGCCGAGAACGGAGATTTTGTGAAGGCCCTTTTCACAAGGGGAACAGGAGGGAGCGACTGTTGCAGGTGCGGATATCGGCTTCATCTGTTCAGCCTCTTCCATGTACCGGGTATAATAGTCTTTCCTGGCGTTCATTGTTTCAAATTGATTCGTATCCGGGAGGGCATCCAGGCTTTCCCTGATTTTGCCGGGGTTGATGGTATTTTTTTTGGTATATCTGCCCGGACAGATGCCGTGGATGTCAAGGAGTGAAAATCCCTTGAACCGGATCGCCGATTCCAGTGTGTCCTCGAGCTGCTTGTCATAGGTGGAGATCCTTTTAACGTGGGCCGCCCCTGCATGGCCCGCGGTCATGCAGATGTCCATGGGCTTTTCAAGCCGGTTGAGAAAACCGGAGCCCACGACCGCATCTTCAGGCGTGGTAGAAGAGAACTGTCCCCCTGTCATGCCGTAGTTGAAATTGTTCAGAACCAGGAGTGTGATGTCGATATTCCTGCGGCATGTGCTTAGAACATGCGCCCCGCCGATGCCCAGGCCCCCGTCTCCCATGGTCACGATCACGGTAAGATCGGGCCTGGCCATTTTCAGGCCGGTGGCATAGGTGAGAGCCCTTCCGTGAAGCCCGTGCATGGCGTGGGTGTTGAAGAACGTATCAAACAGACCCGAACACCCGATGTCTGATACCACCACCACCCGGTTGCCTGGAATCTCCATTCTGCAAAGGGTTCCGTCCAGGGCGTGAACCACCTTTTCGTGGCTGCATCCGGGACAGAAAACCGGCGGCCGTTCCGTATTCAGCAGACTATCCATTTTCAATCACCTCCTTTATCCGGGGCGGCTTTACAAGCTCCCCGTTCATTTGTCCGAAGCTTTCCACATGCTTGTCACACAGAACCCGCTCGATTTCCCTGGCATACTGGCCGAGGTTCATCTCCGGCACAATGATCCGTCTGAACCCGGCCGCCCTTTCCCGTATAAATTCTTCAGGCACCGGCCAGAGGGTTTTCAGAACCAGGACCGAGACCTGCATTCCCTGCTGTTCCAGCTCCTGTGCCGCAGCCTTGGAAGCCCTGGCCGTAACCCCGTAGGTGATTATAAGAATCTCGCTGTTTTTTCGGATTACTTCATCATAAAAGGTGAAGGTGTCAATGCCGGATCTGATTTTTTTGTCAAGTCGCTCCTGTGTTTGCCGGATGAGATCCGGGTCCTTGGTGATGTATCCTTCGATCCCGTGGGTGGAGGATGTCTGCCTGACAAGGCTTTGGCTGCCTATGGGCAGAAAGTCCGGGACCGGTTTTTCAAGGTCGGCATCGAACGGCTTGTAAGCTTTCCCGTCCTCTGCCGCGGGACGGTTTCTGACGGGTGGAATCTCGAGCCGGGACAGGTCCACGGTTTCCCTTGTCAGGGAGACTTCCTTGTTCGCAGCAATAAAGACAGGGCAGCGGTATTCCTCGGAAAGGTTGAACGCATGTACCGTAAGTTCGTAGCAGTCCTTAACATCCACAGGTGAGAGCACAATCATTGGCAGTCCGCCGCTGCTGTTCCAGTTGAGAAACTGTATGTCTCCGTCCGCTCCTTTGGTGGCTGACCCGGTGGATGGACCGAGCCTCTGGACATCCACGATTACCAGGGGTATTTCACTGCCCGCGGCAAAGGAAATCTGTTCGCTGTACAGGCTGATTCCCGGCCCGGATGTGGCTGTCATTGCTTTGTGTCCGGCCATGGATGCCCCCAGGCAGAATCCGATGGAGGCGATTTCGTCTTCTCCCTGGAGGCAAATGCCCTTTTCAGGGGGAAGAAGAGTGAGCATCATATTGAAAATCGAGGTGGCAGGGGTGATGGGATAGCCTGCAAAAAAATTGCAGCCCGCTTTTTTCGCCCCCCAGGAGATGGCCTGATTGCCATCCATAAAGCACAGTTCCATATCGTTCTCTCCTTTAGAGATCAGGTTTTTTCCTTAATCGTGGGGTATCATAGCATCATGATTGATTTTTTCAAGGGAATGGTTGCCTTGCCTGATTAGTTTGGCAAAATAATTTAATCCTTGATTTGACAATCCAATTTTACTACACTTTTCACAAATCCTGCCAGTGCGTCAAGACCGGTGGTTTATTTTTATTTCTACAGGCTTAACAACCCGGACAAAAAGGGGGAAAAATGGCGGAAAAAAACAGTGTGCAAAGTGGTGTCCTAAAGTCAGGAAGTATATCCAGAAACCGGTTTACCCTGCTCAAGTTTTTTATCATTGTCGCACCTTTGTGGGTGAGTGTGAAATTTTACTCGGGTCCTTACCATGACCTGATGCAGAATTATTTTTCCTGTATTGTGTATATTATTTTCTGGGGGCTTGTCATACAGATGGTGTTCCCGAAGCTGAGAGAAGAACCACTTTTAGCGGCTGTTTTTTTTATAACCTGCGCCATCGAGCTTTTGCACTGGAAGAATCCGGGCCTGTTTAACACGCTTGATGT
>JAWLES010000224.1:0-3957 GCA_041685935.1 Desulfobacteraceae bacterium | reverse complement strand
GAGTACATTGACAGGGCCTCTCTTGACTGCGTGAAAGAATCCCTTGCATTTGAAATTTCCGAATCGGTTCAGGCCATGCTGATCATTGAGGTGGACGGGGCAGCCGATTGTGCGGAAAAAGAATACCTGGATCTGGCAGATTTTTTGCGTATTAACAGGGCGTCGGATGTGTACGTATCCTCGGGACGGGAAGAAACCGAAAAACTATGGCAGGCGAGAAAAGCGCTTTCCCCGGCTTTGTTCCGAATCGCCCCGGATAAAATCAATGAGGATATAGTGGTTCCTGTCAGCAGGATTCCGGATATGGTGGCGGCAATCAAAGAGACAGGGGAGAAATACAGCCTGTTCATGGCAAGTTTCGGCCACGCCGGGGACGGAAACATTCACTGCAACATCATGTATGATTCAAGGGATGCAGGTCAGGCGTCAAGGGCAAGAAAAGCCGTGGATGAAATCTTCCGGTATACATTGAAGCTCGGCGGCTCCATTACCGGAGAGCACGGAGTGGGGATCACCAAAATGAAGTATCTTCCGGCCGAGATCAGTGAAACGGAAATCCGTATCATGAAGCAGATCAAGCAGCTTTTTGATCCCTCGGGGATACTCAACCCCGGTAAAATATTCTATTGAAGAGGCATTTGCGTCATTGATCCGTTCCGTTTATCAGTTCGGTTTGATCTGATGGGCATCAAATCCCAAAAGCTGGTCAAGAATATCGATTTTGGGGTTCAGGATCTGTTCCCCTATGCATTTTATGGACAGAGCGCAGTATTGGCTGCAGAGTCTGTTGTCCTTGTCATATTCACCATAGCAGTCAGGGCTGTCCAGGCAGTCTTCTCTGGCGGCGCTGTTGATATGGTTGCTGGTAAACTGTTTGATAACCGTTGTCCTCCAAGTTAAGATCGTGTTTGTTCGAGGAGTTAAGACTATACATCGTTTTTAAAAAAAATTCAATAAGCAATTTTTTTAAAACTTTATCCGGCTGCTATCCGCTGGAAAGTTTTATCATGGATTCCAGCTTTTCCACAAGGGGCCCGAGTGTGTCACGTTGTGTGGCGCTCACAGTGATCCCCCGGGATAACAGCCATTTGTCATCAAAGACCTCCGGGTTGATTTTGTCTGCTTTGTTGTACACATACAGCATCGGAGTTTTGTTCAGTTTCAGATCCTTCAGCAGGCTGTCAACGGATTCCATTTGCTGTTTGTATCTCGGGTTGCTGATGTCGATGACATGGAGAATGATATCAGCGTCCTCCAGTTCTTCCAGGGTGGCATGGAACGCTTCCAGAAGTTCTGATGGAAGGTTCTGGATAAATCCTACCGTGTCCGTGATGATCGCTTCACTGTCCCTTGGGAAACGCAGTTTTCTGCTGGACGGATCAAGAGTGGCGAAAAGCCTGTCAGCCGCTTTGATTTCACTGTTTGTCAGTGCGTTCAGGAGAGTGGATTTTCCTGCGTTGGTGTACCCGACAATGGAAATTACAGGAAGCCTGTTTTTTTTGCGCTGCGCCCTCTGGTTGTGGCGCTGTTTTCTGACTTTTTCTATCTCCTTGTTCAGGCGGCTTATTTTTTCCCTGACCCTTCTCCGGTTGATTTCAAGCTTGGTCTCTCCCGGTCCCCTGCCTCCGATACCTCCGGTGAGCCTTGACATTGCCGTGTTTTTCGTGATCAGGCGAGGCAGCAGGTACTCCATCTGTGCAAGCTCCACCTGGAGTTTGCCTTCCCGGCTTTTGGCCTGCTTGGCAAATATGTCGAGAATCAGCTGGGTCCGGTCGATGACCTTCATTTCAACGAAATCGGTTATGGATCTGATCTGGGCGGGTGTAAGCACCCGGTCAAACACAAGCATGGTGGCGTATTTCTGAATCGCCCGGATGGTGAGATCGGCAAGCTTGCCCTTGCCTAGAACATATTTGGAATCAATCTTTTTGCGTTTAGCCACAACTGCGTCGATAACGTTGATCCGGCTGGTTTTGCAAAGGTCTCTGAGTTCATCAAGGCTTGCATATGCCTCTTTGAAGTCCGAAGTTGCCACGTTGATCAAAAAAGCCTTTTCTTCCTCTTTTGCAGTTTTATACAGGGCATTTTTCCGGGAGAGTTCGGTTTCCAGCTCTTCGATCAGGTTATAGCAGTCGATTTGAAAATCATCCACGGTGCATGGTTCCAGAACCCTGTATGGCTCACCGTTTTCATCCGGCAGGATGTGGCCGGCATATACGTTTCCCGGGGTGCCGTCCTTTTTCATGCATACGGCCGCCATGAAATCGAGCCGCAGGAGTGCAAGATCCGTGAGGTCGTCCCGTGTCAGTGGCTCATCTTTCATGTGGGTGTGTATGCAGCGCAGCCCTTTGAGCTTTCCTGGAACAGCCATATGCTCCGGTGTCACAGGTATCACGATCCTGTGAGGCTCTCCTGCAATCACGTACTGGGTCTTGCCGGCCCTGTCTATAAGCAGTCCGATCTGGCGCTTGGTTTCGAATGAGAGCCGCACAAGTTCCCTTGCCTGGTCTTCTGTGATTACGCAGTCGGGAGGTGTGGTGTAGTGGTAAAGATTTTCAATCTCCTTGACCTGGGTGGACTTCAGACCTGATGTGTTGCCGGTGACTTTCTTCTTCATTCAAGATCCTGATAGGTTTCCGAAGCAAGCTCTTCAAAACGTGTGTACTGGCCGATAAAATGCATAACCGCCGTTCCCACTGATCCGTTCCTGTTTTTGGCCACGATGATTTCCGCCTTTCCCTTGTGCGGGTTATCCGCCTCTTTGTTGTACACCTCGTCGCGGTATATGAAAGAGACAATGTCGGCATCCTGTTCAAGTGCTCCTGATTCCCGCAAATCCGAAAGCAGCGGGCGCTTGTCGCTTCTCTGCTCAAGCATCCGGTTGAGCTGTGAAAGCGCCATGATCGGGATATTGAGTTCCTTTGCAAGGGATTTCAAGGCCCTTGAAATTTCAGCGATTTCAAGATCTTTTCTCTCCATCTTAACCGGGGCTTTCATGAGCTGAAGATAGTCGATGATAATTAGGCCCAGTCCGCTTTCCTTTTTGATCCGCCGCGCCTTGGCCCTGATATCCATTACAGTGATGTTGGGGGAGTCATCTATAAAAATGGGAAGATCGTTCAAAAGTCCTGCCGCATCGGTTGCGTTCTGCCAGTCCTCCTGGGTGATAAATCCTGTTTTCAGGCGGTTGGAATCGATACGGGCCTCGGATGTGAGAAGCCGCATGGAAAGCTGTTCCTTGGACATCTCCAGAGAGAACACGGCAACCGGGGCACTTTCTTCCAAAGCCACATTCCGGGCGATATTCAGAGCGAAAGCTGTTTTTCCCATGCTCGGACGGGCCGCAAGGATTATAAGATCCGAATTCTGCAGCCCAGAGGTCAGGGAGTTCAGCCGGGGATACCCTGTTGACAGGCCGGAGAGGCCGCCTTTATTCCCCTGGCGCTCTTCAAGGGTGTCTATGTTGATGTTGATCAGTTCTCCGAGGCTGGCAAAAGCTCCTTCTGATTTGGCCTCTGCTATATTGAACACCGAGTTTTCGGCAAAGTCGATGATCTCCTCAAAGTCCCCCCTGTCCTTCATGCACCGATCAATAATACCGGTTGCGCTCTTGATCAGTTTGCGCAAAGAGGATTTGCCCTTGATGATTTTGGCGTAGTGGACGGCATTCAGAGCCATGGGAGCGGTGTCTGCTATGGTGGATAGATAGGAGGGCCCGCCCACCGGGTCAAGCTCGTTTTTTTCTCTGAGCCGGTTGGCCACGGTTACCAGATCCGCTGGTTCGTCATCCGCAAAGAGCTCCACCACGGCTTTGAAGATTTTCTTGTGGGCGCCTTTGTAAAAGTCGTCATATTCAATGATGTCCACAATGTCAAACAGGGTGGAATTGTCAATGAAAATGGAACTCAGGATGGACTCCTCGGCATCCAGATCATGGGGCGGTGTCCGGTTTAAAAG
>JAWLES010000223.1:0-3997 GCA_041685935.1 Desulfobacteraceae bacterium | reverse complement strand
ATTTCCCGGCAGCGGCTTGCAAGGCATATCAAGCAGGATTGAGCCTCTTTCAGGCCTGTACTGTTTTGTAACATTGTAACATTTTATAACACATCCCCATTTGCTTCTTTAAACTCACTTCTCAAAAAGATTCAGCAGACAGAAGGACATAAGGCTGTTACAAAACAGACCACCCGGTTCAACACCCCCGCCTCTCTTTATTTTGAATATATTTCCTTCAATTTCAAAACCTTACACATAAACTTGGCACGCGGCACAATTCTGGCAATCTTTCTGTGTACATACAACCTTTATACAAAAAGAGAAATCGATGCGGATTCTTATAGTAGACGATGAAAAAGATCAATTAAAAGCACTCGATATGGGCCTTAGAAGCAGCGGTTTTGAGACCGAAACAGCATGCAGTGCTGATGAAGCCATGACCCTTCTTGACCGGCAAAGTCACTTGGTGGACCTTGTGATTACCGATTTTGTGATGCCCGGGATAAACGGGCTGCAGTTTTTAAGAGTAATTAAAAAGAAATATCCGTCCATGCCGGTGTTTATCGTCTCTGCCATGGGAACCGACCAATTGTTTCAAGATGTTGCCTCAAGCGGAGGAGAGATGTTCATGCAAAAGCCGTTTCTGATTGATGAACTTGTACGGGAAATCCGTAAGATTGCAGAACACCGGGTCAAATAGGGAGCTGATCAAATTATAGTATAGCCCATATGAAACATTTTCATGAAAAAGGAGGACAGTATGTCGAATGAAGAACGGAAACAGGTACCGGATCCGGGGCGGTCCATGGAAAAGGAAGGAAAGTATCTGACCTTTGTGCTGGACAGCGAGGATTACGGCATCAGCATCAACAATGTAAGAGAAATTATCGGCATGATGACGATCACCACGGTTCCCAGATGCCCGGATTTTATAAAGGGCGTGATCAATCTTCGGGGCAAGGTGATTCCCATCGTGGATCTGCGGACCCGGTTCGGAATGACGGCGGGAGAAACCACTGACAAGACCTGCATCATCGTAGTGGAAGTCAACAAAGACAATTCCCAGATCATCATGGGACTTGTGGTGGATTCGGTTTCGGAAGTACTTGCCATTAAAGGCGAAGATATCGAGGATACACCTTCTTTCGGCACCCAGCTGGATACCAGGTATATCCTGGGAATGGCCAAGCTGGAAGGGGGGGTGAAAATTCTCCTGGACATCGACCGGGTCCTGGACAGTCAAGAAATCAGTGCGGTGGAAACCGTAACATGATCCGCTACCCGAAGATATACAAATATTTTAATAGGAGGTTTTAAAAATGAAACTGGGAACTAAACTTTTGCTGTCTTTTCTGCTCATCGGCCTTCTGCCTTTTGCAGTTATCGGCACGGTCTCCCTTGTCAAATCAAGCGGGGCCCTGTCCAAACAATCCTTTGAGAAGCTGGAATCGGTCCGGCAGATCAAGAAAAACCAGATTGAAGATTTTTTCGACCAGAGACGGGCCGACACGGGCGCCATGATCGAGAACATCGAAAAGATACAGGATGAAGGATTTCACAAGCTCGAAAGCATTCAGGAACTCAAGCTCAGCCAGCTGGAACAGTTTTTCGACAAAGTCAAAAAAGATGTCGATCTTCTCCGTGAAAGCGATGATGTGAAAAATGCCTATCAAAAGCTCAAGGGATACCATGATGTGATGGGATTTGAGCACGATGATCCGTATGATGTGGATACTGCCGATTATAAATCCATCTGGAAAAATTTCGAAAATTCCCTGGGCAACTACGTCAAGAAATACGGATACTATGATATATTTGTCATCTGTGAGCCCCACGGCCATGTGATGTACTCCTATGCAAAGGAAAAAGATCTCGGCGCCAACCTCGGCTCAGGACAGTACAGGGAGTCCGCCCTTGCAAGCCTCTGGGAAAAGGCCATTGAAAAAGATGATATAGTTGTGGAGGATTTTGAATCCTATGCCCCCAGCGACGGTACCCAGGCCATGTTCGTCGGCGGCCCGGTTCATGACGAATCCGGCAAAACAGTTGCAGTGGTGGGGCTCCAGATACCTCAAGGTCCGATTAACAATATCGTCCAGAAACGGCAGGGGCTCGGGGAAACCGGTGAAACGTATCTTGCAGCGGAACAGGGCCGCATGATCGAGTTCAGAAGCGACCTTCAGACCATGGGGGACGGAAAGTATACCATCGGTTACGACATCACCGACATTGCCACTGAATATCTCCATGAGGTATTATCCGGAAAGGAAGTGATCGACGTATTCGTGGACTCCAAAGGCAATCCGGTTGCAGTGGGAGGAGATCCGATCCATATAACCGAAGATCTCACCTGGGCCGTGATCACCAAGCAGAATCTGGAAGAAGCTTTAATCGGCAATGTGGAAAAAGGAGAAAAGGATTTCTTTAGCCATTATATAGAAGCCTACGGGTATTATGACCTGTTTTTGATCAATGAAAACGGGTATGTGTACTATTCCGCAGCCAAAGAGTCTGACTACCGCACCAACATGGTGAACGGAAAGTTTGCCGACTCTGGACTCGGTAAACTGACCCGCAGGGTTATGGAAACCAGGGAGACTGAAATCGCTGATTTCGAGCCGTATGAACCCAGCGGCAACAAACCCGCCTCTTTTATTGCAGGCCCTCTTGTGCATGAAGGAGAAATCGAAATGGTCGTAGCCATGCAGATTTCCCTTGAATCCATCAACAGTATCATGCAGGAGAGGACAGGATTGGGGGAAACCGGGGAAACCTACCTTGTGGGACCTGACAAGCGCATGCGGTCTGATTCGTATCTCGATCCCCAGGGCCATTCTGTGAACGCATCCTTTGAAGGAACGGTCAAAGCCAACGGTGTGGACACTGAAGCTGCGCAGGAAGCCATAAACGGCAAGGAAGGATCCGGAGTGATAACCGATTATACCGGTCATCCGGTTTTATCCGCATATGCACCGGTCAAGGTGAGTGATGATCTTTCCTGGGCCATTCTTTCTGAAATAAACAAAGAAGAGGCGTTTGCAGCGGTTTCCACCCTGCAGTGGGTGGTCGGCGTGATAGCGGTAATCAGTCTTGCCTGTATCATCACCCTGGCCCTTTTGATCACACGTTCCATCACCAAACCTGTAAACAGGATCATAGACGGCCTTAACAGCGGAGCGGCCCAGGTGGCATCGGCCTCCGGCCAGGTATCCGCCTCCAGCCAGACACTGGCAGAAGGTTCCTCGGAGCAGGCTTCCTCTCTTGAAGAGACATCCTCGTCCCTGGAAGAAATGGCCTCCATGACGCGTCAGAACGCGGAGAACGCAACCCAGGGAGACACCATGATGAAAGAGACCGGTAAAGTGATTTCGGAAGCCAATAACTCCATGGAAAGCCTGAGCGGTTCCATGGAAGAGATTTCCAAATCCAGTTCCGAAATTTCAAAGATCATAAAGGACATCGATGAAATCGCCTTCCAGACAAATCTCCTGGCGCTTAACGCTGCAGTTGAAGCGGCCCGGGCCGGAGAAGCCGGAGCAGGTTTCGCCGTAGTGGCGGATGAAGTACGGAATCTTGCCATGCGCGCTGCTGAAGCTGCCAAAAACACGGCAGAACTCATCGAGGGTACGGTTACCAAAATCGATGAAGGCGCCAAAATGACCACGTCCGCCAGGGAAAGCTTTATCAAGGTTGAGGAAAGCTCCAGAAAAGTCGGGGAGCTGGTTGGTGAAATCAACGCGGCATCTGATGAGCAGACCCAGGGCATTGAACAGATCAACACGGCTGTGGCGGATATGGACAAGGTTACCCAGCAGAACGCTGCCAATGCTGAAGAGGCAGCCAGTGCAGCAGAAGAGATGAACGCCCAGGCAGACCAGATGAAGAAAATGGTGGATGAACTGGTGGCGCTTGTGGGTGCATCCAAAGATGACAAAGAGACTTCGGAAACGGCATACAGCAGCAGAGGAACGAGCAAAGGAAGCCGTAAACAGGTCGGTGCCCGAACTGCAAAACA
>JAWLES010000222.1:0-4000 GCA_041685935.1 Desulfobacteraceae bacterium | reverse complement strand
AACAATACATGGCGAGGATACATGGCTCACCAGCGATATGATTCAGGCGTATACAAGGCTCCATGAAGCGGGCCGGGCCCACTCCGTTGAATGCTGGAGAAACAGACGGCTTGCAGGCGGACTCTACGGTGTTTCCCTGGGCGGAGTTTTCTTCGGGGAATCAATGTTCACCATCATCACTGATGCATCCAAGGTTGCGCTTGTCCATCTGGCCCGGTACCTTGAAAGGTTGGATTACGACCTGATCGACTGCCAGGTTGCCACTGACCACATGGTTTCCATGGGTGCTGTTGAAATCCCCAGGCAGCTCTTTTTAAAAAAAGTCCGCCGTTCCCTTGAAAAGCCTGACCGGACATTCAACTGGTCCTTTGACGACACGGAATAACGATAAATCCCGGTTAGAGCAGATTATTCAGAATCAGGTCGGCCGCTTTCACCACCCCCTTCTCCACGGGCCTGGTGCACCGGGTGCTGAAGGTGGTTATATCCAGTGCCTCGATTCCAACCAGTGTGACTGTTTCCGGGTACCAGCCATCCATCATATCCGTGTAAAGGGAAAGCACCGTGGAAAGATCAAACCCGTGAACCAGCCCCAGATTTGCTGACCGCCCGGTTTCCTCTCCGTCATGGAAATCGAGCACAAATACACTTCCGGGATTGCGGCCTGTAATAAATGCATCAACCACCACCAGGGAATCCACCGGCTCGAGCAGGTCCACAATGGCTATGCCGCCGGTTCCCCCGGCAGTGAGCGTCACATGATCCGGCACACCTGACTTTTTAAGCCGCTCGACCACATACAGACCTGCACTGTCATCCGTGAGTATCCCGTTCCCGATACCCAGCACCTGAACTCTCCGGAATCCCCCTTTACCCACGCCTGATCCTTCTTTCAACCCGGCCGTTACAATGAAACACAACTTCCAGCGGCATTTCCCCTGGACCCGCATGAGTGGCGCAGGCAAGACAGGGGTCGAACGCCCTGAATGCCATTTCAATCCGGTTGAGCACGGCATCATCTGATGCCCCGTTTTTTATAAGATTTTTTGCAGCCCGCCTTACAGCCATGTCCATCCCTGCGTTGTTCTGGACCGTGGCCACAATCAGGTTCACATCCTTGACCATTCCGTTTTCATCAGTGATGTAATGGTGAAAAAGGGTACCGCGCGGGGCCTCGACCACGCCGACCCCTTCTGCGGGTGTTTCAGCGGGGATGTTCCTGACATCTTTTCCGGCGGTATCGGGATCAGAGGCCAGGTTTACGATCTCTTCGGCTGCATACAGGTTCTCAATCAGCCGTGCCCAGTGGAAAGCCAGTGTATTGTGAACAACAGGGGAGTCAAAAAATGAATAAAACTCTTCATACTCCTTCTGGGCAAGTTCGGTGGCCATGCCGTCTGCCACATTAAGCCTGGCCAGAGAATTGACCCTGTATACCCCGCTGTCCGGTCCGTCGGTCCGACCACGCCATCCAACGTTCTTCAAATAGGGGAATTTGAGATAGGTCCAGGGCTCAACATGCTCGTCGATATGGTCAAGGTATTCACCCGGTTCAAAAGCGGCAAAAAGGTTCCCTTCAGGATCTGTCACACGGATATCACCGTCATAGAAATTCACCTTCCCGTTCTTGTCCACCATGCCCATATAGTAGGTTTCATGCCGGTACATTTCGCTCATGATCATGTCAGCATACCTGGAATCGGACAATATATGATCCTTGAAAAGCTGAAGCGCGGTCCCGGCGAACGCCTTTATGTCATCCGCCATTGTTCTGATTTCATCGAGCTCTGCGGACTTCAGCGGCTTTGACAAACCACCTGGAATGGACCCTACCGGATGAATGGCGTGTCCGGCAATCATGGCCTGTATCTTCTGGGCATATCCCCTGATCTTCATGACCTCTTTTCCGGTTTCCATACCGAGTTTTTCAATAAGACCGAGGATATTCCTTTTTTCAGGTTTTGCATCATACCCCGGGATAAAATCCGGCGCCGCAAGCGCAAAAAAGTGCAGCATGTGGCTGTGGCTCATATGTGCATTGTAAAACAGCCTCCGCAGGTTTTCCGCCGCAGGGGGTATTTGTACGTTGTACACGGCATCGCACGCCTTTGATGATGCCATATGGTGAGCACCCGGGCACACCCCGCATATTTTGGGCATGATCCGCGGAAGCTCTTCAACCGGCCTTCCCTGACAGAACTTTTCAAAACCCCTCAGCTCCACAACCTGAAAATAGGAGTCTGATACATTCCCGTCATCATCCAGCATGATATCAATCTTTCCGTGGCCTTCCAGTCTTGTAATCGGTGAAATTGTAATTTTACCACTCATAAGCCAAGCCTTTTATTTTCCTTCCTTCATGTTCCTGTTGATAATTGCACTGGGCAGAGAAAACCTGTAAAAAGTCCCAAGGGGATCTTTTACCTTATTTACCGGCCGCAGCATTTCACCCCTGGGCACATAATCATCACGCCCGGCACTCACCACGGACCCGAATGCGGACAATGCTTCGGTGCCCTGATCATACTGCTTTTCAGCCGGTCCGAAACAGCCCCTGCACGGCATATTCGCCTCAATGCACAAATGCCCGCAACCACCCCTTGTAAAGGGCCCCATGCAGATTATCCCCTGTTCAAGAAAACAGGTATCAGGATCGATCATTTTTTCATGGGGTCGGACCACGTTTTCCATCAAACCCGGACGAACGGTATCCTTCCTGGGACAGTCGCCGCACAGAGCATTACGGTCCGCGATAACGCTTCCCTTGGCAGGGAGCTCCTCCCCTTCATGAACTGCGGAAACCACCTCGATGGTTTTCATTATCACATTGAAGGGGGGCGGGCATCCTGGTACGTAGTAATCCACATCCACCACCCGGTCCAGGGCCCGGACCTGATCGTGGAACTCTGGCAGTGTAAGATCCCGGCCTCCTGCATCCACACGAGTTAACGGGAGAGTCCCGTCCGGGTTGCCGGTGGACGGACTGGTGATATATGACACATCAAAAATCCCCTGCCTGTCCGTAAAATTAGCCATGCCCGGAATTCCGCCCAAATGAGCGCATGAACCGAAAGCCACCATCACTTTGCTCTTTTCCCGCAACAGCTTTGCATCTTCCAGGTGCTCACTGTTCCGGATCATTCCATTGAAGAGGGTAATGTCAATACTGTCAGGTTCGAGCGCGGCGAGGTCCTTCCTCTTGAAATCCATTGCCACGGGCCAATAAATTATGTCTGCTATCTTGGTGATGCTGAATATTTTATCCTCGATATCCAGGATGGATACGTCACATCCCCCGCATGCACCAGCCCAGTTAACCGCCATGGTAAGTTTATCTTTCATTTGCCTCTCCTGTAGCATACTGCAGACCAACCGGATTCGGTCCCAGTTCCCGAAGTTTTCCGTCCATGTTGTTTGCGTGCCTGGCAAGCATATCCGAATTAGATACTCCCATATAATCGTACACCAGCCTGGATGTATCCAGCCCCATCTGATCCATGAGTCTGGCTGCCACATGGGTCCTTCTGTCAGCCAGATAGTTTCCGTGGAGATGGTGGCAGCTTGACGGCGGGCAACCGCCGATGATTATCCCGTCCACCCCTCTTTTGAACATCTCAAATAAAAGCGATGTATGCACGGACGAGGAACATCTGATCCGGATCACCCGCAAATTCACCGGCAGCCGGTTCTGTGTTTTTGCCGCAAAATCGGCTGCCGAGTAGGAGCACCAGTAACACAGCAGCCCCAGTATCCTCGGTTCTCCGGGTTTCAGAGAACCAAAGGCCGCATCAACCTGGGCCAGGATCTGCCGTTCCGAAAAATTGGCAAGATTTGCCGCATGGGTAGGGCATGCTGCCTGGCACAGTCCGCAGCCCTGGCAGAATGCCGGGTCAACCTCGATTCCCTCGTCAGTCAGAGAAACAGCTCCATGGGGGCATACGGTTTCACAGATCCTGCAGGCCACGCAAGTGTCCCGGTCAATCCGGCTTGCAAATTCGCT
>JAWLES010000221.1:0-4025 GCA_041685935.1 Desulfobacteraceae bacterium | reverse complement strand
TACCAGTTTGTATGGCATGAATTCTGTGACTGGTATCTTGAGGCGTGCAAGCCTGCGTTGTACGAAAAAGAGGGTGTACACAGGAGGGATGCGGTCCGTGATGTACTTTCAAAGGTGATGAAGGACATTCTGATTATGCTGCATCCGTTCATGCCCTTTGTTACCGAAGAAATATGGCATCAGCTTCCCACCTCGGAAGGTTCGATCATGGAGGGTTCATTCCCGTATGAAAAAGAGGCCTACAACCGTGACCGGAACATATCCTCTGAAAAGGAAATGGAGTTTGTATTCGCCCTTGTCAGCGGTGTCAGGAATATCAGAAGCGAAATGAACATTCAGCCGTCGGTGAGTCTGAGGGTTACCGCCCAGACCGATGAAGAGAGTGAAAAGGCCCTGATGGAAAAGAATACTTCCGTGATTGTGAATCTTGCCCGGCTTGGAAAACTGGAGATCTCCGATATGGAGAATGCACCTTCTTCCAGCGCCGCAGTGGTGGTGGGCAATACAACTGCGTATGTGGATCTTAAAGGGGTGATTGATTTTGAAAAGGAGGAAACCCGTCTGACAAAGGAGATCGACAAGGTCACAAAAGAGCTTGTTTCCGTTTCAAAGCGGCTCAGCAATGAAAGCTTTCTTGAAAAGGCGCCTGAAGATGTTGTGGAAAAGGTGAAAGATCAGCAGAAAGCTCTTGAAGAAAAGAACGACAGGCTGGAGTCGAGCCTCAGCCGGGTCAGGAAGATGAGGTGACGATACCGTGGATGCTTTGACCGGGCTGATTGCCCTTGCCTTGTACGAAGATTCGGGTTTCGGGGACATCACAACCGATCCTCTCGGGTGTGAGGGCCGCACCGGCACAGGCATTATTACTGCCAAGGAGCCTTTGGTGTTGTCCGGCATGAAAGTGGCGGAACAGGTGTTTTGTACATTAGATGCAAATGCGGCCGTAAGTTCGGTTTTCACCGATGCCGACAGTGTGAAGACAGGGGAAACCGTTATGAAGGTGTCAGGCAGCCTGGCAGCCATGCTTAAATCCGAGCGGGTAGCCCTGAATTTTCTGCAGCGCCTGTCCGGGATTGCCACCCTGACCCGTTCCGTGATTGAACATCTGGACAGCAGGGAGGTGCGGGTTGTGGATACAAGAAAGACCACCCCGGGCTGGCGCCGCATTGAAAAGGCTGCGGTGCATCACGGCGGCGGGTGCAACCACAGGATGTCCCTTTTTGACGGAGTTCTGATAAAGGATAACCATATCAGTGTGGCAGGGGGGATCAGGAACGCGGTTGAGGCCGTAAGGCCGAAGCTTTCACATTTCATCAAAATCGAGGTGGAGACGTCCACAATGGTTCAGGTGGAAGAGGCGCTTTCAGCAGGAGCGGATATCATCATGCTGGACAATATGGGAGTTGCTGAAATGAAACAGGCGGTCGATCTTATCGGCAAGCGTGCCCTTGTGGAAGCCTCAGGCAATATCAGCAGGGAGAATATCCGGGAGGTGGCAGCAACCGGTGTTGACATGATTTCCATGGGAGCGTTGACCAATCAGTCCCGGGCGATGGACCTGAGCATGCGGATTCACGTCTGAATGCACTTACAGGGACGTAAGCGTGTCCCGTCCCGAGTTCTTGGACATATACAGTGCTTTGTCACCCCTGCCGACAAATGACTCCAGGGATTCGTTTTCAATATATTCGGTCGCACCGATGCTCACGGTGATTGATCGCTCGGTCCCCTTTTCGGGCTTGAACACCTGCTCGGCGATGGTGTCCTTGATCCTGTGCCCCACCACGCAAGCCTTTTCGAGTTCGGTTTCCGGCAGAATCACGGTGAATTCCTCCCCCCCGTACCTATAGGCGGTATCCGAGGCCCTCAGGCATTGCGACACCACTTTGCCGAGTCTCATAAGCACCTTGTCCCCTTCCAGATGCCCGAAAGTGTCATTGTATTCCTTGAAAAAATCGATATCAATGATCAGAAGGGAGAGGGGCCTGCTGTAGCGGGCGTGCCGCTCGATCTCTTTTTTGATCTGCTTGAAAAAATGTCTGGAATTGAAAAGATCGGTCAGGCCGTCGGTTATGGCGAGTCTTTCCAGCTCCTTGAGCATTTCGTCACGCTCTTTTTGCAGTTCAAGCTCCCTGATCACGCGCTTGATTCTCAGCTCAAGCTCTTCAAACCTGAAAGGCTTGAAAATGAAATCGCTTGCTCCCGCGTTTATGGCCTCTTCATAGGAGTAGTCGGCATTGTAGCCGGTCATAACCATCACCTCGGCATTGTATTCGCTGTAAATGTGCCGGGTCAGTTCAAGGCCGTCCATTCCGTGCATCATTATGTCGGTGACAACAATGTCCGCGTTGAATCCCTTGAGTTTGTCAATGGCCTCTTCCGCGTTTTCCGCGGATTCAACTTCATACTCCAGCATCCCGAGAAAATCCACAACGGATTCCCTGACCGCTTTATCATCATCAACAACAAGTAGGGAGTATGCCATTCCTTAAAGTCCGTATATCCGGTCCGAGGTTTATTAAGGGTGTCTTGACAGTTTGCAAGCTTCCTGATACATATGGTTCTTTCCATAAAGAATACCTGTTAATCTATCTTTTTAAGAAGTAAAAGTCAACTCCGCGTTTGAGGTTAATTTGAAAAACAAACTAGAAAGCATAAGAAATTTCAGTATAATTGCGCACATAGATCACGGAAAGTCCACCCTGTCCGACCGGATGATACAGATGTCCGGAGTGGTGGAAGAGCGTGATTTCAAGGACCAGATGCTCGATTCCATGGACATCGAAAGAGAGCGGGGCATTACCATCAAATCCCAGACCATTTCGCTGCCGTACGAGGATGAGAACGGCAGGTCCTACTGGCTGAACCTGATCGACACGCCCGGCCATGTGGATTTTTCCTATGAAGTCTCACGTGCTCTTGCATCATGTGAAGGGGCCCTGATCCTTGTGGATGCAAGCCAGGGCGTGGAGGCGCAGACACTTGCCAACATATATCTTGCCATGGAGCATGATCTGGAGATTATTCCCGTAATTAACAAGATTGATCTTCCCTCTGCTGAAATAGAATGGGTCAAGGAGCAGATAGAAGAAGACCTGGGGCTTGACAGTGAAGAAGCCCTGCTGGTCTCCGCCAAAAACGGGATCGGCATACAGGCCATTTTCGACGCCATAGTGGAAAAAATCCCTGCCCCGGAAGACAAGTCGGACGAACCGCTGAAGGCTTTGATTTTTGACTCCCACTATGATCCTTACCGTGGAACCATCGTTCATTTCCGTGTGTTCCAGGGAACGGTGAAGCCAGGAGACAGAATCATGTTCATGTCCAACAAGGCTGAATACAAGGTTGAAGAGACCGGGATTTTCCAGATTGAACGAAAGCCCAGGAACAAACTGAAAGCAGGGCATGTGGGATACATAATCGCCGGTATCAAGATGATCGGGGATGTGAAAATCGGGGATACCATAACGGTGGCGGACAACCCGTGTGAATCCGCCATGCCGGGATTCAGGGAGCCTAATCCGGTGGTTTTCTCTTCCATATACCCTCTTGCCTCGGATGAATACGGAGAGCTCACTGAGGCACTGGAGAAACTCAAGCTTAATGACGCTTCTCTGGTGTTTGAGAAGGATGCATCCGCAGCCCTCGGTTTCGGCTACAGGTGCGGGTTTCTGGGGCTTCTGCATCTTGAAGTGGTTCAGGAACGCCTTGAAAGGGAATACGGACTATCCCTGATTCTGACTGCCCCTTCGGTTATGTACGAGGTCACCCGGACTTCAGGTGAGACCGATATTATTGACAACCCTGCGGATTTTCCTGACCCGGCTGAAATTGAAAAAGTCAGGGAGCCGTTCATAAAGGCCTCGATTATCGTGCCGGACAAATACATGGGAAATGTCATGCAGGTGTGCCATGAGCACAGGGGCATCAGTAAAAATTACCAGTATCTTACAAGTCAGCGACTGGAAATGAAATTCGACATCCCCCTTTCCGAGGTGGTGTACGAGTTTTATGACCGCATGAAA
>JAWLES010000220.1:0-4051 GCA_041685935.1 Desulfobacteraceae bacterium | reverse complement strand
TCAAGCTTGTTTTCAAAAGTTTCGAGAAATCTCCGAAAGCCTTGTCATTTGCGGTGGTGATCCCAGGGGGAATCGAACCCCCGTTACCGGCGTGAGAGGCCGGCGTCCTAACCGCTAGACGATGGGACCACTTTTCAGGTATGTCATGGCTTACTATTTATAGGAAAATCCCATGTCTGTCAATTCATATCTTTAACACCAAACTGTTTTCTTGTCCCTTTTCTGAAACCGAAAACCAGATATACAAGCCACCCTGCAAAAGGAACGGCAGCTGTTAAAAACCAAACCGCCTTTTTCCGCAGGGTCCCGAAATCCTTGAGTATGACATCGATAAGGGCCAGCATGGTAAGGGCCCAGAAAATAAGTCCTGAAACCGTGACAATAACAAAAGCTGAATCCATAAAATCAGTTCTATCCTTTTAACCGATCCGAAATTTTCAAAAGTGTATCCACATAATAATTGCTGTGGTTGTATTTGTACAATACTTTGTGTGCCTCCCGCCTTGAAATGGAAGGTTTCCACCCGTAATGCCTGAGATAGTTTGCCACACTGGCTATGGCATCGGCATGTTCGTAAAGATCGATCTTTCCGTCATCATTTCCGTCCGTGGCCAGGTTAAGCGCATTGCTCGGCATAAACTGGGATATCCCCATGGCACCGGCATAAGAGCCGTTGAGTTCAGCCGCATTCAGATCCTCCCTGGCTGTGTACTTCAAGAGGGCCTTGAGTTCCTCAAATGCCCACTGTGCTTTCTCCCCGGCTTTCTTTTCAAAAGCCTTGCGGGTGAGCCGCCTGGAAGCGGCGGATGCCTCCCACAGCTCCTCTTTAAGATCCTCTTCAGTCAGAGCCGCCATGGTGGAAAGGGTGTTGAGAACCATCCTGTTCCCCAGATAGGTCCCGAGCCGGGTTTCCACAAGAAGAATCGCAGTGATAATTGTCTTGTCCACCCCGTAGCGGTCTTCGGCCATTTCGAGCTTCTCACTGTGTTCTTCCATGTAATCCGCAGCCCTTGACAGGGACCGGTCAGTGACAAACTGGCCATAGTCAAGGCTTGATTCGGAATGCACGAAAAACAGGGACACCCCTTTCGGGTCAAAAAAAACTTTTTCATCCGTGTAAATCTTCTCCAGGCGATCCCTGTCAAACCCTTGTTTGGCAAGACGATTCACAAGCGCGGCAAACTTATGCTGCCGGCTCAGGTTCTGTTCTCCGGATGTCGCCGCACCAGGCGAACCTGCCAAGGCAGCAATCGCGAAACAGAAAAATAAACCGATAATAAAGAGCCTGTATTTCATATCTGGACCACCTGTTTTTCATGTTCGGGTACTAACCCCCTTATATCCCATTTTTTTCCGGAATGCATTAAAAAATTTCAACATCGGCCCGGAATAAAACAGCCCGCAGCCCTGTGCCCATCGATCGGGCAAAAGGGTCTGCAGGCTGCTTGGGGCCCTGCAAGTTGAGTCAGATGGTGCTAAATATCGTAGTACAGGTAAAATTCATGTGGATGGGGCCTGCTCTTGACTGCGTTGACCTCGTTTTCCCGCTTGTATTCAACCCATTTTTCTATTGTATCCTTTGTAAACACATCCCCTTTAAGAAGGAATCCATGATCTTCTTCCAGCGCATCCAGGGCCTCTTCAAGGGAACCGGGCGCGGAGTCCATCTCTGCAAGCTCTTCCGGCGGAAGATCGTAAATATTTTTATCCATGGGCTCTCCCGGGTCGATCTTGTTGGTGATCCCGTCGATCATGGCCATGGCGATGGCTGAAAAAGCCATGTAACCGTTACATGAGGGGTCCGGGGTCCTGAACTCGATCCGTTTGGCCTTTGGCGAGCCGGAGTACATTGGAATACGGATTGCCGCGCTGCGGTTCCTGCTGGAATAGGCCAGGTTAATCGGCGCCTCGAATCCCGGAACAAGGCGTTTGTAAGAGTTGGTGGTTGGATTGGTAATGGCGCAAAGTGCCTTGCAGTTCTTTAGAATACCGCCGATGGCATAAAGCGCATCCTCAGAAAGGCCGGCATACTGATTCCCTGCAAACAGGGGATTACCGTCCCTCCAGAAGCTCATGTGGGTATGCATACCCGTGCCGTTGTCCTCGAAAAGTGGCTTGGGCATGAAAGTAACCGTATGCCCGTGTTTGGCAGCCACGTTTTTGAGCACATACTTGAACCAGGCCAGCTGATCCCCCATATTTAAAAGGGAACTGAACCTCAGATCGATTTCAGCCTGCCCCGAAGTCGCCACCTCGTGGTGCTGACATTCCATGGGAATGCCCAGGTCCTCGAGCGTCAGCATCATTTCCGTCCGTATATCCTGGAACTTATCCGCCGGAGGGAGCGGGAAATATCCCTGCTTGTGGCGGAGTTTATGGCCCAGGTTCGGCATCTCATCCCTGCCTGTATTCCATACACCTTCCACGGAATCAACCTCGTAAAAAGCGGTGTGGTTTTCAGATGCATACTGCACATTGTCAAAAATAAAGAATTCAGGTTCAGGCCCCACATATATGGTGTCGCCTATACCCGTGCTTTTGAGATACTGCTCAGCCTTGATGGCTATATGGCGAGGATCCCGGGTATAAGGCTCATGTGTGATCGGGTCATGAATATTTCCTATCAGGGTAAGGGTCGGCTCCTTGTAAAACGGATCTATCCTGACAGTTGAAGGGTCGGGAATCACGATCATGTCACTTGTATCAATCTCCTGCCATGCCCGCATGCTTGAACCGTCAAAACCGAATCCCTCCTCGAACGAATCTTCACTGAGCTCTCCCACGGGTACGGTGAAATGCTGCCAGGTCCCTGGAAAATCCATATACCTGATATCCACGACCCTTGTCTTGTTTTCCTTTGCCATCTCCAGTACATCTTTCGGTGTCATTTAACTTCTCCTTTTATTTATCTTAATTTTCACTGATGAATTTTCAGTTACAATGCATCTGTTGAGCTCTCACCCGTTCTTACCCGGACAGCCTGTTCAACAGGGGAGACAAAAATCTTTCCGTCTCCGATTTTTCCGGTATTGGCGGATGAACAGATGGTCTTGACCGCTTCGTCAACGCGCTCTTTGGTGAGCACGATCTCGATTTTGATTTTCGGTATAAAATCCACCACATACTCGGCTCCGCGGTATATCTCCTTGTGCCCCTTCTGCCGGCCGTAACCGTTGACCTCAGTGACCGTCATGCCGTGTATGCCTATTTCGTTCAAGGATTCTTTTACATCGTCGAGTTTAAACGGTTTGATAATCGCTTCAATTTTTTTCATCACTTGCCTCCTTTGACACTATTTCAGGTAAAGTTTGGAGAATACTCTTTTTAATTGTTTCAAGCCTTTCAGGGGATTCTATCTTCTGCTCGTCATCACAGGAACGGACATAAAAAATATCAATCACCTGATCCACCTTTGTGGCCACCTTGGCGATCTTTACATCCACTCCGTTTTTGTAAAGACTGTTGGTGACAGCAAACAGCAGGCCTGGAAAATCATAGGTGAATACTTCTATAATGGTAAAAAAGCTCGAGGTTTCGTTATCTATTTTAACCTGGTTGGGCTCGGGCCTCTGCCCTCTGGTTATAGCCATTTCAGCGGGTATTCCGTCACACAGTCTTTCCAGGAAACTGTCATCCTGCATGGCGTTTTCCAGATCCTTTTCCGCCTTTTGCCACTTTTCCGCCTCGAATATCCTGTCTTTGGGGGGCTCCACCTTAAATATATCAAGTGCTGTATTTTCCCTCCAGGAATAGGCTTCTGATGCAAGAATATTAAGGCTGTTCATGAAAAACACCCCGGCCACTTTGGAATAGAACCCCGGACGGTCTGGCCCGCATATGGTCACGGTTCTGACTTCGGATTCCCCCTGCCTGCTGACCAGCCAGTTGAACCGCCTGCCGCCCATGGTTCTGTAAAGGTTCATGTGGGCCATAATATCCTTTGCCGGCATGTAAAGAAGATACCGCCTGGACATGGACTCAAGGTCTTTCATCAGCTCTGATTCCTCCAGGTGATCCTCCTTGAGGGATAATATTTCCGCTTTTTTCTGCT
>JAWLES010000219.1:0-4054 GCA_041685935.1 Desulfobacteraceae bacterium | reverse complement strand
TGCCGAACTGACAATGATCGTGGACCTGATGCGAAATGACCTGTCCAGGGTGGCAAAAAATGCAAGTGTAATGGTGGCGGAGCACAAAAGGCTTGAACCGTATGACAATGTTTTTCATCTGGTATCAGTGGTGCAAGCCGCACTCATGGAGGGGAAAAGCTCTGTTGATCTTTTAAGGGCGGCTTTCCCGGGGGGCTCTGTCACAGGCTGCCCGAAAATCCGATCCATGGAGATTATAGATGAACTCGAGCCGGTGAGCAGGCACGTGTATACAGGAGCAATCGGGTATCTAAGTTTTCACGGCACCATGGATCTCTCCATTGCCATTCGCACGGCCACCGTGTTCAATAACCGGCTGGTGTTTTCCGTGGGAGGGGGGATTGTATTTGATTCAGACCCGGCCGCAGAGTACCAGGAAACCCTTGACAAGGGAAAAACCATCATGGAAACCCTGTCGCAGAAGGCCGGCGGCAAAAGCGGCCATGCAGCCCGAGCCTGGGTTAACGGCAGGATCGTCGGGAAAGAACAGGCCGTGGTGAGTGCCGCCTGTTCAGGTTTTCAGTACGGGGCAGGGCTGTTTGAAACGTTGCGCGTGGACAATGGAGTGATCCGGAGGCTCGGGTCCCATGTGAGAAGGCTGGAGAATTCGTGGCAGGAACTTTTCGGAAGCTTCCCTCCTGATGTTACATGGGAGGACGTTATCCGCAGGGTAATATCGGAAAACCGGCTTGAAAAAAGTACGGCAGCTGTCAAGATCATCCTGGCCAAAGATGAGGAAAAATCTTTTTCTCCCTGTTTTGCAGCTGTTTTTGCACGCCCCTATGTTCACAGGTTGTCAGTCCTGCGGAAAACCGGCCTTTCGCTTATTCGGTATCCGTTTTCAAGGGGGACGCCCATTGCCGACCACAAGAGCCTGAACTATCTGTATTACTTGAGGGCCGGGTCTTTTGCCAAAGAACACAGCGCTGATGAGGCGGTTATATTCAACCCGGACAACACGGTTTCAGAGACCAACACCTGCAGCCTTTTTGCCGTAAACGGCAGCGAGGTGATCGTTCCTCTGTCCGATCATGTTCTGGGAGGGGTTACGGTGAACGCTGCCCTGGCGATTGTTGAACAGGCCGGGTACACGGTCCGGCGCGAAAGGATGGATTTTGAATCCCTTATGGACTGTCAGGGAATCATCCTCACAAATGCACTTATGGGGGCGGTTCCTGTCCTGGATATTGAAGGGGCGGAGCTGAAACGGAATAAGGATCTTGTGAATGCCGTCAACAAAGGCCTTTTCGGTCAGACTTCCCCTTTTTAGCTTAAATAGCCGGTTGTGTTTTCCTCAAAAAAGAGGTAGACACAAAAGAGAATTGATAAATAATGAAAATTGATGACTGTGACGGAGTTAAAGATGGCAATGAAGAAGAAATTGATGTGCGCGGCTGTAATTGCCGGGCTGTGTGTTCTTTTGCCGGCGTTTTTGTACGCCCGGCCTTCGGCTGAGGTGACCCGGTCTGTGTACAACTTCGACCCGGTACCCGAGGGCACTTACATCGAGCACTCGTTCGTGATTAAAAACACCGGGGACGAGCCCCTTGAAATTTTAAAAGTCAATACCGGCTGAGGCTGCAGCGCTGTCTCATATGACAGAACCATTCCCCGGGGCGGGGAAGGAAAAATAAAAATAAAAGTCAACTCGGAGGGTTACGGAGGCAAGACGCTGTCGAAAACCGCACTGGTTAGAACCAACGACCCTGCAAACGAAACGTTCCGGCTCCATGTCAAGGGATCGGTGGAGCAGCTATTTGATGTGTCGAACCATACCGTGCATCTTGACGGAGAAGCCGGCGAGGATATAACAGAAACCGTTACTGTGAAGCCTGTGGAAAAGTTCGGCTTCCGGATTCTTTCCGGTTCAGTGAAAAAAGGTGATAACCTGGATGTGGGTTTTTCACAGGGGGAAACCAAGGGCTCGGCCTGGAAGGTCACTGTTAAAAACAGGGCGCAGCAGGCAGGCCGGTACTATGATATCATCTACCTGAAAACTGACAGCAAGCTTAAGCCGGAAGTGAAAATCCGGGTGTTCGGGCATATCAAGGATGAACAGACACCAGTGGAAAGCGGACCGTAACTATTTATGAAAACAAAGAAGATTAAAGCGGTTATATTCGACTGTGACGGAGTCATGTTTGACACGGCAGATGCAAACCGCAGGTATTACAACGAGGTGCTGGCGGAATTCGGCAAACCTGCGCTGAACGATGATCAGTTTGAAAAGGTCCATATGTATACGGTGCAGCAGGCACTTGAGTTTCTTTTTCCTGAAAGGGAAGACCTGGAGGAGGTATACAGGTGCCTGAAAGGAATCGGGTATCAGAAGTTCATTGAATACATGCGCATGGCCCCGGGTTTGAGGGAGCTGATAGGGGCGCTCCGGGCAAACCGCTATATTGTCGGAGTGGCCACCAACCGGACCGATACAATGGAGAAAGTGCTCAGGGAGAATGATCTTTTAACCGAATTCGACATCGTGGTCACTGCGGCTGACGTGGAAAACCCCAAGCCGGCCCCGGATCAGCTGCAAAAGATTATGGGGCGGTTCGGGCTCAGGCCGGAAGAGATCTTTTTTGTAGGGGATTCCGAGTTTGACATGCTGGCGGCGGAGAATGCCGGAGCCGTATTTGGAGCTTTTTCCAACCCTGACCTCCGGGCGGACCATCACGTGGAAAAAATGGAGGAAATCGGGAAAATATTGCAGATAAATGAACAATAATTCTTGACAAATCGATCAATCATATTTAAATCTTACAAGATTCATATGGTTTTGAAATTGAGATTTTGTATAAATGTTTGTGTAAACATTTATTTTGGTTAATATTAAAAGAAGGAGAGTAGGTCATATGTCACAATTAGTTGCACCCCATGGGGGCAAAGGACTTGTATGCTGTAAGCTCGAAGGAAGTGAACTGGAAGCGGAGAAGAAGAAAGCCGAAGGCCTGAAAAAGGTTGAGATCAGCTCCCAGGTGAAGGGCGACCTGATCATGCTGGGAATCGGCGGATTCAGTCCCCTTGACGGCTTCATGAAAAGGGAAGACTGGAAGAGCGTATGCTCTGATTATCTTCTGGCGGACGGAACTTTCTGGCCGGTACCGGTGATGATGGACGTGTCCAAGGATGATGCCGCCTCAATCAACGAAGGCGATGAGATTACCCTGGAAAGAGAAGGCGAAATCTACGCCACCATGAAGGTTGAACAGAAGTATGAGATGAGTGATGCGGATAAAAAGTGGGAAGCTGAGATGGTATACAAGGGCAGAGGCGAGGAATCCGCTGATGACAAGTTCATGGAGCTTGCCCTTGAAGATCACCCCGGAGTTAAAATGGTCATGGCAAGAAAGGAATTCTGCCTTGCCGGTCCTGTGAAAGTGCTCTCCGAAGGGGATTATCCTGAAAAATACAAAGGGGTGTATCTCACTCCTGCTGAAACCAGGAAAATCTTTGATGACAAAGGCTGGAAAAACGTTGCTGCAATGCAGCTTAGAAATCCAATGCACAGGTCCCACGAGCATCTTTGCAAAATAGCCATTGATGTCTGCGACGGTGTTCTGATCCATTCTCTCATCGGTAACCTCAAACCCGGTGACATTCCTGCGGAAGTTCGGGTGAAATGCATTGATACTCTTGTTAAGGGTTACTTTGTGGAAGAAAACGTGGTACAGGGCGGATATCCCCTTGACATGCGGTATGCCGGCCCGAGAGAAGCCCTGCTTCATGCCACATTCCGCCAGAACTACGGTGTGAACAACATGATCATCGGCCGTGACCATGCAGGTGTAGGCGACTTCTACACCCTCTTTGAGGCACAGGAGGTATTCGAAGAAATCCCTCAGCCCGAAGAGGACGGTAAAGCCCTGAAATGCAAACCCCTCAAGATTGACTGGACTTTCTACTGTTTCAAGTGCGACGGAATGGCTTCCATGAAGACCTGCCCGCATGGCAAGGACGACAGGGTTGTTCTGTCAGGTACAAAGCTGAGAAAGGCCCTTTCCGAAGGCGAGCCGGT
>JAWLES010000218.1:0-4083 GCA_041685935.1 Desulfobacteraceae bacterium | reverse complement strand
CCGTTGGAAGCCACGGTGAGCGCGCTGGGCACAACCCGGCCGCCGTCCATCACAAGCTTTTTCCAGACGCCGAATGTTCCTGAGGAGCTGTCCCTGGATACGACTGCGATTTTCCTGTCCTCACCACCAAGTTCACTCCAGTTCTTGTACTCACCTTTGTAAATCTTCTGAATCTCTTCCATTGTAAGATCTGAAACTCCGTTGGACGGATGGACGATCGGTGCGATGCAGTCAAGGGCGATTCTGTGGGGAACCGGCAGAACCCCTTTTGACATGGCCAGCTCAACCTCCTTGTCCTTGATGAACCTGGATGCGTTTCCCACATCCGCGGTTCCGTCGATGATCGCCTTTATTCCGTTCCCTGATCCACCTCCTGAAATGGAAATCTTCATTTCCGGGTAATCAGCCATGAAAGCCTCGGCAACTTCCTGGGTGATAGGCAGAACCGTTGTTGACCCCTTGATAACGATGTTTCCCGCCAGTACGGGGGCGGATACCATTGCAAGGGTTACGAGCATCGTGCCCATAAGTTTGATCAGCTTTTTCATAGTACCTTGAACTCCTTTTGTTTTTTTGTTTTTATTCAAAATTGACAAATCGTTTCCGATTCTTCAGGAGGGATACTACAGTGGCTTTGTTAGAAAATTGTTAAAGGTGTGTATGGATTGAATTAAATGTTTTTCTGCGGAATCGGGTGCTTCATGTAAAGGATGTTTCCTCTCCGGTTGAATCCGTATTCGTGGCTGTATCTGCTGATTATCCAGAGGCCTCTGCCGGTTTCAAGATCCGGTCTTGCAAAGGACAAGTCCAATTTTTTCCAGTCGAATCCCGGGCCCTGATCCTCAATGGTGAACAGAATATACTGCATTTCAAGCAGGGTGGAAAACCTGACGGTTTTTTCAGGGTCATTCAGGTTGCCGTGCCTTACAGCATTGGTGAGGCCTTCGCGGATCACAAGGTTTATGGGAAAGTGTTTGAATGGAATGCAGGAAACGTTTTCTGACAGAAACGCCATGGATTCGGCGCAGGCACGGTCTATGTTCTTCATGTCCGAGCTGAAGGTGATCACCATGGAGTCCGGTTCCATATGCGTGTCAAAGATATTTGAGAATATCGGCATGAAAACCTGTTTTTATACCTCCACACAGATTACGGTTACATCGTCCTCCACTGCTGTGTTGGTGTTGAAAATCGATTCCACTATACATCCGGGTGCGTTTTCAAGATTTGCACTGCGTGTTTTTTCAATCACAGGGAGAAGGTCTTCCGCCCCCCTGGGCCAGGTTACTTTGTTTTCAGCCGATTCCACAAGCCCGTCCGAATACATGAAAAACCGGTCGGTTTCACGGACTTCAATGGTCTGCTTCCCGAACCTGGCATCCTTGAATGTGCCCAGGATGTCCCCCTCTGTTTTGATCAGATACGGGTCTCCGGCACGGGGCAGATAGACTATGGGCGGGTGGCCTGCGTTAACAACCGTGAGCTGTCTTGTTCCCCGGTTCAGGTGAATGTAGCAGGCGGTGAGAAATTTTCCCCCAGGAAGAATCCTTATCAGTACATCGTTCAGCATTTTCATGCTCTCTTCAGGGGAGTATACAGGTGTGCAGTTCTGGGCGAGAAGTGCCTTGAGGGAGGCGGTCATATAGCTTGTCTTTATATCATGGCCCGAGAAATCTGCAAGAAAGTATCCGAATATATTGTCGGAAATCCTGAAAATGTCGTAAAAATCACCCCCGGCCTCTTCAAGGGCCTTGTAATAGACCCCGAAGGATGCGCCGGGCAGATCTTCAGGCAGCGGCAGCATGGATGTCTGGGCTTCGGCCACCTGCCTCAGTCTTCTGGCCTGGTCTTCGATGAGCGAGTTGGTTGCTATTGAGAGTTTAAGATGCAGTCGGACCCTGGCAAGCACTTCAAGGGAATGAAAGGGTTTGGTGATGTAATCCACGGCGCCCAGCTCAAATCCTTTTAGTTTGGAGGTGACTTCGCTGACGCCTGTCAGGAAAATCACCGGAATGGTGCTGGTGTCGGCATTGTTTTTCAGGTGGGTGATCACCTCGAATCCGGTTTCCCCCGGCATCTGGATGTCAAGCAGGATCAGGTCGGGCCTTTCCCTGAAGGCTGCATGACGCCCTCTGGTGCCGTCTGTTTCCGTGATGATCGTGTACCCTTCCTTTGAAAGCGATTTTTCAATGAGTTTGAGGTTCAAAAGGTTGTCGTCCACAACCAGGATTTTATACGGCGTTCGGGTCTGCACGCAGGCCTCCTTCAGTTACCGGCTTCGGTCCGCCGGGAAAGGGAGGCGATTTCCCGCTTAAGTCGCCCTAACATCTCTTCCATTTGATCAAAATCCTCTTCTTTGGCCAGGGTTTCCGCCTGTCCGGCCAGGGAGGAAATCCGGTCCAGTCCCATGCTGGAAGCAGCCCCTTTTATGGAATGGGCCGCACCTGCGGCATTTTCAAAATCATTGAACCGGACCGCATCCCTGATTTTGTTCATATCCGAAAGCGTGGTGGAAATAAAAAGCTCCACAAGTTCGCCGGCTTCTTCTTCTTCCAGCTGCAGATAGGCGGCAATGGTTTTGATGTCCATTTTTTCTCCAGGGGGAAAGATTCATTCTTGCAATTTAAGTTCAATATAAATATTTTTGAAGGGAATGGCAATAACTCTTTCAGGGCAAGCGCATGAAATAATTTCCTGCCTTAATCCTCATGCGGCTGCCCTTTGTCCGGACCCACGATTCGCTGGATAGCGGAGAAATGGCGACCCTGGAAAAATAACCGCTGATTTTAAAGTGAAAGCGCCTCTAAACTCCCGGCCTTTATGTGGTCATGCACCTTTTTTACAAGCTCTTCCGGTTGTATACCCATCTTTACATTCCCGTCCAGGGTCCGGACGGCCAGGGTTCCGGATTCCTTCTCCTTTTCCCCCACCGTGATTATCAGAGGAATGTAGTTTACCTGGGCCTCACGGATTTTCTTTTTGAGCCTCTCGTTGGTCGAATCCACCTCGCATCGCAGACCCTCGGATTCCAGATCGGTTTTCATGTTTTCGGCAAATTCGATAAGATCGTCGTTCACCGGCAGAAGGACCGCCTGGACCGGGGCGAGCCATAGTGGAAACTTGCCTGCGAAATGCTCCACCAGGATCCCGAGGAACCGCTCGATGGAGCCGAATACGGTACGGTGGATCATGATGGGCCGGTGCTTCTCATTGTCACTGTCCTTGTAAGTGAGGTCGAAACGCTCCGGAAGCGCCATATCGAGCTGGATAGTGCCGCACTGCCAGGTGCGTTCCAGTGCATCCTGTATATGGCAGTCGATCTTTGGGCCGTAAAACGCCCCGTCCCCTTCGTTGATCACGTAATCCTTGCCGTAGGTTTCAAGAGCGTTCCTAAGGCCGGTGGTGGCCTGATCCCACTGTTCGTCAGTGCCGATGGATTTTTCCGGCCGGGTGGAAAGCTCGAGATGAAAGGTAAGGCCGAAGCTGCTGTATATCCGGTCCACAAGCTTAAGGACCCCGACAATTTCCTGTACGATCTGGTCCGGGGTCATGAAGATATGCGCATCATCCTGATGAAAGGCCCGGACACGGAAGAGCCCGGCAAGGGAGCCGCTCAGTTCGTGCCGGTGTACCAGGCCGATTTCCCCGGCCCTCAACGGCAGGTCCCGGTAGGAATAGGCCCTGGTCTTGTACAGCAGCATGCCGCCGGGGCAGTTCATCGGCTTGATGGCATACTCTTCGTCATCAATCACGCTGGTGTACATGTTTTCCCGGTAGTTGTCCCAGTGTCCGCTCTTTTCCCAAAGCTGCCGGTTTAACAGAAGCGGGGTTTTGGTCTCCACGTATCCAGCCCGCTTGTGTTCGGCGCGCCAGTAAGCCAGAAGGGCGTTCCACAGTTCCATTCCCCTGGCATGGAAGAACGCCATTCCTGCAGCCTCGTCATGGAAGCTGTAAAGATCCAGGCGCGTGCCGAGTTTCCTGTGGTCGCGTTTTTTGGCCTCCTCGATAAGCTCCAGGTGTTTTTTCAGCTGTTTCTTGTCAAAGAAAGCGGTCCCGTAGAGCCGCTGGAGCTGGGCCCGGTTC
>JAWLES010000217.1:1561-4102 GCA_041685935.1 Desulfobacteraceae bacterium | reverse complement strand
TAGGAAAACCGTTCAAACACATCCGAAAACCGATTGTAAATCATTTCGGCAGTGAGCCCGAAAGATGCAGGATCATAAGAATGACCGCTTTTGTATCTTTTCTGGCGTTCGTCCAGGCTGTGAATAAGCGCCTTGAATCCCGGGGACATCCGGAATCCGAACCTTTCGTAAATCGAATGAACCACCTGCTGCAGTGTGGCTTGAAGGTCTTCCATTTTTACGATCATATGCCGGCTCTCCGGCAGTCGGGAAAGCCTGTCATGGATACGGGCATAAGCGTAGCGCTGGATTTCCATGAGCTGATCCCTGAATTCCTCCCCTCCTGTATCATTGTCAAACACTTCCGCTCCTGCCATCATGGAGCTTATATGAGACGGTACCGCATCCATTGGATTCCTCACGGTTCCGATAATGCGGCAGTCCGGGAAATGCCCTATCAGGGAGCCGATCATCGGCGAGAAAGCCACATTCTTAGAAAAAAAGGTTTTGCCGCTTTTCCTTACATAAAGATGCCGCTGAAGGCAGGATCGGTAAAAGGCCATGATCCGGTCTTTTTCCTTTTCATTTGCCTTATCGTCAAAAAAAGCGAGATACCCCAGCTCCTCGAAAAACGGAAACGGCAGGATCAGAATCAGACAGGCGTAAACCGGCACAAGAAGAAAATAATCCTCCTCCGGGTCGGACAGCGAGATCCGGTGGATGGAATCGAAACTGCCGAATGCATACCTCTCCACCCATCCAATGATCCTTGAGAACGGAGCGCCCATCCACCCGTCCAGACGGGCAAGGGCGAGCCATAATTTCCGTTCTGTCACGGAAGGAGCCAGGATCAGTTCCCACAGGGACATCGTGGTAAACCGTTCAGTATCATTTGCCAGCACCCGGTGAAGGAAAGTGGTTCCGCTTCTGGGCACCCCCACGATAAAGACGGGGGAACGGATTTGTACGGATTTATACTTGGGAAAAAAAATCTCGTCCAGAAAAAACCCGATCCAGTGCATGGTCTGGACTAAAAAAAGCAGCGGAAAAAAGATAACCATGATGGCGAACCGTTTCAGCGTAAGCCGGGCCTGGGTGTTGCGGCTTTTGAAAAACGTCAGCCGCAGCAGCCTGAAAAAGGTCTTATAACTGATCCATAAATTTTGAAACAGTGAGGAAAAGCCCATATGTATTATTCCATATTCAATATTATGCAAACGTCCACAGCTGCTTACCAATATGCGACAAACATGGTCATGTCAAGTTAGGGTTTTGTTGGAAAAATCATTTTCCGCTTCAAATGGAATGCGGTGTAAGCAAAAGCGCGCTCCAACCGTTTTCATGAAAGGATTGCCGCACCGAAAAACAAGAGGCGTAATGCTCACTTACAGCGGAGGCTTCCTCCTCTTTGAATCCGGACAGCACCAGCGCACCGCCTGAGGAAAGCATGGAGGCGAAATCCGTTTTATACCGGGCCAGCGTCGGGGGTCTCAGGTTGGCGCAGATCAGGTGAAAACAACCGCTTTCCGGCCGGCTTTCCGAAACCTTGATCCTGTCATCCAGGCCATTGATCGACACATTGCTGCGTGCGTCATAAAGCGCCAGGGGATCAATATCCACGCCGCAGGCATAACCCATGCCCATCAGAACCGAAGCAATCGCCAGAATGCCGTTGCCGCATCCCATATCCAGGCATTCCCGTCCTTCAAGCTCTTGTTTATCAAATCCCTTTTCCATGGCTTTAAGGCTCAGCCGGGTGGTGGGGTGGTCCCCCCTTCCGAACGAGGTATTCCGGGAAAGCTTTACAGCAATATCATAAGCATTTTGGGGATGGTAAATAATATCGGGCGGATGGACCACGAATCTGTCGGCAAGTCTCACCGCCCGGTTAAAGGAAGGGGCCACGAAAATATGCCCCAGCTCGTTTATATACTCCAGGCTTCCGTCATTGGCCATATCGTGAATGATCCTTTTTGCTTCTTTCAATGAAATCCCGTATTCACTGGAAACTTTTTTCACGATATCCAGAAAGGAAAACCTTGATGCCGAAGTATTCAGACTTTCAAAAACATCCTGTTTGAATAATGCCGTTTTTCCCATTCCCCCATTTGCCCCTTTTCAGATCGTTTTGATGCCTCAATCTTCCCGGAAAGGCCCGGAAGTTATCATTATTACAGGAACCCGTGTTTTGCCGTCAATGAATATATTACGCTGTTTCAATTCTTTACTTCTCAACCCGGCTGTGTTAACTGTTATCTTAATTGCAAGCCACATACAAGCCGGCTTATACAAACATGGACAACCAGTATTCAGAATTATGGATCCATCCGTAAACAGACTCAAGGATATTTATTTAAGCGAAAAGAAGCTGCCTAAAAGAACACTGTTTGCCGTATTCGACCGGGCGGGGGTCCCTTCTGACACCTGCTGGCGCACCCTGTACCGGATGATTTTCGACTCTAAGATCAATTACAACCCCATTGCTGAAAAAGCGGTAAGCCGGCAGCAGCTTGTACCGGTGATGAACCAGGCGCTGAAAAATATCGAACTTGGGGATTTCAG
>JAWLES010000217.1:0-1461 GCA_041685935.1 Desulfobacteraceae bacterium | reverse complement strand
GATCAATTACAACCCCATTGCTGAAAAAGCGGTAAGCCGGCAGCAGCTTGTACCGGTGATGAACCAGGCGCTGAAAAATATCGAACTTGGGGATTTCAGTGAAAAAGCACTTCTGGCGCTGATCAAAAATTACAATACCGCCTTTGTTTCCGTCTGCCAGAGCGAGCTTACCGATGCCCTCAACGAGCTTGACAGCCTGACCAGTGAATTCAAATCCATATGCCACGACCGGCAGGACAAAGTGGAAATCCTTGAAACCGATACACTCCAGACGGTTCAGGCGGATTACACGATTGAAGAAAAAATCAGAACCATAAAGGCCAAATTCAAGGCCACAATCAAGTACTTCCAGGATGATGTGAACAGGCTCGACCATATCAGCAACACTGATCATCTAACCGGACTCTACAACCGGAGGTTTTTTGACGAACAGATGTTGTCGGAAGCAGACCAGGCTGTCTTGGAAAAAACATGGCTGAACCTGCTGATAATAGACATTGACGATTTTAAAAAGTTCAATGACAGCTACGGCCATTTCATCGGCGACCAGGCCCTTAAAACAGTAGCCAAAAACATCAGGCTTGCCTGCAGTGAAGAATACGACCGGACAGGTATTGCGTATTACCCTGTCCGGTTCGGCGGCGAGGAATTCTCCGTGATCATCCCGGCGGTGGATATCACTGAAGCTGAACAGGCAGCCGAGCATATCAGGAAAAAAATCAGCGGATATACTTTTGTTGTCAGAGGCAGGAAAGGGGGCATCAAACACGAAAACATCAAACTTACGGTCAGTGTGGGCGTTGCAGGATTCCATCATGACAAAGGGGTTAAAGACGGGGTGGAAGAGCTTGTCAAAAACGCAGACAACGCCATGTTTCAAGCGAAAAAGGGCGGTAAAAACCGTGTTGCCACTCATGGGCGGACCATATGACCGAACCGGGTTTTCACAAAAAATAAACCGGAAACATTACCGTGTAACGTGGAAACGGCCCGAACGAACCGGCCATACCGGTCTGGAAAAAGCATATCAAGGAGGTATACAATGGACAGACGTGAATTTTTGCGGAAAGTCACCCTGTGGACCACAGGTGCAATGATAGCGCCCCCGGTGTTTCATATTACCCCCGGCCTTTATGCAGCCGGAGGAGAAGAAACCGAGCTTTACGTGGGAAAAGGAAAAAATTACACCCGGCTTGTGGATCAACTGCTCAATGAAATGGGCGGTATTGAAAAATTTGTAAAATCAGGCGACAAGGTTGTGATCAAGCCCAACATCGGCTGGGACAGGAATGTTGAACAGGCTGCCAACACCCACCCGGACCTTGTTACCGCACTTGCTCTTCTGGCGCTTGATGCTGGCGCCTCAAAGGTTTCGGTATTTGACAGGCCCTGCAACGAGGAGAGGCGGTGCTATAACAACAGCGGCATCAAACCGGCCATGGACCGGATCGAAGACAAAAG
>JAWLES010000216.1:0-4126 GCA_041685935.1 Desulfobacteraceae bacterium | reverse complement strand
GGGGCGGCCTGCAGTTCATTGCCTGAAGTCAGGTCCTCCTTTTCCGTGAACGGAAAGTTGCGGATATCTTCAGGCGAGGTGACTGTATCCGGGGAAAGGCCGGATTCCCTGAACCTTTTGCTGTAAAACGGGCTTTTTGAAGCGGTGTACGCAAGGTGTTCCTTCAAAAGCCGGGTCTGTACCTCGGAAGCCTCGTCCGGTCCGGCGGTTTGAAGGTGGGCATACCGTGCTGCGGAAAATTCCGCTATAAGGCTTTTACGGCCCGCATGGGCATGGCTGCCGGTAGAAAGTTTGTGTTGACTGTTTCCCTGGATCGTCATAACCGATTGCCTCTGTTTTTACCGTTTTATTTTTCCGCTCGGGGTTTTGGGGATTTCTCCCGTATGAATAAATTCCTTGGGAATTTTGTAGATGTCGAGCCTGTTTCTTAAAAACTCTCTGAGTTCGGATATTCTTATTTGATCCACATCTTCGGATGTGGTGTATTCCGCCGCCGGAAGCTGGCCGTAAAGTCTGTGCGGCCGGGCAAAGACCCTGGCTTCCCTGATTCCCTCAAAATCGTTCATAACGTTTTCCACCTCTTCGGGAAAGATTTTCATGCCGTTAAAGTTGATCACGTTCTTGGTGCGGCCCCTGATGAACAGATACCCGTTTGAGACCTCTCCGATATCACCGGTGTCAAACCATTCAGGCCGCTTCTGCCAGGGAGATACATAGGCTTCAAACATCCCTTTGCCTTTAAGGAGGATTCTTCCCCGCCCGTTTTGGTCCCTGTCCTTGAGGCGAAGCCGGTAAGCAGGGAGAATGCGGCCTACGGAATCTATATATTCGTCATCCGTCCTTTGGTTGATAAACGGAAGACCCACCTCGATTATGCCGTATGCCTGGCTCAGGGTTATCCCGAACTTGCTTTTGAATGCCTCCGCAGTGGCCCTGTCCAGGGCTATGGCCGTGGAAACCGCCATCCTGGCATTGGAAAGCATGTTTGCCTGAAAATCGGATGATTTTGTTAAAAATGAATAGTGGAAAGGGGAGGCGTACAGGAATGTGGGTGGATGGATTCGGAAACTTTCTGCGGCACCCTTTGGAAAATCGTCGCCGCATAGCGCGATACGGGCGCCCCTGCGGAGGAAAAGCAGTATTGTCACCACAAAATGGTAGCTCATGGATAGAAACCATGCCACGGTATCATCACAGGTGATGTTTAACCGTTCGTCCGCTGCATCTGTCCTGTCTATAATGGCCTGATGTGTCAGAAGAACCCCTTTGCTGGCTCCTGTGGTGCCTGAGGAGAATCTTATGAATGCGGGCTCGGCAGCGGATTGGCCGTCAAGCGGGCAAACATCGCAGCCGGTTGTATAAAGCGCGGCTGTGCCAGTGAGCTCTCCTGCTTTTACAAGGGATGTGACAGGCCGGTCCGAGATCACGTGATTGATCCGCATTCGTTCCACAAGTGTGTCGAATTCCATCAACGAGAGGGAAGGGGATATGGGAACCATGACTGCGCCCAGGTCGAGTACGGCCAGGGCCAGGATGATGTATTCGATGGAGTCGGCGTACAAAAGGGCTGTGCGGCTGTTTTTTCCGATGCCGTATTGCCGGGCCAGAAGATCCCGGATATGGCCGACCTCCTCCAGAAGCTCTTTGATGGTTACGCTGCGGTCTTTCCGTGTGACAGCAACCCTGTCCGGCAGTGATGCGGTTTCGGCACGGATGGTGTCAACGATATTGATCCTGTCGCTCCTATCGGTCATGGTTTGAAAACCCCTCACTGCGGGCCGTCTTCACAAGCGCCTCTCCGCTCTGCTTTTGCATGGGCTTTGGATAGTCTTTGTAGATCCGGTAAAGGGAAAAGATATATCTGGTGCCAAGGCTTACGGCATAGAACAGGTCTTTTGCGGGAATTTTGATTTTCCGCATTCTCAGGGGGTTGGCTCGCAGGGCCAGGGAGTAAAGCCTGCCGAAGTGCTGGTAGAATTTTTTAAGAGGCAGGTTTGTGGGAAGTACCGAATGCATGCAGTCATAGAACCGGAACGGGTCGCAGATGAAGTTGCCGCTGTTTTTTCTGAAAAGTTCGGTGCCCGGTGACGGGGAAAGAACGGTAAAGGTGATTTCAGCGGAGCCAAGCTCCTTGATATCCTTTTCAAGGCGTCTGAAATCCTCTTTTGTGAAATCCGGGTCCACGATGAATGCGGCATGCAGTGTAATACCGAGCTCCTGAATTATCCGGACCGCTTCCCGGTTGGTTTCAAATGATGTTTTTTTGTTGTACGCGTCAAGCTTTTCTTCGTTCATGGATTCAAGGCCCACGTATACGACATCCAGCCCCGCTTCCTTCCATATTCGGAAAACTTCGGGGTGGCGGACGATTGTATCGCTTCTGGCCCAGCTTATGTACTTCTTTTTGATGTTCCGCTCCTTTAAGAGTTCAGCGATCCGGGTAACCCGCTTCATATTGATGAACATCTCGTCGTCCACAAAGTAGATGTAATCCTGTTCAAGCTGCCGGATCTCGTCAACCACATCCTCCGGGTCCCTCTGCAGATAAGCCTTGTTCATGGCGAACGGGATCACACAGAAAGAGCATGAAAACGGGCAGCCCAGGGAGGTCCGCAGGCTTGCAACCCTGGGGAAGATCGTATCCAGGCGTCCGGTGTCGCTGTGGGTCCAGATGCAGAAATACCTGGAACGGTCCACAAGATCCCTTCTCGGGGAGGGGATTTCTTTGATTTGAGCATAAGGAGGAGGCGAAGACATGGCTGCGGATGAAAAATCAGGATGGGAGGGTTCAAGGATATTCACGCCGTCATGGACCATTCGGCCCTGCTTGAGCCGGTCGAGGAGCCTGGACATTGCCGTGGCCCCCTCTCCCCTGACCACCGCATCCATGTGCGGGGTATCGTAATCACCAGGATAAATGGTGGCGTGGATGCCTCCAACGATTATAAATACATTATCCAGGGCGTTTTTGGCCCTGCGGGCGAGCTCTTTAACGATATGGGCGGTGGAGCTGTACCCGGTAAACCCGATTGTATCGGGCCGGTATGTGTCAATGGTTTGATCGAACACTTTCAAAGGGGATTTTTCCACGCTCAGGTCGAGTATTTTCACCTGGTGCTCAGGATCGATCCCGCCTGCAACGATTTCAAGCTCCAGGGGTTCGAGATGCAGAAAAGCCTCTGACAGGCGTCTGGCAACGGCAAGTTCCGGATACGGTTTCACAAGCAGGATTTTCATTTTCAGGTTTGCTCCTTGATATGATCGGCGGCACACCGGGCTGCAAGCTCACCAGTGGCAAAGCACACTCCCATGGTCCGGACCGAGGCCTGGGCGGCCGGGGTCGCGCTGATGCTTTTCCCGCAGAAAAACAGATTGTCACAAGCTGCGGAGGTGAGATGGTCAGGCTGGATGCAGAAGCAGCAGTTTTTGTCAAGGTACCTGTACCGTGGTCCTTTTTTTACATCCCAGAATTCAGACGGCCAGAAAGACCGGGCCCCGCAGCCCTGCTTTCCTGACGGGCGGTCAAGTACGGCACGGCCTTTGGGAAGAAAGGCGCTCCTGGGGTGTATCCGTTTCGACCGGCGGAGAACCTCGGCCGCACCGAGCTGAGGGATAGCCTGTCCGAGTTTTTCAAAAATCATTTCACACTCTGCGGTTTCACTCTCCTCTACAAGAGAGAATTTGATGACCCGGGTTCCGGAGAATGCATTGCAGCTTGTGGTCACAAATGCCAGATATGGATTCATTCCGCTTTCTTCCAAGATTTTGCGGGCCGTATACGGGATTTTCAGGGTTATGTCATCCTGAAAGTCTCCGGCCACTTCAATGCAGTATCCAGAAAGCTGCAGATCCTCCTCTTCCATACTTGCGGTCTCTTTTGAAAACATGCGGCTCAATACGGCGTTGCCGGTTGCATCGATAAAGGTTTTTGCCGCAAGGTTTTGCCCTGTATCTCTTTTCCCCTTTATTTGAACGGACAAAATCCGGTTTTCACCGGATTGCATACCCGTTATTGCGGATTCGGGGAAAAACGAGGCACCGCTTTTTTTCAGCCGGTCTTCAAAATACCCCCAAAGAGAAGGGTTGTCAAATGCCATGACGGAAACCCGTCCCATCCGGGTCAGGG
>JAWLES010000215.1:0-4140 GCA_041685935.1 Desulfobacteraceae bacterium | reverse complement strand
GAAAACAGATCGGGGCCTATCTTTTGTGCGGGCTTCCCGGCCAGAAGTTTGAGGACATCGAGGCCTCTTTTAAAAAGGTACGGCAAGCCGGGATTACACCCGCCCCCGCCTTTTACACACCCATTCCCCACACCCGGCTGTGGGAAACCGCGGTAAAGCATTCAAAATACGATCTTGAAAGCGACCCGGTATACACAAACAACTCTCTTTTTCCCTGCATGCCGGACCGGGACTTCAGGCGGAAAATATCCCGGCTTAAAAACGCCGGGTAAAGGTTTCAGCCAAAGACCGGCCTGTTTGGAAATAAGGGTTGATAACCCCGGGCCGATCGGTTTATTATTACGATTATCAAAAAAAAATGGAGGACTTTAACTTAAAATGAGAACACTTACTTTTAACAAAGGCCTGATGATCCTTTTATGCCTTTTGATTTTTCCGGTTCTTTCAGGCTGTTCCCCGTTTGAACTGAACATCCGTTTTGATACGGTCAAGGGTTTGAAAACAGGCGATCAGGTTATCTTCAACCAAAAGTCAATCGGTTCGGTGGACAGGATCAGATACACTGAGGAAGGAAACTTTCTGGTGTCCGTAACCATTCAAAAAGATTTCAAAAACGCAGTCAGGGAAGATTCCGTTTTCTATATCAGCGGCGATCCATCTGATACGCAGAAAAAAGCTGTGTTCATGGCACATGAATCAGACACGGGCAAAACACTTGAAAGCGGAAAAACCGTTAAAGGGCTTCCCTATGCGCCATCTTCTGCTGTCGGCATTTTCAGCGACATCATGGATGAGCTGAATCATGGCTTTGACACCTTTATTCAGGACATGAAAAAGCTGCCGCAGAGTGAAAAGTACAAACGTTTTGAAAAGGAGCTGGAATCCCTGGGGGAAAAAATGAAAACCGCCGGTGAAAAAACAAGGGACAAAATCAGGCAGGAGATCATCCCGCAACTTAAAAAGAAACTGGAAGAATTTAAGGAAAAAGGGGATAAAGAAAAAGTAGAACCCCTTGAAAAAAAGCTTGAAAACCTCCAGAGCGTCTGAAGGTTTCCAAGCCCTTACTTATAACATCCTATCTGCCGAGTACTTCCTTTGCTCTGGATACAACATTTTCCGGGGTGAACCCGTACTCGGCAAGCACCCTTCCCCCGGGTGCCGACGCACCGAAAGTATCGATTCCGATCACCGCGCCTTCACATGTAACAAACCTTTCCCATCCCATGGAACTTCCCGCTTCAACCGCAACCCGTTTTTTAACACCGGAGGGCAGAATCCGCTCACGGTAGGATTCAGGAGCCGACTCAAAAAGCTCCCATGAAGGCATGCTCACCACGCGGACCTTGACCCCATCTTTTTCAAGGGCGGCTGAGGCATCAATGCACAGATGCAGTTCCGCGCCCGAGCCGATGAGAATCAGCTCAGGAGTTCCTTTAGAGTCCTTAACAGTATAGGCGCCGTTTTCCAGGTCTCCGTCCGCTGTAGAAAGGTCCAGGTGCGGCAGCTTCTGACGGCTCAACAGCAGGGCGGTCGGGCAGGAGTTGGTTTCAAGGGCCTTTTTCCAGGCGCGTGCGGTTTCTCCGGCGTCAGCCGGCCGTATCACATTCAGCCCGGGAATCGCACGAAGTGAAGCTGCATGTTCCACAGGCTGGTGCGTCGGGCCGTCCTCTCCCACTGCTATGCTGTCATGGGTAAACACGTAGATAACGGGAAGCTTCATGATGGATGCCATCCTGACGGCAGGCCGCATGTAATCGGCAAACACGAGAAAGGTTCCGCCGTAGGGGCGGATACCGCCGTGCAGGTACATCCCGGAAATAACCGATCCCATGGCATGCTCCCTGACACCGAACCGGATGTTTCTGCCGTGGTACCCGCCCTTCCGGAAATCGGGCTCTCCGTTGATATATGTTTTGTTGGACGGCGCCAGGTCTGCAGAGCCGCCCATGAGAACCGGGAGATTCGGGGCGATGGCATTGAGAACTTTACCTGATGCAGCCCTTGTGGCCACAGGATCGTCGGATGGACCGAATGCAGGGATATCCTTGTCCCAGCCTTTGGTGAGAAAACCGCTCACCGCATCCGCAAACAGGTCCGCAAGCACAGGATCGTCTTTTTTAAATGCATTGAAAAGCTCCTGCCACTCACCTTCAACCCGCTCTCCTTTTTCAACGGCATTTTCCCTCTCCTGGAGCACATCACTCGGCACATGAAAGGATTTGTCCACCGGAAAACCGTAAAACTCCTTGACCCTGCGCACCTCGTCTTCTCCAAGCGGGGCTCCGTGGGCATCTGAAGAGCCCTGTTTTGAAGGGCTTCCGTAAGCGATCCGGGTTTTGAGTTTGATCAGGGAAGGCCTTTCCGTTTCTGCACGGGCGGTTTCAATTGCAGAATAAATCGCCTCGAGGTCGTTTCCGTCCGGGACTTCAACCACCTGCCAGTTCATGCTTTCAAACTTATGCTTCACATCCTCGGTGAATGCAAGGTCGGTGCTTCCCTCAATGGATATGGAGTTGTCATCGTAAATACAGATGAGCCTTGACAGTCCCAGGTGGCCGGCAAGGGATGTCGACTCCATGGCCACACCTTCCATAAGGTCGCCGTCTCCGCAGATCACATAGGTATAGTGATCAATGATCTCTTTGCCGCGGCTGTTAAACCGGGCCGCCATATGCCGTTCCGCCATTGCCATTCCCACGGCGTTTCCGATTCCCTGCCCCAGAGGTCCGGTGGTGGTCTCCACACCGGGAGTATGCCCGTATTCAGGGTGTCCCGGGGTTTTGCTTCCCCACTGCCTGAACTGAACAATATCTTCAAGGGAAAGATCATACCCGTTGAGGTAAAGAAGGGAATAAATAAGCATGGATGCGTGCCCGGCGGAAAGCACGAACCGGTCCCTGTCAACCCAGGCGGGATTTTTGGGATTGAATTTCAAAAAATGCCTCCAAAGCACATGAGCAGCCGGCGCAAGGCCCATCACCGCACCCGGATGGCCGGAGTCGGCCTGCTGGACGGCATCAATGGAAAGGGTTCTGATGGTATTGATACACAACTGATCTAATGGTTCTTGGGCAAAAGCCATTGTTTTCTCCTGTTGAAGTTTGATTTTGGTGTTAAAGCGCTCTCATAAATTCGGGTTTCAGTTCTATTTTGCCTTCAAGTGCCCTGGATATGAGCTTGAGGGTTTTTTCCTTGTCCTCTGGTAGTTTCGCCCTGATCGGCAGGTAGTTCGAGGCGTGGTTTGCATGGAAAAGGCCGGAGGAGAGATTTGTGGTTGAAATCATCAACCCGATCTCTTCCAGCATCTCTTCCGGCGTGATGAGTTGGAACTCCCCCCTTTCATACTGCTGGTGAAGCTCGGTTCCCGGTATCAACATAAGACTCAGCGCACCCACATATTCCGGGTCGATTTCTGAAAGGACCCGGCCGGTCTCTCTGGCATGGATCTCGGATCGCTCTCTTCCTGCAAGCCCCAGAAGAACGGTTATGGAAAGCTGGATTCCGGCGTCCCTTATTTTCCGGCCCATTTCAATCATGCGGGCGGAATCCGCCCCTTTCCGGATATTCTTCAGGGTCACATCGTCCCCTGACTCAAGGCCCATGTAGGCGATCTTGAGACCAAGTGCATTGAGTTCGGCCAACTGCTCCCTGGTTTTCATCTTTATACTTTTGGTGTTGGCGTACAGGCCGATACGCTCTAACCACGGCAGTCTCTCATTGATCCTTTCCAGGATGGCAACCAGCCGCCTCTGGGGGATCACAAGGGCGTCTCCGTCACAGATAAAAAGCCGTTTGGCCCCTTTCATGTAGGTTGCCGCATACTCGATATCCTCGAATATGACTTCATCGCTTTTAATCTGAAACCGCTCTCCTGTATATGTACCGCAAAAAGTGCACTTGTTGTGCGAACACCCCACTGTTACCTGCAGCAGAATGCTGTCAGCTTCACTGGGGGGGCGTATGATGTTGCCTTCATAATGCATGGGTTTCTCCCTTTTTAAAAAAGCATTAACTTATCAGGTTTTACCTTGAAAATCAATATGTTGATTGCACTGCAAGTTTTTTCTTGCTTTGACAAACGAGTGGATATATGATTTACCACTCATGGAGGCTGAACAGGTCGGGCCGGCAGCGGAAAAA
>JAWLES010000214.1:0-4152 GCA_041685935.1 Desulfobacteraceae bacterium | reverse complement strand
CACCCGGGTGTATATCTACGATTACAAAGGAAAAATTTCGTTCGCCACCAAAAAGGAGAGTGTGGGGGACTCTTTTCACAGGTACCTGGAGGATGAAAAGCTTGTTGACTTGAGCCGGGAAATGCTGAAAACAGGGGAGAAGACGCCTGCGTTTGATAAAATAATAAATGGAAAGCAGCACAAAGGGGTAATCGTGCCCAGCCTGAACAAGCCCGAATGCTATCACTGCCACGGGAAGTCGCAAAAGGTGCTGGGGGGAATAGCAGTGCTTGTGGATACATCAAAGGCCATGTCAGCCATTGAAACATCAAGGAACATCGGTGTGGCTGCAGGCGGGATCTGCCTTGTGGCAGTTGTTCTGGCCATTTATTTCGTGTTTTCCAAACTTGCCGCCAATATCATGGGATCGGTGGACCGGATCAAGAAAACAAGCGATGAAACCGCCGCCTCGTCAGACAGCCTCATGAAAACATCCACACAGATGAAGGAAAAGGCTCAGGAGGGCAGTGAAATGGCCGAGTCCACTTCAGCATCCGCCCAGGAAGTGGCGGACCGGATTGCCAGCATAGCTTCATCCGCGGACGAGGTCAGCGCACAGGTCATTGATGTCAATTCAAGCTCAAGTGATGTATCCACCGAGATTGAATCAGTGAACAGCAACCTGTCGGATGTATCCTCCAATCTGATGACCGTAGCTGCCGCTGCTGAAGAGATGTCCACCGCAGTGGGATCGGTATCCGCGGCCATGGAGCAGATGCATACAAGCTACAGCGAGGTGTCCAAAAGCACCCAGAACTGCGCCTCCATGACCGGCCAGGCTTCCAGGGACGCTTCCCGCACATCGGAAATCGTTAACAAACTTGGCGAGTCCGCAGGCGAGATCGGCAGTGTGGTTGAGCTCATCAACACCATTGCCAGCCAGACGAACCTTCTGGCGCTCAATGCCGCAATCGAGGCGGCAGGGGCCGGAGAAGCCGGCAAAGGGTTTGCGGTTGTGGCCAACGAGGTCAAGGAACTTGCCAAACAGACATCCGGGGCCACGGAAAATATCCGCCGCAAGGTGGAGGATATGCAGGAGAACACCAACAGCGCCATCCAGGCCATTGAAGACATCACCAAGGTGATGGGAGACATTGATACCGCCATCAGCACCATTGCGTCATCAGTGGAGGAGCAGACAGCCACTTCCGACGAGATGTCCAGAAACGTATCCGAGTCTGCCGAGTCAGCCGATTCCGTGGCCAAGAATGTGAACGAGGCCGCCATATGGACGGATGAAGTGGCCAAGAGCATGGGCAGGATGGCCTCTGTTGAAGCGGAGGTTTCCGCAAACCTGCAGGAGGTTACCAATACGGTCAAGCTTATTGCCGAGGATGTGGCAAAAGCCTCCACAGGTACCGAAGAGGTGGCTGAAAATATCACGGGCCTTGCCCGGCTGGTGGATGAGGCAGTGAAAGTATCTGATTCCCAGCATCAAAGGGCGGAAAAGATGGCCCGGATGGCTGCGGAACTCAAATCCCACATGGAGAATTTTAAAATCTGACAAGCCGGAGCCAATTGATTTATGGATGATTCAACTGCATGCGGACAGGGTACAAAGCAGTTCATATCCTTTCGGATCGAGGATTTCCTGCTGGGGGTTGATATCCGGCAGGTAAGGGAGATCAACCAGTTCCTCGAGATAACACCGGTACAGCATGCCCCGGCTTATATCCGGGGCCTTGTGAACCTTCGCGGCCAGATCATAACCGTGTTCGATGTTGCGGTAAAGCTCGGCCTGCCGGGGCGTACCATTTGCCCGACCACCCACAATATTGTTTTCAAACATGAGGATGCAGGTTTTCTGGCTGATGAAATCGGGGATGTCATGGATATCGAGGAATCTAACATCGAGGTGCCGCCCGTTAATATGTCAAACGAGATGGCCAGGTATGTGGAGGGGGTTGTCCGGCTGGAAAACGAGCTTTTCATGATCCTCTCTCCTGCCGGGATTCTTGAAAAATCAGGTGAAGACACCGGTTCCGGGGAGGCTGTATGAATGAGGACAACACATCCCGGCAGGTTTCTTCCGAGTTCATGGAGGAGATTGTTGAAGACCTGGAACATCTGGAATCCGCACTTCTAAAAATGGAGGAAAACGGCGGGGACACGGATGATGAACTTATAAACACAGCATTCCGGGCCATTCACAGTATCAAGGGCGGGGCCGGGTTTCTGGGGCTTGAGAACCTGAGCCGCCTGAGCCATTCCATGGAGAATGTGCTCATGCAGGTAAGGGAACATACCCTTGAGGTGACCGGAGAGGTTGTGGATGCACTGTTTGCCGGTTTTGACAAACTCAGGCGTATGGCCCAGGGCGGTTCGGAAGACGGGACCGTTTCCTTTCAGGAGGAAATGGAACGGTGCGGGCGGATTCTGTCAGGAAAGACTCAAGCCGGGTCAGGTGAAAAGAATGAAGGTGATTCAGATTCCGACCCCCAAGATTGTCCAGTACCCCCGGCTGATGCCGATCCGGCGCTGCTAAAGGCGGCTTTTGACAAAGGCGATTACCTGTATCTCATCCGTTTGAAACATGAAGATCTTTCCGGAAGGGAAATTATGAGCATTCGCTCGGATATGGAGCAGGCAGGGGAAGTTCTTTACACGGATTCCCGGGAGGAGCCGGTATTTGTCCTTTCCACCATCCTGGAGGTTGAATTTTTAATCCAGGTGCTCGAGCTCCCGGAGGAGAGGATTGCCCGGATCGAAACCCTCCCGGAAACCGGGGGTGCGGAGGAGGACGGGGCCCCTGAAAAAAACAAGGGAGAATCACCCCTTAAAACAGATGAAAAAAAGAAAACCGATTCAGGCGGGAAAACCGGGGCTGAACCTCCGGCAAAGCCAAAAGCCAAATCCGGCCCCAAAACGGTCCGGATCAATGTTGACCTTTTAACCAGGCTTATGAACCGTGCAGGCGAACTGGTGCTCAGCCGGAACCAGTTCCGGCCTTTCATCGAACAGTACGCAAAGGAAGACGAGTCCCTGAATTCAATGATGCAGAACCTGAACATGGTGACCACTGAAATTCAGGAAGATATAATGCAGATGAGGATGCAGCCGGTTGACAGCCTGTTTTCAAAGTTTAAAAGGACAGCCAGGGACACGGCCAGGGCCCTTGAAAAAAAGGTGGAATATATCACCGAAGGCGGCGACACGGAGCTTGACAGGAACGTGATTGAACATCTTGCCAACCCTTTCACCCATCTTATCCGGAACTGTGTGGACCACGGCCTTGAGACCCCTGCCGAGCGAACAGCCGCGGGAAAACCCGAAGCCGGGATGATACGGATCAGGGCGTTTCACCAGGGCGGGCATGTACATATAATGATCAGTGACGACGGAAGCGGGATCGACCCGGAAAAGGTCGCAGAAAAGGCTCTGGAGCGCGGGCTTGTCTCCCGGGGTCAGTTGGATGGCATGACTGACCGGGAGAAGATGAACCTGATATTTTCCCCGGGGTTCTCCACCTCAACCGAGATTACGGATGTTTCCGGCCGCGGCGTGGGCATGGATGTGGTCAAAAGCAATGTGGAAAAGATCAGGGGGACTGTGGAGGTGGATTCCGAACCAGGTGCCGGAACCACGGTTCAGTTGATCATACCCCTTACCCTGGCCATTATTCCGGCGCTGATCATAGAATCAGGGGAGTTGCGGTTTGCAGTCCCCCAGGTGAATGTCAGCGAAGTATTTTATTACGGCCGGGGGGAACTGGAAAACCGGGTTGAGCATATCAGGGGAGCGGACGTGCTGAGGCTGCGGGACAGCCTTGTTCCTGTGCTCCGGCTGAACACCGTCCTCGGCATCGACACCTTTTATACCGATCCGGAAACCGGTGAGAGGAAAATTGAGAAACGAAAGCGGATAACGGACCGCAGGATGGAGTCCAGGGACATACCACCAGGGAAGGAATCCAGAAAAAACCCCGGAGGTAGAAGAAAAAGGGAGTGGGATTCCGGGTATATCGTGATCGTCAAGGCCGGGGTCAACCTGTTCGGCTTGTGCGTGGACGGTCTCCATGACAACGAGGAGATAGTTGTGGAGCCCCTTTCCGATTACATAAAGGATTGCAGGTGCTTCAGCGGGGCCACCATTATGGGGGACGGAAAGGTTATC
>JAWLES010000213.1:0-4171 GCA_041685935.1 Desulfobacteraceae bacterium | reverse complement strand
GTCATGAATGAAGGTGCGGGCCATGGTGTGCCTGAGGTGATTTACAGCGTTTTCAGGCGCGGCGGACTTTTGCGGTTCAGATCCTGTTATTCCAGGCTGATTTCAAGCTGGCTCACTATCGGGAGCGGGGGCTCTGCCGGACCTGAGGCCCCCGTGGTTATGAGCGGGGCTGTAATCGGGTCCAATATCGCCAAGTATTTTTTCCTGAATGACCGGCAGCGGGTCACCCTGGTAGGATGCGGTGCGGCCGGCGCAATTTCTGCAATTTTTAACGCACCGCTTACCGGGATGGTGTTCGCCCTGGAGGGTGTGCTGGGGGAGTGGTCCATCGTGAATTTCATCCCCATTGCAGTGGCATCGGTTGCCGGGGCTGAAACCAGCAGGATACTGCAGGGAAACGAGGTTCTGTTTGAAAGCGGCACCTATTCCATCGGAGGGTTTGATCTGGTGGCCTGTGTGGGACTTGCCGCGGCAACTTCATTCGCCTCTCTTCTGTTTACCAGGATGCTTCGGCAGATGCATCATATTTCCGGCCATGTGCCGATGCCGCTTTCCGTGAGGGCCGCTTTCGGGGGTATGGCAGTGGGGCTGCTTGCTTACCTGGTGCCTGATGTGCTTGGCGAGGGTTACCATTCCATCGATTTGATGATCAGGGGAGTTTTCAGGGACGGGTTGATGATTGCAGCGTTTGCCGGGCTGGCCAAAATCCTTGCAACAGGTTTTACACTCGGCTGGGGCGGTTCCGGCGGGGTGTTTGCTCCGTCCCTGGTGATCGGGAGTTTCACCGGCATTGCATACCACCGGCTGATTCTGACTGTTTTTCCTGACACTCCGCTGGTAAATGAAGGATGCTTCGCCCTGCTCGGGATCGCCGGTTTGCTCTCCGGTCTGCTCCAGGCTCCACTTACCGGCATGTTCCTTGCCCTGGAGATCACGGGCGGATATGAGGTGATTCTTCCGCTGATTATCGTATCCGCACTTTCCACAACCATTACCAGCCATTTCGAACCTGCTTCCTTTTATCTGAAGGACCTTGCAGACAGGGGGCAGATCCTGCGGCCCGGCACCGACCAGCGGGTCCTTGCCGACATCAGCATCAGTGAGGTGCTTGATACGGACTGTGTCAAGGTCCACCCGGGAATGCTTTTGCGCGAGCTTTTGGAAGTGGTCAAAACATCCAGCCGGGATTATTTTCCCGTGGAGGACACAAAGACCGGAAAATTCGTTGGCATGGTCCACTTCGAGTATGTGCGCCCGTATTTGTTCAACACCATTATGTATGATACGGTGTTTGTGGAACAGCTCATGGACTCAAATCCTCTAACGGTGGGCCCGGATGAGGACCTGTCCGAGGTGCTGCAGATGATGGATTTAAAGAAACTGTTCAGCGTACCGGTGGTGATCAACGGCAGGTTTATGGGAATGGTGTCGAAGGCCACGCTCCTTGACCGGTACAGAAACGAACTCAATGTGCAGACATCCCATATATACTAGGAGGCTTTATGGACAAGACGCTATTTCATGTATTCAGGAACACGCCTTTCGGAAGGGAGACCTTTCTTCAGTCGTTATATTTCTGTAAACGCACCGGTACTTCCATTGCGGTATACATCCCTGAAAGCACGAAATTTCTGATGTATTTTGAAAATGATGTAGTCCAGGTGGACCTGGATGGTTCATATATCGAAGATCCGGCCACGGCCCGGGAACATGTAGAATCTCTTGCGCAGACCGCCAAAATAGAACCGAGGTTTCTCAAGCCTAAGAATTACACGGCTTCCACGCTTCCTGACATACCGGTGAATTTTGATTTTATGTGCTGCCCCAGAAGTATCTCGAACCTCTCTTCCAAAATCAGCCTCGGGAGCATCGGCCCCAAGGTAAGAAGGATTGTTCATCAGGCACGGTTTCCTGTATTGATGCCGTGTCCGCTTTTCAAGGAATGGAAGAGCATCACTGTATTTTTCGGGGGGTCCAGCAATGCAGTTAACGCACTCAGGCTGGGTATAAATGTCGGAAGAAAAACCGGGCTTCCTGTGGATATGTTTACCCACTCCGAGGGTGAAAAAAAGGAAAAACTGGAAGATGTTCTAATTGAAAAAGGGCTTTATGAAACACTAAAACAGGAAGTGCGCCAGTGGCATTATTATGAAAAAGGGAAGTTCGAGCACAACCTGTATGATGTGGAACACAACGCCCTTGGGGTTATCGGCGCATTCGGCCACGGCATGGTAAAGGATATGCTTTTCGGAAGCACAATGGAAAAAGTGCAGACCGTGCTGCCCAACAATCTTCTGATTGTGGGCCCGAATTATGTGATGCCTTCGAACTGATCCTGCAGCCCTCGCCCCTGTCCGGTCCGTCTCTCCCCGGAAGCGGAAAGGGAGAGATTGCCGTAAGCTGTATCAAGTTTCTTTTTTTCGGCTGCAGCCACCCTTGAGATGGTCTCGTGGTCAACTCCCTGTTTCATACCCGGGCACTGGTCCGCCATTGCGTCCCAGTTTTCCGGGTGCAGGATCACTGCGTTTATGAACGGCCACGCCCTGCACATGTACGGCTTCACCGGATGAATTGTGCACTGCTCGGATTCGTTGAAAAAAATGCATTTTCCGCCTTTTCCCTGGGCTAAAAGATACCTTGAGCCTGATACCGTGCAGAACCGCTGTATAAATTCATCCGCAGGCACTTTGATATATTCGGATATTTTCCGTATATCCTCGCCTGTGATGTAAGTCCCCCCGTATCCGCTGCAGCATGAACCGCATTGGGTACATTGAAAAATGTCACCGGAACGATCAGTCTTTTTTGAATCCATATCTACCTTGAAGCGCTTTTTGCATGGTCATTCTGTCTACATACTTCAGGTCGCCCCCGATCGGGATGCCGGAGGCGATCCTCGTGATGGAGATATTTTTGTTTTTCAGCCGGTCGTATATGTATGAGGCTGTGGACTCTCCCTCCACATCAGTGCCTGTTGCTATGATAAGTTCTTTGATCCTGCCGGATTCGATCCTGTTGAACAGCTCTTTTATCCGCAGCTCGTCAGGACCGATTCCGTCAATGGGAGACAGAGCGCCGCCCAGTATGTGGTAGACCCCGCTGAAAACCCCTGAGTTCTCGATGGAGGCGATATCTCCGGGGCTCTCCACCACGCAAATGGTATCTGCCCGCCTTGACGGATCGGAACAGATTTTACATATGTCCCTGTCGCTCAGGGAAAAACATACTGAACAAAGATGAACGCTCTTTTTGAGCTCCAGGATATGGTTTCCCAGTTCCCGGGCATCTTTTTCCGACGAGTGCAGAATATGGAGCGTAAGTCTTTCCGCTGTCTTTTTCCCGATTCCGGGAAGCTTTGAAAAGCTTTGGATCAGTCTGAGAACAGGTTCCGGGTAAAAGTTCAATGAAACAGCCCGATCAAAATCCCGGAAGGTTCATGCCCCCGGTCAGTTTGCCCATCTCGGCGGACATCATCTCCTGGGCTTTCTTGAGGGCGTCGTTTGCAGCTGCCAGCACAAGATCCTGGAGCATTTCAACATCCTCAGGGTCCACCACCTCTTTGTCGATTTCAACCGATTCGATGGTCTGTCCGCCGGTGGCAACGACTTTGACCATACCTCCGCCTGCCGTGGCTTCCACGGTCTTGCCGGCAAGTTCTTCCTGGGTCTGCATCATTTTTTTCTGAAGCTTCTGGGCCTGCTTCATCATACCGTTCATATCTTTCATATTTCAAACTCCTGTTATTTATTCAAAATCCACAATGGTGCCGTTAAACACGCGCACGGTTTCGTGAACCAGAGGGTGGTTCATTGCATCATTTTTCCGTTTTGCCGAGGCTGTTGCCTCGCCATTGCCTTTGGACGGCTTGTTTCCGTTCGGCTCAGCCGCATTCTCCACCTTTACCTTCAGCTTCCTGTTGAAAAAATTGCAGCACATCTTTTCAAAATCCTCTCTTTTTGATTCGATGCGGCCTGCTGCGTAAGGGGAGAAGTCCTTCAGGTCGATGATAATATAATCACTGGTGATATTTTTCAATCCGCCTTTTTTCAGTATGGCAAAAATTGAAGGAAATTCTTTTTCCACTTTTTTGTAAAAAAGGGGCATGCCGGTTTGGGATGTTTCAGTATCTTCCCGGGGTTCCTCGGGTTCCCTGTTTGTGGCCGGAGCAGCA
>JAWLES010000212.1:0-4185 GCA_041685935.1 Desulfobacteraceae bacterium | reverse complement strand
TGATTTTACGATCCATGTTTGTTTCGAAAGGCAGTCAGGCTGTTATAATCTATACAAGGAGGGATATTTAAGCAATGGATACTTCCATCAAGGTTTTGATTGTAGACGATTTTGCAACCATGCGCCGGATTCTTAAAAACATTTTAAAACAGCTTGGTTTCAAGAACCTTCTGGAAGCGGATGATGGAACAACAGCCTATGATATTCTGGAAAATCAGGATGTCGACCTGATTATTTCGGACTGGAATATGCCCAAAATGACCGGACTTGAATTGTTGAAAAAGGTCAGGGCCTCTGACAAGTATTCCAAAACCCCCTTTTTGATGGTAACCGCCGAAGCGCAGAAGCAGAACGTGATCGAAGCCGTGCAGGCCGGCGTGTCAAATTATGTCGTAAAACCGTTTACAGCGGAAGCAATATCCGAAAAACTGGAAAAGATCCTGAAATGATATCCACCCCGGCATCAGCAAAAGAGCATGAGCCCTCGGGCGGCCGGACCGAATCGGGCCGTGATGAAGGCAGGCTGAGATTTGATAATATTGCCGGCTCCAGCACCGCCATCAAAGCTGTACTTGAAAAAACCGGAAAAGTAGCATCTTCGGATTCATCGGTTCTGATCACAGGCGAAAGCGGTACCGGAAAGGAGCTTGTGGCCCAGGCCATTCACAACAACAGCCCCAGGTGCAACGGACCCATGGTGGTAATCAACTGCGGAGCGATTCCGGGAGAGCTTCTGGAAAGCGAACTTTTCGGACACGAGAAGGGATCGTTTACCGGTGCCCACAAATCAAGGGCAGGCAGGTTTCAGATGGCTGACAAGGGCACAATTTTTCTTGACGAGATCGGGGACATGAGCCGGGAACTGCAGGTGAAGCTGCTGCGGGCCTTGCAGGAAAGAAAGATCGAGCGCCTCGGCGGTGAAGAGACCATTGAAGTCGATATCCGGGTTATTTCAGCCACTAACAAGGATCTGGACGCAGAAGTCAAGACAGGTTCCTTCCGGGAGGATCTGTTTTACCGGCTGAATGTGATCCCTGTCAATATTCCGCCTCTGCGTGAACGAACCGAGGATATACCTGTCCTTGTGGAGCACTTCCAGAAAAAATTCGCCGGAAGAACCCGTGCCTACGGGATCAAGGCTCTTTCCGGTCGTGCGGAAAGAGCAATGGTGGAGTATGACTGGCCGGGTAACATCCGGGAGTTGGAAAATCTGGTGGAAAGGCTGGCGGTTCTGTCCGAGAATGATGTGATCGAACTTGATGACCTGCCCGATTATATCAGCCGCAAATCCGCATCCGGAACGATTTGCCCGGTGAGCTCGATTTTTGAACGCGGGGTCGGTTTTCACGAAGCGGTGGAACAGTTCCAGAGGGATTTGATATACCAGGCCCTGGAAAGAACGGACTGGGTAAAGGCAAAGGCGGCTGCTCTGTTACAGATGAACAGAACCACGCTTGTGGAAAAGATAAAGAAGATGAACATAGAGCCCGAAGAGGAAGAGGAGGAGATGCCCATTTTTTAGCCGTCAATTGTTTGACACTTGTGGGTGACCCCGCCTTTTCCATTATTTTTAATTGACTGCGCTGTCTTCCTTTAAATGGAGTAAACCACCCGGACCCGCCGTGATATTCCTTTGGAATCTGTGATGATGGCATATAAATTGCTAACATATAAAGCAAGTGCAAAAAAAGGGAGTCATTTATTTTTCAATCATAACCGAAAGTTGCGGACGGCATGAAAGAAATCGATTCAAAGCGGGGCGGATTCATAAAGTTGTTTACATTGCTGGTGCTGATTGTGCTGTTCTGCGTTCCTGCGCCGGTTCAGGGCGCACTTCTGAAACGAATTCATGTCAACGAAAACCCTCTTGAAATCAAGCTGTCCGTGACAGAGCGTACACCTTTCAAAATTATCGCGATTGAAAAAAAGGAATTGCTTATCGCCCTTAAAAACATTTCCAAGGACCGGGGTTTTGCCATAACCGGAAGCGGGAAGGATGTATTTAAAAGCGTGGAGGTTCAAAGGCTCAGGGGAAATGTACTGGCTGTCGTCCTTACCGGCAAGGGGGAGTTCAGAAAAATCAGTTCAGGGTTTGAGGAGGCCGACTCGAGCTTTGTTATCCGGCTTGAGGGCGTGGAGATGCCGGAAACTCAGGATAGGAAAAAACAGCCTGACCTGCGGAAACAGGAGGATGAGAATGCTCAAACCGGGCCCGAGCCTGTGGCGCAAACTTCTGAAACCCTTGAAGAGGAGCCTGCTCCCCGGGCTGATATGGATGAACAAAAGGCGGAAAAGACCGGGGAACCCGAAGAGGTTGAACCCGAAGAGGTTGAGCCGGAACGGGCTGAGGAGCCTGACAGGAAAGGCTTTACTCCGCCGGACAGGGAAAAAAGTCCTTATGAAGGCGACGTTTCCGACCTTCTGAAAATGGTGAACCTTGATCCCTGCGACTCGCAAAAGCTGGAAAAGGCGCTCGGGCAGGTGAGAAACGGGCTGTATGACCGGGCTTTGGACAATCTTACGGTTTATGTTGAATCTGAAAGCGGAAAATGCATGGAACAGGCAAGTTATCTGAGGGCATATGCTTTTTTCAAAAACATTGAATCCGGAAATCATGATCAATTGATCAAGGCGGAGGATCTGTTCCAGGATGCTCTGATATCCTTTCCCGAGTCCCGGCTCAGGGCTTTCGGGCTTTCCGCCATGGGCCTGATTCATATGCGTATGAACAACCCGGCAGTGGCGGAGGGATACTTTACCATTGTAGAGGAAGGATACAAGGATTACCCCGGAATGCCGGAGGTTCTTTTTCACCTTGCAGGAATTTTTACGGACGATGGGTATGACGAAAAAGGCCTCAGGTATTTCAGGCGGGTTTTTGAAAACCATCCTGAAAATACCTATACGGTTGATGCGGGTATCGGGCTGGGAAAAGCCCTTTATAACATCAGGCGCTATCTGGATGCGTTGAGCCTGTTCGATCATATTGCTGAAACCAGCCCCGGAAAGATTTATGAGTCACCTGACCTTCTTTTGAATATCGGGAATGCAAGCCTTAAACTCGGTAAAAGCGCAAAGGCCAGGGAGAATTTGATGCGGGCCTTTAATCTGTTCCCGGATATTGATTCCAGGGATATGATCCTGAGTGACATCGGGGATACCTATGCAATGGAAGACAACCTTGAAAAAGCCAAGACCATTTACAGGTATGTACGGGAGAACTATCCTGACACCGAAGGTTTCATAAAGAGCTCCATGGGTCTTGCCAGATATCTTGAAAAGAGAGAGGATCGCGAGGAGATCTACGAGATGATCAAAGCCAGGTATCCGGAACATAAATTCGCCCGGATGGCAATGATGAGGCTTGCCGAGATTTATCAGGAAAACATGGAATATGAAAAATGTATTGAAGAGATAGAGGATCTTTTGTCCACTCACCCGAGAGCCCTGAGATATGAAGCGGTCCGCCTGATGCAGAAGGCGTATGAATCACTCTTTCAAATCAACCTGGAAAAAGGCGAGTATACAAAGATTCTGAAAAAGTACGAAAAAGAGTATGTCCGTATCGACAGGATGAACAGCAAAACCATCGCCCTTAATGTCGGGCTTTCCTATTTCAGGGGCCATCTGTACGGGCAGGCGTTCAATCATCTGTTGAGTGCGTACAAGCAGTATGACAGAAAGGAAAGACCGCCGGAGCTGCTCTTTGCCATGGGAGTTTCCATGGACGAAACCGGCCGGGATGAGGATGCGCTCAAGCTGTTAAAAGGATATGCAGAGCGCTTTCCCGAAGCGGACGGAAGGGTGGAGGCTCTTTCCAGAATGGGCGGGATTTACATGGAAAAGGAGGACTGGAAGAAGTCCGGGAGGTATTTCGATCTGGCCTATCAGGCGGCCGGGGACCATTTGGAAAAAGGGGAGGTTTTGTACGAAAAATCACGTATGTATAAAACGAAGCAGGATTGGGGGAAAATGTCAGACACCCTTGAAGCTGCGGTTAATGATATCGCCTCTGCACCCGGTGAAAATTACACTCGTCTTTTCAGGGCATACAGAAGTCTGGGGGATGCCTATATGGAGCAGGGGGTGTTTGTCAAGGCGGCTGATTCCTACTCCAGGGCTCTTAACTTTTCCGATACCAGGGACCAGGAAGCGAATCTGAAGTTTATGCTTGCTGATGCCTAT
>JAWLES010000211.1:0-4234 GCA_041685935.1 Desulfobacteraceae bacterium | reverse complement strand
CGGTTTTCATCGCCTTCGGCATACGGAACATAATGAACCGGGAAAAAGCCATGAAAAACTTCAGATCCTGCCTGAAAAAAAACGGGCGCCTTGTGGTGCTCGAACTTTCAACACCCGGGGCGCCCATACTGAAGGGCCTGTACTTCACCTACTTTAAGCGGCTTCTCCCCCTGATAGGCAGGTTCTTTTCAAAAGACAGGGGAGCGTATTCATACCTTCCGGATTCAGTCCTCAGGTTCCCGCCATCGGAAGAATTCGCAGCCGTGATGAGATCCGCCGGATTCATCAGTATCAAATGGAAAAAAATGACCTTCGGCATCGTCACCCTTTTTGTGGGGCACAAAAACGGATAATTACGCCTTTACCGTCCGGTTCAGGCATCTTTTTTCAGGACAGTATCCTTGAGCCAGTTTTCATCATCCCTTTCAGGATATTCCAGGTTGTAATGAAGTCCCCTGCTCTCCTTTCTGGCAAGGGCTGACCGTATCACAAGCTCGGCCACGGTTGCGAGATTCCTCAGCTCGGCAAGGTCGGAGGTCACCCTGAAATCCCAGTAGTATTCATGGATTTCCTCCTGGATGTTGCGGATTCTTCGCAAAGCACGGGCAAGGCGCTTGTCTGTCCTTACTATCCCCACATAGTTCCACATCATCCTGCGGATTTCATCCCAGTTATGTGTTACCACGATTGCCTCGTCACTGTCTGTGGTACCCGCATCATCCCAGGGCAGGGGCTTTACCTCGGATTCACGGTTGAGCGTTTGAAACTCTTCCACCGCCTTTGTCCCTGCAAGGTCGGAGAAAACCAGCGCCTCCATCAGGGAATTACTGGCCAGGCGGTTGGCGCCGTGAAGCCCTGTGAATGCGCATTCACCTGCGGCATACAGCCGTTTAATATCAGTTGCGCCACATTTGTCGGTGATGATGCCCCCGCACATGTAGTGGGCAGCAGGAACAACCGGGATGGGCTCTTTGGTCATGTCAATTCCGAATTTCAGGCAGTTCCTGTAAATATGGGGAAACCGGTTTGTGATAAATCCAGGATCCTTGTGGGAAATATCCAGAAACACCGAATCATCCCCGCTTGTTTTCATTTCATTGTCAATGGCCCTTGCCACCACGTCCCTGCAGGCAAGTTCCCTGTCAGGCGTGTACTTCGACATGAACTCGTTCCCTCCGGCATCTTTCAGAACCCCTCCTTCTCCCCTGACAGCCTCTGAGATGAGAAAATTCTTGGCTTCCGGATGGAACAGGCAGGTGGGATGAAACTGGACGAATTCAAGATTGGCAACTGATGCTCCCGCACGGTATGCCATGGCGATCCCGTCCCCGGATGCAATATCGGGATTGCTGGTATAAAGGTAGACCTTGCCTGCGCCTCCGGTTGAAATCATGGTAATCCCGGCATGGAACGTCTCCACAAGGCCGGTCATGTTATTGAGCACATATGCCCCGCAGCAGTCTTTTTCACTCCGGGTCAGATACTGTTCACTCCCGATGCTGGTGGACCTGCAAATGAGGTTCACCGCTGTATGGTTTTCAAGGATGGTGATTCGCGGATCTTTGCGGGCGTTTTCCACAAGGACCTCTTCGATCTCCTTGCCGGTAAGATCATGGGCATGCACGATCCGTTTTCTGGAATGCCCGCCCTCCCTGCCCAGGGAGAGTGAACCTTCCGCTCCCTGCTGCGTATTGAACCTGGCCCCTTTTTCAATGAGTCCCCGGATCATTTCAGGCGCTTTTCTGACCACCATTTCAACGACATCCCGCTTGCAGATCCCGCTGCCTGCTTCAAGGGTGTCCCTGATGTGAAGGTCAAACGAATCATCCTTGCTCAAAACGGCTGCCACCCCTCCCTGGGCAAGGGCTGTATTGCTCTTCTCCGCCCCCTTTTTGGTGATGATAGTCACCCGGCCCGCCCGGGCAGCCTTCAAGGCGAAGTTGAGACCGGCCACCCCGCTGCCGATAACCAGGAAATCGGTCTCGTGGATCATAACAGGGAACTTCTCTGTTTTTTGCGTGAGCCGAGCCCCAGCAGTATCCCTATAAAAAGCACCAGGGCGCCGCCGATCAATCCGTGAAGAACCTGTGAGTCAAGCCGCTTTTGAAGCTGTTTTATCCGCTCTTTCTGCTGCTGAAAATCCTTTTTCATCTGTTTGTGCTTTTTCTCCAGGGTTAAAAAATTTTCCGACTTTTCTTTAAGCTCTTTATACTTTTCCTCTATTTCAAGCAGCTTGGCTTTTGTGTTCCGGTATTCCGTATTCTCCTCCTTAAACCGTGCAACCCGGGCGGCAAGCTTCTTGTTTTTCTCTTTCAGATCCTCCACAAGAAGAATCTCAGGTTTTTCTTCGGTGACAAACCGGGTCAGAACCCATCCCTCCCTGCCGTCTTCAAGCCTTATCTTTGACCAGTCCGGCTTTTGCCGGATCATCTCGAGCCTGGTTCCGGACTCCAGCATGGAAACGATACTGTTTTTAGCACCGGGCTCAGATCTCATGGTAATCCGGGTTATGCCCTTTACATACACCTGTTTTGCATGGGAAAAGCCGCATGCCAGAAGAAATACAGCCATACAGAGAACAACCGTTTTAAAAAGCCTGCCTGTCATACAAACAACTCCTGTAAAAATTTTTTTATGTGAAAATCCCTGATATACTTATAGCGACTCGGCAAATTCGGAGAACTCCATGGTCTGGTAACTGTCGGTACTGATATATTTGAGTATCTGAAGAAACTTGCCCTTTTCAATATATCCGGGTAAATAATTGAGCCTTGAATTGTCCTCCTCCAGGAACCAGAACGTCGGGAATCCGCTCACACCGTAATCCTCAGCTATTCCTTTGCTTTCACTTCCCTCCACTTTGACCGAAGTGCTCACAAAATGCTCGTTAAGGTACTCCACCACGTCAGCATCCTTGAACAGTACGTTTTCCACTTTTTTGCAGTACGAGCACCACTCGGTGTAAAAATAGATAAACGACTTTTTGTCCTGGTCTTTCGCCTTTGAAAGTGCGTTTTCATACTCCGTCCAGTCGATAGCCCCTGTTGGATCCGCAGCCCGCGCCGGAAGCGCAGCTGCACAAATCAGAAGCACTGCCGCCAGAACCGTATTTGTTTTTGTCATAATCCCTCTCTTTTTCACAAAGTGCCCAGAACCCTGAACTGATCGGTTAAAAGCAGAATCCCCATAACGATCAGGAGGACACCCGCGGTTTTGTTGATATATCCAATTAACTTTGTAGCTTTTTTCATAATGTCAAGCAGCCGGGTGATGAAAAACGAAATAATGAGAAACGGAATAGCGATGCCTGCGGAGTAGACCCCTAAAAGCATCACCCCTTTCATCACGGTATCCTGATTTCCGGCCAGAATAAGTATGGATCCGAGCATGGGGCCGATACAGGGGCTCCACCCGGCTCCGAAGGCCATGCCGATAACGAACGTCCCAAACAGGTGGAGCGGCTTTTCGCTCATATGCAGTTTCTTTTCAAAATTCAGCGCCTTGATGTTGATCAGCCCGAGAAGGTGAAGTCCGAATACAATAATAATTCCACCGCCCACGTACCTTATCACCCATGAAAACTTCTGCGCCACCCCCCCTATGAACGAAGCGGAAGCGCCCAACAGAATAAACACGAAGGAAAATCCGAGTACGAATGCGATTGTAGCCAGGATCACCTTTTTTCTGGTTTCTTTTACATCTTCGGTTAATTCATCCAGCGAAAGCCCGGTAATGAATGTAAAATAGGCCGGTATAAGCGGCAGCACACAGGGGGAAAAAAAGGAAAGCAAGCCGGCGACAAATGCTGCATTGTAGGACACACTCTGGGTAAACACGGTATCAGGCCTCCATACTGTTTGATCATTGACGGTTTCAACCGACATAAATTCAATTATACCTTTGTTTCCCACTGGTTCGCAATAGAATATTTCATTGCCCCCATGGCAATCGCATGGTGATGATACGACTACGGTACACTTAAATAGATTGCTGGTAATGTGGCTCGAACCCGGGTAGTTAAACCGTGCGCTTTTGCAGTAGAACCTCCGTCACAAGACCGGCCGCGGTGAGCCCGAAAATTCCCGGAATATAAGAAACCGTGCCGATGGGCGGTCTGTTCCGCCCGCTGTCCGCATGTTCCGCATCCTCCGGGTCGTATTCCGTCTTGTTTCTCGGCTTCTCTTCTGAATATACACAACTGACACCTTCCTGCACACCGCGCCGCCTCAGGCGT